>RXJW01000089.1 GCA_003963005.1 Burkholderiales bacterium
TCGGGTTGACGATGCGGATGCCGCTGCTCAGGTGCTCCAGGTCCTTGGCCTCGTGGGTGGCGCCGAGCATGTTGGAGTCGGTCGAGTAGGCTTTCTCGGCACTCATCTTGTAGGCGAAGCCATGCGCCGTCATGAAGGCGGACATCTCCGCGCGGCCGCCGAGTTCGTCGATGAAGGTCTGGTCGAGCCAGGGCTTGTAGATCTTCAGCGCGGGGTTGGTCAGCAGACCGTAGCGGTAGAAGCGCTCGATGTCGTTGCCCTTGAAGGTCGAGCCGTCGCCCCAGATGTTGACGCCGTCGGCCTGCATCGCGGCCACGAGCATGGTGCCGGTCACGGCGCGGCCGATGGGCGTCGTGTTGAAGTAGGTGACGCCGGCGGTGCTGATGTGGAAGGCACCCGCCTGCAGCGCGGCGATGCCCTCGGCGACGAGTTGCGCGCGGCAGTCCACCAGCACGGCCTTCTCGGCGCCGTACAGCATGGCCTTGCGCGGGATCTCGTCGTAGTCCGGTTCGTCGGGCTGGCCCAGGTTGGCCGTGTAGGCATAGGGCAGGGCGCCCTTGAGCTTCATCCAGTGCAGGGCCGCGGAGGTGTCGAGTCCGCCGGAGAAGGCGATGCCGACCTTCTGGCCGACGGGAACGGATTGCAGGATCGTGGACATGGGCAAGGTCTCGGGTTCAGGCAAGAGGAAGGCGCAGACAGGACCGCAGCGTCATTCGCCGGCGGTCTTGAGGGCAACGGGATGGATCTCGACGGAGGCGTCGGTCGTGGACACGTACACGCTGCCGTCCTGGATGCTGATCTGCAGCTGCATGCTGCGCGCGGCCAGGCGGGCGAGCGCCTGGGACTGTTCCGCCGGAATCTGCCAGATGGCCAGGCGCGGCGCGCGGGTGAGCTTGCTCTCCAGGTTGCGCCACCACACCTCGGTGCTGCTGGCGAAGCTGTAGACGCTGGTGCGCTCGCTGCGGCCGTGGGCCTTCATCAGGCGGCGGTCGTCGGGCTGGCCGAGGTCGATCCAGTGGACGATCTCGCCGGTCAGGTCGATCTGCCACAGGTCGGGTTCGTCGACGTCCGACAGGCCCTTGGTGAAATCGAGCCGGCCGCGCAGGTCATCGGCGGGCACGTTCAGCGCGAAGGCCAGCACACGGATCATCAGCCGTTCTTCGGTCTCGCTGGGGTGGCAGGCCAGGGTCAGGTTGTGGTCACCATAGACATGGCGGTCCATGTCGGCGATCTGGAGTTGGGCTTTGTAGATGGTGGCTTTGAGCGCCATGAGGGGTCACCGGAATCAGCCCGGCATTATCGGGTCGAAGCCTCGTGGCATCATTCCGTCTTCCGTTCCTGAACCTTCGCAACCCAGCGTTGCGCGCTCGACATGAAACGCATCCTCCTTCCGCTGGCCCTGGTCGTCGCCGTCGCGGCCCAAGCCCAGGTCACCAACAACCCCAAGGCCAAGGTCGACCCGAAGAACAACAAGGTCAGCAACCCGGTGGTGGAAAAACCCAAGGTCAAGCTGATGTCACGCGACGAACTGCGCGCCTGCATCGACCAGCAGGAAGCCAATACCAAGGAAGCGGACGCCATCAAGGCCGAGCAGAACGCTTACAAGGCCAATGCGGAAAAGCTGAAGGCCGAGAAGGCAACGATCGAGGCCAGCGAGGCTGCCCTGGCCAAGCAGGTGGCCGAGGTGCGGGCCGAGAAGGAGGCCATCCTGAAGTCGCACGAAGCCCTGACGGCCGAGGCGCCCAAGCTCGACAAGGCCGAGCTGAAGGCTCGCAACGATGCCTACACCGCCCGCACCAACGCGTTCGGCGGCATGGTCGATGCCGTCAAGGCGGCCGATGCCGAGCAGGCCGTCAAGCGCAAGGCCTTCGCCGAGAAGGTCGACGCCCTGGACGCCCAGTTCAAGGCTATCGAGGATCGCACCGAGAAGCACTTCGATGCGAACGACAAGTGGAAGGCCGAGTGCCAGAACAAGCCTTACGACGAGAACGACGAGAAGGCCATCCGCAAGGAGAAGGCGGCTGCTGCGGGCAAGTGATCCGCGCCAGCCATTGACATCGTCAACGGGCCGCACCCCAGCCGGGAGCGGCCCTTTGTTTTTTTGAGCCCCCGCATGACCCAACCCCTGATGCAACCCTGGACGGGCGTCCATGGCCTGCCGCCGTTCGCCGACATCCAGCCCGGGCATTTCAAGCCTGCCTTCGATGCGGCCCTGGCCGAGCACCGTGCCGAGATCGACGCCATCGCGGCGCAGGCAGAGCCGCCCAGCTTCGCCAACACCGTGGCGGCCTTCGACGGCAGCGGGCGGCAACTGGCGCGCCTGGAGCACCTGTTCTACACGCTCGCCGCGTCGGCCACGTCACCGGCCCTGCAGGCCGTGCAGCGCGAGCTGGCAGCCCCGCTTGCCGAGCATGGCAGCGCGGTCTACATGCACCACGGCCTGTTCGCCCGCATCGACGCGCTGTTCGCGCAGCGGGAGACGCTTTCCCTGAACCCCGAGCAGCGCCGCCTGCTGGAGCGGGTGCACCTGGACTTCCTGCGCGCCGGCGCGCGCCTGGCCCCCGAGGCGCGGTCGCGCTACGCTGCCGTGATGACGCGCCTGGCTGAGCTCAACACCCGCTTCGCGCAGAACGTGCTGGCCTCGGAGAACGACTACCAGCTGCGCCTCACGACCGAGGGCGAGCTGGCCGGCCTGCCGGATTTCGTCCGCGCGGCCGCCCGCCAGGCGGCCCTTGACCGCGGGTTGACGGAGGGCGTCCACGTCATCACGCTGTCGCGCTCGCTGATCGTGCCCTTCCTGACCTTCAGCGCCCGACGTGACCTGCGCGAGCAGGCCTGGCGCGCCTGGGTCGGCCGGGGCGATGACACCGGTGCGACCGACAACCGCGAGATCTGCCGCGAGATCCTGGCCTTGCGTGCCGAACAGGCCCGCCTGCATGGCCACACCTGCTACGCCGACTACGCGCTCGAAGACACGATGGCCCGCAGCCAGGGCGCCGTGATGGACCTGCTGGAACGCGTCTGGCACCCGGCCCTGGCCGCCCAGGCCCGCGAGCGGGAGGCGGTGCTGGGCGCGATGGCGGCTGCCGGCGCGGCGCATCCGCTGGAAGCCTGGGATTGGCGCTTCTACGCCGAGCAGGCCCGCCGCGCCCGCTTCGACCTCGACGAAGCCGAGGTCAAGCCCTACTTCTCGCTCGACCGGATGGTGGCCGCCATGTTCGACTGCGCCAGCCGACTCTTCGGCCTGCAGTTCAAGGCCCGGCCCGACATCGCCGGCTACCACCCCGACGTGCGCGCCTACGAGGTGTTCAACGCTGACGGCTCGCTGCGCGGCCTCTTCCTGCAGGACAACTTCGCCCGCCCCACCAAGCGCAGCGGCGCCTGGATGAACGCGCTGCGCAACCAGAGCCGCGCGCTGGCCGCCACGCCTGTCATCCTCAACAACAACAACTTCGCGCGGGGTGCTGCGGGCCAGCCGACGCTGCTGAGCTTCGACGACGTGCGTACGCTCTTCCACGAGTTCGGCCACGGCCTGCATGGGCTGCTGAGCGATGTCGAGCACGAGCGCCTGTCGGGCACGCAGGTGCTGCGCGATTTCGTGGAACTGCCGTCGCAGCTCTACGAGCACTGGATGTCTGAACCTGCGGTGCTGAAGACCTTCGCCCGCCACTGGCAGACCGACGAGCCGCTGCCCGATGCCCTGCTGGCCAAGCTGCAGGCCGCGCGCCAGTTCGGCCAGGGCTACGAGACGCTGCGCTACACCGCCAGCGCCATCGTCGACATGGCCGCGCATGCGCTGCCCGAGGCGCCGGCCGATGTGGTGGCGTTCGAGCGCGACACGCTGGCGCGCTGGCAGCTGCCGCCCGAGGTGGGCCTGAACCACCGGCTCACGCATTTCCAGCACCTGTTCAGCAGTGCGGGCTATGCGGCGGGCTACTACGTCTACCTCTGGGCCGAGGTGCTGGACTGTGATGCCTTCGATGCCTTCGTCGAGGCGGGAGACGTGTTCGACCCGACGGTGGCCGCACGCCTGCGGGACTGCATCCTGTCGGCTGGCAACAGCCGTGAGCCGGGCGAAGCCTTCCGGGCCTTCCGCGGACGGGACCCCGTCGTCGAGCCCATGCTGAAGGACCGCGGCCTGCTGCCGGCCTGACGGTCAGCCCGGCGGCGGTGGCCCTACTTGAGGCCGCCGCTGAGGAACTGCTGCAGCCGCTCGCACTGCGGGCGCAGCAGCATCTCCTTGGGGTTGCCGGCTTCCTCGACCTTGCCCTGGTGCAGGAACAGGCAGTGGTTGGACACCTCGCGGGCGAAGCCCATCTCGTGCGTGACGACGATCATCGTGCGGCCTTCGCCGGCCAGGTCGCGCATCACCTTGAGCACTTCGCCGACGAGTTCCGGGTCCAGCGCCGACGTGGGTTCGTCGAAGAGCATCACCTCCGGGTCGACCGCGAGGGCACGGGCGATGGCCACGCGCTGCTGCTCGCCCCCAGAGAGTTGCGCCGGGTAGACCTGCGCGCGGTGCGCCACGCCCACGCGGGCCAGCAGGGCCTGGGCGCGTTCGATGGCCTCGGCCCTGGGCTTGCCCAGCACGTGGATGGGGGCCTCGATCACGTTCTCCAGCACGGTCATGTGGGCCCAGAGGTTGAAGTTCTGGAACACCATGGCGAGCCGCGCGCGCCAGCGCTGGAGCTGAGGCGCGTCGGCGGCCTTCAGGCTGCCATCGCGGTCGCGCACCAGCTTCAGCGCTTCGCCGCCCAGGGCCAGTTCGCCCTCGTTGGGCTGCTCCAGCAGGTTCAGGCAGCGCAGGAAGGTGCTCTTGCCCGAGCCGGACGAGCCGATCAGCGTGACGACGTCGCCGCGCTGCGCCGACAACGAGATGCCCTTGAGCACCTCACGGTCGCCAAAGCGCTTGTGGATATTGGTGGCCTGCAGTTGCACCGTCATGTCAGTGATCCATGCCGCGTTCTCGGCACCCGCGACGCATGAAAGGGATGTCTTGCGGGCCGAGCGCCGGGCCGCTCCCAAGCCGGCCCGCGTTGGCGATGTACTCGCGGCTCAACGCCGCGAGCATCACCGTCCCCCCGGGGGACCGACCAGGCTTGCCGGCGTACAGCCGGCGCACGACGGGGCGAGGGGCTTGTTTCATGTCAGGCCCCCAGCAGCTTGCCGGTGCGCAGTGCTTCGCGGCCTGCCACCTTGGCGATGCGCATGCCGGCGCTGGCGAAGCGGACGAAGTCGCGCGCGAAGAAGAGGCCATCCACCGGGCTGGTCAGCTCGGTCACTTGCGCGGTGATCGGATCGATGACGTGGGCGAGTACCTCGCCCGCCTTCACCTCAGCACCGACGTCCTTCAGGAAGGTCAGCACGCCGGCCACCGGGGCCTTGATCGGCATGCTGCCGGCCAGCGGCCGAGCGTCGCCAACGGGCTCGGGGAGTGCCGGCTTCTCACCCGCAATCAACCCGCGCCAGCGCAGGAAGTCGACGATGTGCCGGGCGTCGGCCGCGGCCAGTTCATGGGTCACGTCGGCCGCCCCCCGCAGCTCGACTGTCACCGACAGGCAGGCCTGCGGGATCGGGAAACGGTCGCCGAAGCGGGCCGCCCACTTCCACCAGACCTGCGAGCAGGCCTCGTCGAACGGGCTGTCGCCCGAGTCCTGCGCGAGCAGGGCCACCCGGGAGCGCAGGAAGCGCGCCAGCGGCTCGCAGTCGGGCCAGCAGGGCGTCTCGGTGTAGAGGTGCATCAGGGCCTGGGCGTCGCAGTGCAGGTCTAGCACGATGTCGGCATCGCAGGACAGGCCCATCAGCGTGCGGCGCAGCGACTGCAGTTCGGTGTCAACCGGCGAGGCCAGCACGGCAGCCTTCAGCGCCTGGCGCAGCAGCGCGACATTGGCCGCCGCGTCGCCGCTCAACTGTGACTCGACCGCCTGCGCCACCGCCTCGATCTGGTCGGGGTAGTGGCGGTTGAAGTTCTCGCCCGTGGTCAGCTCGAAGCGGCCCTGGTGGCCGTGCAGCAGGAACTGCGACAGACCGACCGGGTTGGCCATCGGCACGAGGACGATCTCGCCGGTGATCTGGCCGGCCGCGTCGAGCGCGTCCAGCAGGCCGCGCAGGTGGTGGGCCACCAGCATGCCGGGCAACTCGTCGGCATGCAGGGAGGCCTGGACGTAGGCCTTGGGCCCGCCGGGCTTGCCGTAATGCAGCGACACCAGTTCGCGCTGTGTGCCGGGGGTGGGAGACAGAAGAGGGTGGCGGACAACTTGCATAGAGGCAATGGCTAGCGGCTCATCATCGGCTTGAGCCAACGCTGCTCGGCCCAGCGGAACAGGCCGACCAGGCTCAGCGTGAGCACGAAATAGAAGGCGCCGGCGGTGATGAAGGCCTCGAAGGGCAGGTAGTACTTGGCGTTCACCTCGCGGGCGGCGCCGGTGAGGTCCAGCAGCGTCACGACGCTGGCGAGCGAGGTGCCGTGCAGCATGAAGATCGCCTCGTTGCCGTAGGCCGGCAGCGCGCGGCGCAGGGCCGCCGGCAGCACGATGCGGCGCAACATCAGGCCGCGCGGCATGCCCAGCGCCTTGGCCGCCTCGATCTCTCCGGCGGGCAGCGCACGGATGCTGCCGGCGATGATCTCGGTCGTGTACGCCGCGGTATTCAGCGTGAACGTGAGCCAGGCGCAGAACGTGGCCGACGACAGCCAGGGCCAGGCCCAGCTCTCGCGGACCGCGTCGAACTGCGCCAGGCCGTAGTAGCACAAGAACAGCTGCACCAGCATGGGCGTGCCGCGGAAGGCGTAGGTGTAGACCCAGACCACCCGCGACGCCCAGCCCTGGGAGACCGTGCGCACCAGGGCCAGCGGCACGGCCAGCAGCAGGCCGGTGGCGAGTGAGAGCGCCAGCAGCTTCAGCGTGACGACGAGGCCCGAGAGATACAGCGGGAAGTTCTCGCCGATGGCTTCGAAGTTCACAGCCGGCCCTCCCTGACCCCGATGGCCAGGCGGCGCTGGGCCCAGGCGAAGCCGAGCTCCGACACGCTCGTGAACAGCAGGTAGATGACCGCCACCGCCAGGTAGAAGCTGAAGGGCTCCCGCGTGGTGCCGGCGGCCTGCTGGCCGCGCGTCATCAGGTCCGACAGGCCGATCACCGAGACGATGGCCGTGCTCTTGATCAGCACCAGCCAGTTGTTGGAGATGGCCGGCAGCGCGTGGCGCATCATCTGCGGCAGCGTGATGCGCCACAGCACCTGGCGCGGTCTCATGCCGAAGGCCAGGCCCGCCTCGCGTTGACCCGGCGGCACGGCCAGGAAGGCGCCGCGGAAGGCCTCGGTGAGGTAGGCGCCGAAGATGAAGCCGATGGTCAGCACGCCGGCGAGGAAGGGGTCGATGTCGATGTAATCCTCGTGGCCGAGCATCGGCGCGAGCGTGTTGATGCCGAGCTGTCCCCCGTAGAACACCAGCAGCATCAGCACGAGGTCGGGCACGCCGCGGATCAGCGTCGTGTAGACGCCCGCCACCGCCTGCGCGATGCGCGAGCGCGACAGCTTGGCCAGCGCACCCGTGAGGCCGAGCAGGGCGGCGATGAGCAGGGACGACAGCGCCACGCCCAGCGTGATGGCCGCGCCTTCGAGCAGGCTGGGGAGGAATCCGTGCAGGATCATGGCAAGCGAGGGTTCAGCAAGCGCCGACGCTCGGGGCATCGACGCGGCTGGCGCCGGGTGTCATCACTTGGCGCGGGGTGCGATGTCGTAGTCGAAGTACTTGTCGGCCAGCTTCTTGAAGGTGCCGTTGGCCTGCACGGCATCGATGGCGGCATTGAACTTCTTGCCGAGCGTGGCCTCGTCGGCCTTGCGCATGCCCACGCCGGTGCCCACGCCGAAGAACTTGTCGTCCAGGATCGCCGCGCCCGAGAAGGCGAAGCCCTTGCCCTCGGGCTTCTTCAGGAAGCCGAAGTCGCCCGCGGGCGAGTCCATCAGCGTGGCATCGATGCGGCCGCTCTTCAGGTCCAGGAAGACCTGGTCCTGGCTCGCGTAGCGCACGATCTCACTCTGCGTGAAGGTCTTGCTGGCATAGGCCTCGTGGGTGGTGCCGCGCTGCACGCCGATCTTCTTGCCTTTCAGGCCGGCGGCCGTCGGCTCCAGCTTGGCACCTGCCCTGGCGATCAGGCGTGCCGGGGTGTTGTAGTAGGGCTTGGAGAAGGCGATGACCTTCAGGCGCTCATCGGTGATGGAGACACTCGCGAAGATGGCATCGACCTTGCGCGACTGCAGCGCGGGAATCAGGCCGTCGAAGTCCTGCTGCACCATCGTGCACTGGGCCTTCATCTCGGCGCAGTAGGCCTGCAGCAACTCGATCTCGAAGCCCTTGAGCTTGCCGTCCGGGCCGATCTCCGAGAAGGGCGGGTAGGCGCCTTCGACACCGATGCGCAGCTTCTTCCATTCAGGGGCCTGGGCCTGGGCGACGGACACGGCGGCCAGCAGGGCCAGGGCGAGGAGACGGGTTTTCATGAGAAGTCCTTCGTGGGGATCAGGGCGTGACTCGGGGTAGCCAGTCGCGCAAGGCCGCAAGGGTAGCAGCCGGGTCCTCCTCCTGCGGCACGTGGCCGAGCTTCGGGAAAACCACCAATTGGCTGCCGGGAATGCCCTTGTGGAACTCGTGCCCCCAGCGCACCGGGATGAGGCGGTCACGCTCGCCCCACAGGATCAGCGTCGGCACCCTGATCTCGCCCAGCCGTTCGGTGGGGCCCGGGGCGAGCTGGTCCATGCGGCGCATCAGGGCCACGCGGTTGCCCTCGCGCAACGTCAGTTCGTAGTAACGGTCCACCAAGGCGGCGGTCACGCGGCTAGGGTCGCCATACACATTGAGGACGCTGTCCTCGATGGCGCGGCGCGGCAGCACCCAGCGCATCGGCTCGCGCAGCACCGGGATGCGGGCAATCCGAAAACCCAGCGGCAGCGACTCGGGCACGAAGTTGAAGCCTGCCGCGTCCACCAGCACGAGGCCGGCCACACGCGACGGGTCGGCCAGCGCCACCTGCCACGCGACCTCGCCGCCCAGCGAGTTGCCCCCCAGCACCACCCGGCCCACGCCCAGGCGCGACAGCAACTGGCGCACGAAGGCCACGTAGCGTGCGTCGCTGTAGTCGTTCTCGGCGTTCGGGCCGGTCAGCCCGAAGCCGGGAAGGTCGAAGCTGATCACGCGCCGCGTGGCGCTCAGGCCCGCCACCCAGCCTTCCCAGGTGTGCAGGCTCGCGCTCGTGCCGTGGATGAGCACGATCGGAAGCGGGTCGCTGCTGGGGCCCTGGTCGCGGTAGTGAACGAGCTGGCCGTCGAGGTCGAGGAAGTCCGACGGCGGCGGCGCCCAGCGCGGCACGAGGCTGTCCAGCGACCGATCCGGCGCCTTGGCGATGGCGAACGCCAGCGCCGCCAGCATCAGGAAGATGCCGAAGGCCTTCAGCAGGAATTCGCCGACGCGGCTGCTCACGACACCGGGCTCAGGTCGGGCGCCAGCGACTCGCGTTCGTCGAACACGAAGCAGCCGCCGTGGTAGTGCTTGCCGCCGGTGTCCTCGAAGTACTTCAGGATACCGCCGTCGAGCTGCCAGGCGCGCAGGCCCTCGGCCTCGAGCACCATCGCCGCCTTCTCGCAGCGGATGCCGCCGGTGCAGTAGCTCACGACCGTCTTGCCCACGAGTTCGTCGCGGTGCGCGGCCAGCGCCTCGGGGAAGTCGCTGAACTTGTGCAGCCGCCAGTCGATGGCACCGTCGAAGGCGCCGTGGTCGACCTCGAAGCCGTTGCGGGTGTCGAGCATCACCACCTCGCGGCCTTCGTCGTCATGGCCCTGGTCGAGCCAGCGGGCCAGTGTCGCCGGGGGAAGTGCAGGCGCGCGGGGCGCCTGGTCGGGCCGCACCGTGGGGCGGTTCATGCGGATGATCTCGCCCTTGACCTTCACCTTCAGCCGCTGGAAGGGCTGGGCGGCGCTCCAGCTTTGCTTCGGCGTGAGCGCGGCGAAGCGCGGATCGGCACGCAGCTCGTCCACCCAGGTGTTCACGCCCTCCGCGCTGCCGGCGAGGAACAGGTTGATGCCTTCCTCGGCCAGCAGCACGGTGCCTTTGAGGCCGAGGGCCTCGGCGCGGGCGTGCAGGCGGTCTCGCAGGGTGGCGGCATCGGTCAGCGAGACGAAGAGGTAGCAGGAAATGTTGAGGATCGGGCCGGAGGACATAGCGGGCCGCATTATCGGGCGGGCTCAGTCGGCCCAGCGGGCAGCGATGGCGCGCACCTCGTCCAGGCAGGCGTTCAGTGCTTCCACCACGCGGGGGTCGAAATGGCTGCCCGCGCCCTGGCGG
Organism: Burkholderiales bacterium; assembly: GCA_003963005.1. Classification (GTDB taxonomy): domain Bacteria; phylum Pseudomonadota; class Gammaproteobacteria; order Burkholderiales; family Burkholderiaceae_C; genus Pelomonas. The sequence continues at coordinate 10,334 of RXJW01000089.1, forward strand.
ATGAAGGCCAGGGCCTCCTCGTGCGTCATGGCGGTCTTGTAGGGGCGCACGCTGATCAGGGCGTCGTAGACGTCGGCCACCGCCATCAGCCGCGCGGCGAGCGGGATGGCTTCGCCGGCCAGGCCGTCCGGGTAGCCGCTGCCGTCCCACTTCTCGTGATGGTGGCGGGCGATCTGGCGGCCGTAGGTCAGCATCAGGCCGGCGTCGTCGCCCAGCCGGTCGACTGCCCGCTGCAGCAGGTCGGCCCCATGCTCGGCGTGGGTCTTCATGACGCGCCATTCGTCCGGCGAGAGCTTGCCTGGCTTGAGCAGGATGCCGTCGGGAATGGCCACCTTGCCGATGTCGTGCAGGGGTGCGGCCTTGGCGAGCTCGTCGATGGCCGCCTCGGTCAGGTCAGCCGGGCCGTCGGGCTGGGCGGCGATCCAGCGGGCCAGCGTGCGCACGTACTCCTGTGTGCGCTGGATGTGGTTGCCGGTGTCGGCGTCGCGGAACTCCGCCAGGCCCACCATCACGAAGAGCGTGGTGTCTCGCAGGCGCTCCACCTCGCGTCGGCGGGCGTCCAGTTCGCTGCTGAGCTGGGCGTTGTGGCGCAGCAGGTGGTCTTCGGCCAGCTTGAGTTGCAGGTGCGTGCGCACGCGGGCGCGCACCGTGGCGGGGTTGAAGGGTTTGTGGATGAAGTCGGCGCCGCCGGCCTCGAAGCCGGCGCTCTCGTCCTCGGTGCGCGTCAGGGCTGTCAGGAAGATGACCGGGACGCGCCGCGTGGCCGGGTCGGCCTTCAGTCGGCGGCACACCTCGTAGCCGTCCATCTCCGGCATCATGACGTCGAGCACGATGAGGTCCGGCGGCTGGCGGCGACACAGCTCCAGCGCCTTGGCGCCGCTCACCGCGAGCTGCACGCGGAATTCCGGCTTGAGCACCTGGGCCAGCAGCGTGAGGTTGGCCGGCGTGTCGTCCACCACCAGCACGGTCGCGGGCGTGGCGGCTCCGCCGGGCGGCATCGTGGTCATGGCTGGATGTCTCCTCGCAAGGCGGCCTGGGCTTCATCGAAATCCAGGCGCTGCATCGCACCGGCCAGGGCCTTGGCCTGGCGGGCCGGCAAGGCATCGATGAAGGCGGATTCGTACTGTTGCCACAGCGTGAGGGCATGGCTGTCGGCATCGCCGAGCAGGGCATCGAGCTGGCTGATCAGTGTGTTGCCGTCGAGATCGGCCCGCACGGTGTCCGGCGCGTCGTTGCCGCGTTCGAGCGGCAACGGGCGGTCCAGGTCGAGCAGCCGGCGCAGCATGTGCGGCAGCAGCGGCTTGGCGCACAGCGCCTCGGCGCCCTGGCGCAGGACCCGGTCGCGCAGGACCGGCGTGTCGAAGGCACTCAGCAGCACCGTGCGGCGGGCGCGGCCGGGCATCGCGGCCGACAGCCGGTCGAGCAACTCGCTGCCCTCCATGTCGGGCAGCACCCAGTCGATGATGAGCAGGTCGTAGGCCTGCCAGGTCGGCAGGGCTTCGAGCCGGGCCAGCGCCTGGCGGCCCTGTGCCGCGACATCGATGCGCGTGCCCGGGCTCATGGCCTGGAGCAGCGCCAGCAGGCTGGCGTGGCCGCCGGCATGAGGCGCCTGCACGAGCAGCACGCGGTCGACCCGCGGGATTGCCGGCAGCTTGAAGCCGGGGCAGGGTGCAGGCGGCAGCATCAGCTCGAACTCGCTGCCTTGCCCGGCGCTGCTGGTGGCGGTGAGCGACCCCCCCATCCGCAAGGCCAGCGCCCGGCAGATGGCCAGGCCCAGGCCAGTGCCGCCGAAGCGCCGCGTGGCGCCGGCCTCGGCCTGCGCGAAGGGCGTGAACAGGCGCTCCAGCTGCTCCCGGGTCAGGCCCACGCCGCTGTCCCGCACCCGCAGGATCCAGGCGCCCACCGCGTCCACCTCCACCCGAAGCAGCACCTGCCCGGCCGGTGTGAACTTGACCGCATTGACCAGCAGCTCCGTGATCAGCTGCGTCAAGCGGATCAGGTCGCCCTGGCGCGCGCCGCCAGGGCCCAGCAAGGTGGGCGAGGCGATGTCGCAGATCAGCTCCAGGTGCTTGGCCTGCGCGGCGGGCCGGACGGCCTCGAAAGCATGCGCCAGCAGTTGCTCCAGGTGCACCGGGTCGTGGCTGAGCTGCATCCGGCCGGCGTCGAGGTCGGCGTAGTCGAGCAGGCCGTCGATGAGGCGCACGAGGGATTCGCCGGCGCGCGCCACTTCCTGCAGCCGGTAGCGCTGCTCGGTCGGCAGGCGACCCTGCAGCAGCAGCCGCGTGAGCCCGAGCACCGTGTTCATCGGCGTGCGGATCTCATGGCCGATGTTGGCCAGGAAGTCGGACTTCGCCCGCGACGCCGCCTCGGCCGCAGCCCGCGAGCGTTCCATCTCGACGAGCCGCGCCGCCACCAGGTCGTCGGCCGTCGCCACCCCTCGAGGGGCCGGGGCCAGTTGCGTCAGCCGGGCCAGCTGGCGCGACAGTCCCCACAGCGCTAAGCAGAACATCGTCTGGCACAGCACGAGGTTGGCGATCAGCGGCCATCCCTGCACCAGCCATTGCGGCGGCGTGCCGAGGAAGCGCAGCGCGGTGGGCGGCGCCAGCATCACCAGCAGCAGGCACAGCGAGATGCCCAGGGCCTCGCGCGCGCGCCATGTGGTGAAGAGCAGCAGCATGCCGCCCATGGCCCAGGGGCCAAAACTGCCCAGCGTGTACAGCCCCGGCCCGGGGTCGGGTCGCAGCGTGAACATGAGCATGCTGAGACTGAAATACAGCGCCACCAGGGTCACGCCGATGCGCTGCCACAGACGAAGCTGCCGAGGCAGGAACCACACCAGCAGAGCCAGTACCGCGAACGTGCCCGCGATGACCGGGTAGGCGACGCGGTCGCTGGGCTCGATGACGCCAAGCGCTGATTCGCTGGCCCAGGCCAGCAGCGCCGACGCGACGATGACCTTGAACAGCCAGCGCGTGCCGACCGGGCCGACCACGACCAGGGTCGGGCCGCTCATGACGGCGGCGACTCCGCGGGGCCGAGCGCCAAAGCGGCGGCTTCGAAGTCGAGGGCCGCCAGCGCTGCATCGACGGCCTGCCGCTGCGCCGCGGTCAGGGCAGCCTGGGCGCCGTGGGCATGCCACCAGTCCAAGGCCCGGCTGTCACTCTGGTTCAGCAGTTCGCGCAGTTGGCCAAGCTCGGCCGGCGCGGTGCCGGCGGCGACCACCGGTGGTGCATCCCAGGTTTCGGCCAGTGCGGTGTCGATGGCGCTCAGCACGTCGTCGAGCGCCTGCTGCACGCGCTGCAGCTGTGCGCCGGCGCTGACGCCATCGGTCAGCACGGCGCTGCGTTCCACGGCGAGCGCCGCGCCCTGCAAAGGGCGCGCGCCAAGGGTCGCAGCCAGTCCCTGGAGTGTGTGAGCGGCGCGGCGCAGGTCCGCCCACGCGCCCTCGGCCAGCCAGCCGGGCCAGCGCGCCAGGCCATCGGCGTACTGGTCGGCGAAGCCCTGCAGCGTGCGGCGGTACAGCGACGCCTGGCCGTCGAACTGGCGCAGGCCCAGCTGCAGGTCCAGCACGGGAGGCTCGGCCGCCGGCGGTGGCGCTGGCCGATAGCGCTGCAGCTCACGCACCAGGCGGGTCATGTTCAGCGGCTTCGCGATATGGCCCTGCATGCCGGCAGCCAGGCATTGCGCCCTCTCCTCGGCCAGCGCATGGGCGGTCATGGCCACCACGGGCAACTGCTCGAAGCCGGGCATCGTGCGCAGACGGCGGGTGGCGGTCAGCCCATCCATCACCGGCATCTGGAGATCCATGAGCACCAGGTCGTAGGCTGCCGGCCCGGCGGCAGCCAGGCGGTCGAGGCCTGCCTGGCCGTCACTGGCCACATCGATCAGCGCGCCGCGGCTGCTCAGCATGCGCACGGCGATTTCCTGGTTGATGAGGTGATCTTCGACGAGCAGCACGCGCAAGCCCGCCAGGGCGTGGATGTCGACGCCTGGAGCGGCCTCTCCAGCGGGGGCTGACGGCAGTGCCAGCAGTCGGCGCACGTCAGCCGGCAGGATCGGCTCCGGGCAGAGCGCCCGTGCGCCGAAGGCGCGGGCCTGCGCCGGTTCGTGCTGAGGCCCGGGAGGTGTCAGCACAGCGATGCGCAGGGCCGGATGGTCACGGCGGAGCTGCGCCAGCAGGTCGGCGCCGGTCGGGCCCGGGCAGGGGAGCAGCCAGTCGAGCAGCAGCCAGTCGAACGGCCGGCCGGTGCCCGCGGCCTCGGCGATCGCCGTCAGCGTGCCCTGCGCATCCGTGCTGGCCGCCAGGCCGCCCGCCAGGCCGAGGTGGCTCAGCAGGGCCAGGGTGGCTTCCTGGCCCTCGGTGCGGGCCTTGGCCAGCAGCAGGCGCTGCTCCGGCAGCGGGGCCAGTGACAGCGCTTGCGGGTTGCGGGCGAGACGCAAGTGAATTTCGAAGCTGCTGCCGCGGCCGGGCTGGCTCTGCGCGTCCAGCTCGCCTCCGATCAGCTGCACCAACCTCTGCGCCAGGCTCAGTGCCAGCCCTGCACCGGCATACCGCATCGATGCCAGCGTGTCCGGGTCCAGGCTCCGGCCCAGCAGGTGGTCCAGCTGGGCCGCACTCATGCCGGGCCCGCTGTCCTGCACGGTGATCGAGAGCGGCACCTGCCCGTCGACATCACTCGGGCGGGCGGCGATGCGCAGCTGGACCTGACCCGTCGTCGTGAAGCGCAAGGCCGTCGACAGCAGGTTCACGATGGCTTGCTGCAGGCGGGCGCCGTCACCGAGCAGGTTACCGCGTGGGCCGAGCAGGCTGGCGTCAGCCCAGTCACACACCAGCTCGACGCCGGGATTGACATGCACGGGTCGAACCTGGTCGATGGCCTGCGCGATGACATCCTCCAGCCGCAGGGGCAGGTGTTCCACTTGGGTCTGGCCCGCCTCCAGCCGCGCCACGTCCAGCGCATCGACCACAAGTCCGAGCAGCGCGCGCGATGCGCCGTCGGCCTTGGTCAGCAGGTCGCGCTGCTCCGGGGTGACGGGCGTCTGCAACGTGAGTTGGGTCATGCCGATGACGGCATTCAGCGGGGTGCGGATCTCATGGCTGAGCTGCGACAAGAAGTGGGACCGGGCCGCCGCATCCGATGTCGACGGGGCCGACGGGCCAGATTTGCTGTCCCGGGCGTCGGGTCGACGCGCCGTCAGGGCGGCCCCGGTGAGGGCGGCACCCACCACGGCGAGCGCGAGCGCGGCCAGGCTCGTGTTTGCCGGTCGCTCCTGCCCAGGCAGCAGCAGAAGCAGCAGCAACGCGAACTGGGTCGCAAGGACGGCCCAGAGGACTCCGGGCTTGGGCAGGCGCTTGGGCATCGAAGGGCGGAATGACGTCCCTTGATTATGGGATGGGCCGGGATGTGAAAAGCGCACGCACCGGCCTGGGGAAAGCCCAGGGCGCCCCCCTGACAAGTGGGCTGGGCCTGCGGTTATCCTGGGCAGCCATGCCACTCATCCTTGTCGTCGACGATCAGCCCAGCAACATCCATGCGCTCTACCAGCTGCTGGTGGACGAGTGCGAGGTCTCGATGGCAACGAGCGGCGCCGAGGCGTTGGCCTACTGCGCCCAGCAGCTGCCTGACCTGATCCTGCTGGACGTCCTGATGCCCGAGATGAGCGGCTACGAGGTGTGCGACCGACTCAAGGCCGACCCGCGCACGCGCAGCATCCCCGTGATCTTCGTCACCGTCCAGGGCGGCGCCGCGGACGAGGCCGAGGGATTTGCCCACGGCGCGGTGGACTACATCCCCAAACCCTTCGTGGACGTGGTCGTCAAGGCGCGGGTGCGCACCCAACTGGCGCTCAAGCTGGCGTCGGAGAGCTTCGCCCGGTCCCAGATCGAGCTGTTCCAGCGCGACAAGCTGGCTTCCGTCGGCCGCACGATCTCCGGCATCGCCCAGGAGCTCAGCTCGCCGCTGGGCAACGCCCTGATCTCCGCCTGCACGCTGCAGGACGACCTCGCCCAGCTCCGCGTGGTTTCCCAAGGCGGCAACATCAAGCGCAGCGACCTCGACAAGCACCTGCGCGTCAGCGAGGAGAGCGTCGGACTGGTGCTGTCCAACCTGCAACGCACCTTGTCGATCGTCGACTCCTTCCTGCAGTCCACAGCCGACAACTTCGGCGACCAGCGCCGCAGCTTCTCGCTGCTGGAGCTGATCCATGAGGTGGTGGCGTCGCTGGCGCCGGCGCTGGAGACGCACCAGGTCCGCTGCGAGCTGGACGCGGGCGACGACCTGCACCTGCTGAGCTTCCGCGGGGCGCTGGCCAAGGTGCTGACCACGCTGATCCAGAACGCGATCAAGCACGCCTACCGCGAAGCCGGTGGCGAGGTGCATCTGCGCGTGCGGCCGTTGGGCACCGATCAGCTGGTTATCACCGTGCAGGACCACGGTGTTGGCATTCCGCCGGGCATGCTGGGCCGCGTCTTCGACCCGTTCTTCTCCACCCGCTTCGGGCTCAACCGCAGCGAGCCCGGGCTGTACATCGTGCGCAATCTGGTCACGTTCGCGCTGGGCGGGCAGATCCAGGTCGAGTCCACGCCGGGGCTGGGGACGACGGTGAGGCTGACGCTGCCCATGATTTCACCCGAGGTTCGGCGCACCGCCGGATAGCGCATGCAGCTCGGGCGAGGCCGACTGGCACAGCGGGGCGGCTTGATGCTCCTGGTGCTGGCGCTTGTCCTGGCCGGGCTGTTTCACTATCGGACCTCGACACCGACGGCCGAGCGGGGACCGATCGTCGTGGGGCTGATCCATGCCCTCAGCGGTCCGACGGCCCGCGGTGAGGCCTCGCAGATTGCCGCAGCCCGCCTCGCCGTGGAGGAGATCAATGCCGCAGGTGGCTTGCTCGGGCGTCGTGTGGAGTTGCGCGTCGAGGACTCCCGGGGCGATGGCCGTGCTGCCGCGGCGGCGGCCGAGCGCTTGATCACCGGCGAGCGGGTGGTGGCGCTGTTCGGCTGCGGTGCGCCCCAGTGCCGGCAGGCCGTCAGGCCGGTCGTGGAAGCCCATCGGCATCTGCTGTTCTACCCGGCGGCCTACGAAGGCCTGGAATCCTCGCCGCACATCGTCTACACCGGGCCGACGCCGAACCAGCAGGCGCTGCCGGCGGTTGACTGGGCGATGCGCGGCTTCGGGCGTCGGGTCTACGTGATCGGCACAGAGGGTGCCGCGGCGCGCCGCCTCGGCGCCTTGCTGGGCGACTTCATTCAGCTGCAGGGCGGCAAGCTGCTGGGCGAGCGCTACCTGCCGCCCGGGGGGCGCGATGTCGGCGCGATCATGGCTGACCTGATGATGCTGCAGCCCGAGCTGGTGGTCAGCACGGTGGCCGGTGACAGCAACGAGGCCTTGTTCGATGCGCTGGTGACTGCCGGGCTGACCGACTTGCCGCTCCTGTCCCTCGGCGCGGCCGAGCCCGAGATGCGGGCCTACGAGAAAGGGCGGCTGGACCGGCATTTCACCGCCTGGGGTTATCTGCAGTCGCTGCCGGGCGAGGCGAACACCTCGTTCATCGCCCGCCTTCGGCGAAGCCAGGGCGACGGTGTCGAGGCCAGCGACCCGGCGGTGTCGACGTATGTCGGCTTTCAGCTCTGGGCGGCTGCGGTGAGGGAAGTCGGCAGTGCTCGCACCGACGCGGTCAATGCCAATGTCGTGCACCAGAGTGTGACCGCACCGCAGGGCTTCGCTGCCGTCGAGGGGCAGACGCGCCACCTCTGGCGCCAGCTCCACATTGCCCAGGTCAAGCCGGGCGGCCAGCTTGCCGAGGTGTACCGACTGCCGCGCTACATCCGGCCGGAACCGTGGCCGACGTTCCGCTCGACCGAGCACTGGACGGCGGTCATGTCGCGCGTGGGCGTGCAGCCGTGATCGAGCCCCTGCTGCCAGCTGAATCCGCGCGCCCGGCGTGGCGTGTCGGCCCGGCGCTGCTGCTGGGGCTGGTGCTGGTGTCGATGTTGCCGCTCGGCCTGGTCGGCTGGTGGCAGCTCGACAGCTTCGAGCAGCGGTTGCACGACACGGTCACCGATGGCTTGGTGCTGCTGTCGCGCAAGAAGGTGCATGAAGTCAGCGAGTACCTGTCCGACGTTGCCGAGGACGGCCGGATGGTTGCTCAGGCGGGCAACACGGGTGAAGTGCTGGCGCAGCACGCCGATGCCCAGGCCACCCGGGTCTCAGCCGCCAGTCGCGCTTTCTTCGAGCGGCTCTATGACACCGGCCAGTACGTCAACCTGATGTTGGCGCAGCCGGATGGGCGGATCAGTTTTTCCATGCGTCCGGTCGCGGGGGCCACCCCCGCCCTGGCGCGGCTGGACGGCGGCGCGCTGGCCGGCACCGAACTGTTGGACGCGCACCAGCGGGCCCTCCGTCAACTGGATGCGCAGCTCACGTCGGTCCAGCGTCTGCAGGGCGAGGACCAGCCGACGCTGTTCTTCGTGCAGCCTGTGGTGGTCAGTGAGCAGGTGCTCGGCTCGGTCATCCTTCAGCTGAACCTGGACCGCCTGCTGCGCGTGGCGACCGAGCAGTCGGGGCTGGCCGTCGCGGGCGAGACGGTGCTGGTGCGGCGCGAAGGCGGCCGGGCGGTGTTTCTCAACCCGCTGCGTCGCGCACCCATCGCCAGCCTGAACGGGCAAATGGACCTGGCCTCGCCCCAACTGCCTCCCGCATTGCGCGCGCTGCGCGGCGAGAGTGGCAGCGGCTTGCAGCGCGACTACGCGGGTGTGGAGGTGGTGTCGTCCTGGCGCTACCTGCCGGCGCTGGACTGGGGCATGGCCATCAACCTCGATGCCTCGGAGGCTTTCGCCCAGGCCCGGCTGTTGCGAGAGCGCCTGTTCCTCGCGCTGGGCGTGGCACTCCTGGTGTCCCTCGCCCTGGGTCTGCTGCTCAGGCGGCGCATCGTGGAGCCGGTGGAACTGGTGAGTGCGGCGGTGGCGCGCATTGCCGGCGGCAAACTCGACGAGCGTGCGCCGGTGGGGGGCTTTGCTGAGTTCCGCGAACTGGCACGCGCCTTCAACCACATGACCGAGCAACTCGTCGTCGAGCGCCAATTGCTGGAGGCGCGGGTGGAGCAGCGCACGCGAGACCTGAACGACAGCGAGCGGCGCTTTCGCGGCGTTTTCGAGCGCGCCCAGGTGGGCATTGCGCTGTGCGATGCGCAGGGCGTGATCCTCGACGTGAACCAGGCGCTCACGGCGATGCTGAGCCGCGAGGCAGGAGAACTGCGTGGCGCGAAGCTGGCGGACCTGCCTGACTTCCGGCCCGGGCGTGTGCTCGGCGGAGAGCTCACGCGGCTGGGCCACGCACGTGTCGAGCATGTGCGCTTCGAGCGCGGCTTCGCACTGCCGGGCGGTGGCGAACTCTTCGTCGACGGCAGCGCCAGTGCCATCCGCGACCGGCGCGGGCGCCTGGTCAACGTCGTGCAGATGCTGATCGACGTGACCGAGCGCCACCGCGCCGAGGTGGAACTGGTGCGGGCGCGCCTGGCCGCCGAGGCAGCCAGCCAGGCCAAGAGCGACTTCCTGGCTAACATGAGCCATGAGATCCGCACGCCGATGAACGGCGCGCTGGGCATGCTCAACCTGCTGCTGCGCACGGAGCTGACGCCGCGCCAGCTCGACTACGCCAGCAAGGCCCGCACAGCGGCGCAGGCGCTGCTGGGGGTCATCAACGATGTGCTCGACTTCTCCAAGGTCGAGGCCGGCAAGATGGACCTGGATCTGCACCGCTTCGAGCTCAGCGAGTTCATGCGGGAGTTGGCCGTGATCATGTCGGCCAACGTGGGCAGCAAGGACATCGAGGTGCTGTTCCGGCTGGATCCGCGTTTGCCACCCGCTCTGGTGGGTGATGCGACACGCCTGCGCCAGGTCTTGCTGAACCTCGCCGGCAATGCCCTGAAGTTCACCGAACGCGGGGAGGTGGTGCTTGCGCTGACGCTGCTGGGTGAGGAGGGGGCAGAGCCGCACCGGCGCGCGCGGCTGCGCTTCGAGGTCAGCGACACGGGCATCGGCATCCCGGCTGACAAGCTCGAGCACATCTTTGTCGGCTTCAGCCAGGCTGAGCAGAGCACCTCGCGCCGCTACGGGGGCACCGGGCTGGGCCTGGCCATCAGCCGCCGGCTCGTCGGCCTGATGGGCGGCACGCTGGGCGTGGACAGCCGGGTGGGGGTCGGAAGTCGCTTCCACTTCGATCTGGCCCTGGAGATCGCACCCGCCGGCCGCGGTGAGGACGACCCCACACCGCGCGACTTGAAGGTCCTGATCGTCGACGACAACCCGATGGCGCGTGAGGTGCTGCAGGGCATTGGCAGCAGCCTGGGTTGGGACTGCGACATGGCCGCCAGTGGCGAACAAGCGCTCGCGCTGGTCCATGAGGCCGCCAGCCGGGGGGAACCGCACTACGACCTGATCCTGATGGACTGGCGGATGCCCGGCCTGGACGGATGGGAGACCTCCCGCCGCATCCGCGAAAGCCATGAATCCGACGCGCCGGTCATCATCATGGTCACCGCGCACGGTCGCGAGCTGCTGGCCGAACGCAGTGAGCAGGAGATCCAGAGCCTGGGCGGCTACCTCGTCAAGCCGGTCACCGCGTCCATGCTGCACGACGCGGTGGCCGAGGCCACCGGCGGGCGGTCGGCGGCGGGAGGGCGTGATGCCTCCGGTGAACAGCGCCTGCTCGGCATGCGGCTGCTGGTCGTGGAGGACAACGGCTTCAACCAGCAGGTGGCGCAGGAACTCCTCGAAGGCGAGGGCGCCGTCGTCACCGTCGCCGGTGGCGGTGTGGAGGGCGTGCATCTCGCGCTGGTCACCGAGCCCGCCTTCGACGCCATCCTGATGGACCTGCAGATGCCCGACATCGACGGCTTCGAGGCCACACAGCGCATCCTGGCCCGCCGGCCCGGCAGCCTGGTGATCGCGATGACGGCCAACGCGATGGACTCGGACCGGCAGGCCTGCCTGGCCGCGGGCATGCGGGATCACGTCGCCAAGCCGGTGGACCTGGAGCAACTGGTCGCATCGCTGCGGCGCTACGTCGGGCCCGTGGACACGCGCCCCGGCGACACGGTGCCGCCGGACAGCGACGCGGCACCGCCGGTGCTGGATGCCGCCACGGCGCTCAAGCGGCTGGGCGGGCGGCAGGCGCTGTACGACCGGCTGGTGAAGTCCTTCATCGCGGACGCCCCGGCGGAACTGGATGCGCTGTCGCGGCATCTCGCGCAGGGCCATCTGGGGGACGCAGCGCGCGTGCTGCACACGGTGCGGGGCCTGGCGGGTTCGGTGGGGGGCAGTGCGCTCGCGGTCGCGGCGGGCGCGCAGGAGCGACTGCTGCAGCGAGGGGCTGCGCAGGTCGACATGGCAGGTTTGCGGGCTGCCATGCAGCGCACGCTTGCGGCGCTGGGCGAGCTGGCCGCCGCGGCGCCCGAGGCCCCGGCGCCCGCGAGCGGCGAGCCGGCCGATCCGCTGACGCTGCTGCGTCAGCTTCGCGTGCTGCTGGCCGAGCGCAACATGCGGTCGGTGACTGCTGCCGAGCAGTTGGCCGGTTCGGGTTGGCAAGGCGGCGGTGAAGAGCTGGCCGCGCTGGTCACGGCCGTGACGCAGCTGGATTTCACCCGCGCACTCAAGGCCTGCGACGAACTGCTGGATCGGCTCGGTCGCTCCTGATCGACAAAGGCCGCCAACTTGGCGGGTCTCGCCGGCCGGCTTCGCCAAGGCGGCTGCGGCTGCGTACAATGAGAATCATTCTCAACAATTGACCACCGTCGCCACGCCATGTCCGAGAAGCTGTCCACCAGCCTCGCTGCCGCCCCCGCGGGGCAGCCGCTGACCGTCGAGCAAGTCAGCGCGCCGCAGCATTCGCCGGAATGGGCCGGGTGGCTGGCCGACCTGGGCTTCCTGCCGGGCGAGGCGGTCCGCGTGCTGCGGCGCGGTGCGCAACGCACCGGCAACCTGGTCGTGCGGGTGGGCCAGTCGACGTTCGCACTGCGCCACGCCGAGGCCGAATGCATCGCCGTGACGCCGCGCCATGTCTGACGCGCGGCACGCGAAGGGCGCCGTCATTCATGTCCACCGCGGCGGCAAGCTGGTGGCGCTGGTAGGCAACCCGAACTGCGGCAAGACGGCGCTTTTCAACGGCCTGACCGGCAGCCACCAGAAGGTGGCCAACTATGCCGGCGTGACGGTCGAGCGCAAGGAAGGCCGGCTGCTCACGCCAGCCGGCAAGGCCCTGCGCCTGCTGGACCTGCCCGGCACGTACAGCCTGCACCCTCGCTCGCCTGACGAACGCGTGACCTGTGACGTGCTGGCCGGCCGTGCCCGGGGCGAGAAGCGGCCGGACCTCGTCGTCTGCGTGCTGGATGCCACCAACCTGCGGCGCAATCTGCGGCTGCTGTTGGCGGTGCGCCGCATGGGGCTGCCGATGGTCGTGGCGCTCAACATGGCTGACCTTGCCGCGCGCCGCGGCCTGAAGATCGACGCGGCGGCTCTCAGCGCCCAGCTTGGCCTGCCTGTGGTGCGGACGGTGGCCATCCACAAGGAAGGCCTGGACGAACTGCGCGGTCTGCTGGACCGGCCCGAGGTCTGGCAGGGTGCGCCGCTGCCGGAATCGACCGAGCCGCCGTTGGACGATCACGTCGTGGTCAAGACGATGCTGCAGGCGCTGCAGCTGGATCAGGATCTGCCCACGTTGCCCAGCGACCGCGTGGACCGGGTGCTGCTTCATCCCGTCGCCGGTACGCTCATCCTGGCGGTGCTGCTGTTCTTGCTGTTCCAGGCGGTGTTCTCGTGGGCCGAGCCGCCGAAGGACCTGATCGAGGCGGGCATGAAGACCCTGGGCGACCGGGTGGGCGCGAGCTTGCCGGAAGGCTGGCTGCACAGCCTCATCGTAGACGGCGTCATTGCCGGCGCCGGCAGCGTGCTGGCCTTCCTGCCCCAGATCCTGATCCTGTTCTTCTTCATCCTCGTGCTGGAGGAGTCAGGCTACCTGCCGCGTGCGGCGCTGCTGCTGGACCGCTTGATGGGCAGCGTCGGCCTGTCGGGCCGCAGCTTCATCCCGCTGCTGTCCAGCTTTGCCTGTGCGATCCCTGGCATCATGGCCACGCGCTCGATCTCCAACCCGCGGGACCGGCTCGTCACCATCCTGATCGCGCCGCTGATGACCTGCTCGGCACGGCTGCCCGTGTACGCACTGCTGATCGGCGCCTTCATCCCGCAGCGCGAGGTGGGGGGCCTGCAGTTGCAGGGCCTGGTGCTGTTCGGCCTGTACGTGGCGGGCATCCTCGGCGCGCTGGCCGTGGCCTGGGTGCTGAAGCGCTTCACGAGCTCGGGCCGCGTCGTGCGCCCGCTGATGATGGAGCTGCCGAGCTACCACTGGCCGCATCCTCGGTCGATCGCCATCGGCCTGTGGCAGCGCGCCGTGATCTTCGTCAAGCGCGTGGGCGGCATCATCATGGTGCTGACGATCGCGCTGTGGTTCCTGGCGAGCTTCCCGGCGCCGCCCGCAGGGGCGACGGGTGCGCCCATCCAGTACAGCGTGGCGGGCTGGCTCGGTGCGGGTCTGGCCAAGGTCTTCGAGCCGATCGGATTCAACTGGCAGATCAGCCTGGCCCTGGTGCCGGGGCTGGCAGCCCGCGAGGTGGCGATCAGCGCCCTGGGCACCGTGTACGCGCTGTCGGCCACGGGCGACGAGGCGGCACAGGCCCTGGCACCGCTGATCGCGCAGAGCTGGAGCCTGGCGACTGCGCTGTCGCTGCTGGCCTGGTACGTGTTTGCGCCGCAGTGCATCGCGACGCTGGCCGCCGTCAAGCGCGAGACCGGCGGCTACAAGCTGCCGCTGATCATGACGGCCTATCTGTTCGGCCTGGCCTACCTGGCATCGTTCGTCACCTACCGCGTCGCCTTGATGCTCGGCGCCGGCTGAGCGGCGTCGCTCAGGGCGCCGGGCGGGTCGGCACGCTCGCGCCGCACAGGTCGATGCGCCCGGCGCTGTGCACGAACCAACCGCTGCGGAAGCGCCGCGCGTCGAGCAACTGCGCCCAGGTGGCGGAATCGGTGCGCAGCACCTGCAGCGCAGGGCGCTCGGCCGCAGGCACGTCGGCCAGCAGGCGGATGCGCTGGATGCCGGTGCGTTGCTCCGGCTTGTCATAGAAGCCCATCGCGGCCGTGCCGCGCGGCAGGGCCGACAGCAGCTCGATGCCCTTGATCACACGGCCGACGACCGTGATGTTCAGGTCCAGCCCTCGCGGCGCATGGCCGATGACGGCGTACAGCTCGGTGCCGTTGCTCGAGTCCACGGCATCACCGCGGCCCGCACCCACCATGCCGTAGCAGTGCGCGAGCCAGGCCTTGCCGGTCTTGGGGTCGGCGGCGACGGGGAAGCCTTCGGCAAAGCCCGTGCGCGGCGCCCAGCCGTCGGCGTCGGGCAGCTTGGCAAAGCCGGCTTCCCTGCCGATGCGGTCGATCGGCACCGAGAACTCGGCCGGCAGCTGCGCGCTGGCGCCCGCAGGCAGCGGCCGCGCCTTGGCCGCGTCCTCGCCGTCGGCATCGCCCCACTGCGTCACGAAGTTGTCCTGCACACGCAGAATGGCCAGGCCATCCCAGTAGCCGCCGCGGGCCAGGGCCCGGATGTTGGCCACATGGGCCGGCGCGAACCGCGGTGCCAGCTCGATCACCACCTGGCCCGACGCCAGGTCCATCAGCAGCGTGTTGTCGGGGCTCAGGGCACGCCAATCGCTGGCCGGGGAGGCGGCCAGGATCTCCTGCGCCGTCTTCTTGGGCAGCGGCGCCGCGGCAGGCTTGGCGGGAGACTTCGGCGCGGCGACCGCGGAGCCGAGCGCGGCGGTCAGCAAAAGGGCAAGGAGGGTTTGCTTCATGGCTGCGCAGCTTAAGGCCTTGCCGCAGGCGCGCCGGCCGGGCGCGGCCGTTCAGACCAGGCGCGGGCCTTCGTCGGAGATGCGGTAGCGCTGGGGCGGCAAGCTGCAGCTCACCTCCCCGAAGAGGCCGCCCGTGAAGGTGATCGCCGCGCCGTTGGCGAATTGCAGGGTGAGCTGGTTGGGCGCCTGCCAGGTGGCCGAGGTGATCTTCAGCCCCGCCGGCCAGCGCTGGACCTCGGCCAGCCCACGTTTCGCACCTTGCTCGTCCTGCCGGGCGGCAGCGGCGAGCTGCTTCTCCAGCGCGGCCAGCTCCCGTCGGCCGTCGGCCGTGTCTGCCACCGGCAGCAGCCGGGCCTGGCGCGTGCGCAGCGCGCTGTGGCGGTTGTTGGCATGCACCGTGCCGTCCTCCGCGCGAACCTGCCAAGCAGCGCCGGCCACGACCGGCCCCGCGGCCACGCTGACGCTGAGGTGGGACATCAACATCGACCCGAAGGCCTGCACCTCCCGCCCGGCCAGCGCGGCCAGCGCGGCGCTGAACCGGGCCTCCACACCGCCTTCGGCGAGCGCTGCAGCGGTGGCGGCCTCATGCGCCTGCTCGCGCTGGCGATGGTCGTCGGCAGTGCTGACGGTCTCGCGGGCCCAGCGCCAGGCCGCATCGGGCGGGATGAGCGGTTCGTCTTCCTCCGAGATGCATCCCGACGCGGAGACCGCCAGCGCGGCCGCGAAGCAGACCGCGCACTGCAGCGAGTCCCAGCCCCGGCTGGTGATGGCCACCGCCACGTTGCAGCCTGCCTGACCGACCGCAGCCGCCGCTGCGGCGTCCCGCTTGGAGAGCTTCGACAGCTCGACCTCGCAGCCGGACGCCGCCTCACGCCAGGTCATGGGCAGCCAGCCTTGTGCCTGGGCCCAGGCGCTGCCCGTCTCGATGACGGCCGGCAGCCGTTCGCGCGCCAGCAGGTCATTGAGGTCCGCCGCGGTTGGCAGCGCGTCGCGGCTCGCGAGGACGAGAAAGGTGTAGGCCATGGTGTCAGTCGGTTCAGGCAGTCAGCGTCTCAGAGCTGGCTCAGCCCCTTCCAGCACATGTAGGCCGCCAGCAGGAAGAGCAGGCTGGCAAAGGCCTTCTTGAGTTGGGCGACGTTCATCGCGTGGGCCGTGCGTGCGCCCAGGGGTGCCATCGTCACGCTGGCTGCGGCGATCACGGCGAGCGCCGGCAGGTACAGGTAGCCGAAGCCGCCGTCCAGGCCCGATTCGACGCCCCAGCCGCCGATGACATAGCCCAGCGTGTTCGCCAAGGCGATCGGGAAGCCGAGGGCGGCACTGGTTGCCACGGCCAGATGGACGGGCACGTTGCACCAGACCATGAAGGGCACGCTGACGAAGCCCCCGCCCGCTCCGACGAGCCCCGACAGCAGGCCGATGACCGCACCCGCCCCGAATTGGCCGACCGGGCCGGGCATCTGCCGGCTGGGGGCGGGCCGCTTGTTGCGCAGCATCTGCCAGCCCGAAAAGCTGACGAAGGCCGCAAAGAAGAGTGCCAGCCAGGCGCCCTTGAGCACGGCGAAAAGCCCGGCACCGGACATCAGCCCGCCGAGCAGGATGCCCGGCGTCAGACCTTGCACGAGGTCCCATCGCACGGCACCGCGCTGGTGATGGGCCTTCACGCTGGACAAGGACGTGAACACGATGGTCGCCATGGAGGTGGCGATCGCCATCTTCACGGTCAGGCCTTCTGGAACGCCGCGCTGGCTGAGGATGAAGGTCAGGAAGGGCACGAGCAGCATGCCGCCCCCGATGCCCAGCAGGCCCGCCAGGAAGCCGGCAGCCAGGCCCAGTGCCAGCAATTCGGCAATGAGCGAGACGCTCATGCTTTCAGGCGCTTCAGCACGGCTTGCCATTCGGTCGTGGTGACCGGCGTGATCGACAGCCGACTGCCCTTTTGCAGCACGCCCATCGTGGCGAGTTCCGGGGCGTCACGCATCTCCTTGAGGCTCAACAGCCGCGTGGTCTCGCGCCAGCGCACGTCGACGTGAACCCAGCGCGGCGCATCAGGCTTGGACTTCGGATCGAAGTACGGGCTGGTGGGATCGAACTGCGTGGCGTCGGGGTAGGGCGCGCTGCAGACTTCAGCGAGGCCGGCGATGCCGGGCTCCGCGCAGGACGAGTGATAGAACAGCACGCCGTCGCCCAGCCGCATCGCATCGCGCATGAAGTTGCGCGCCTGGTAGTTGCGCACACCGGTCCAGGGCAGGGTGCCGGCGCGCTGCAGGTCGTGGACGGACGCCTCGTCGGGCTCGGACTTCATCAGCCAGTAGTTCATCGGCTGATGCTAAGGGAGGAAATCAGGGAGGGAAGGGTGTCCACCGCGGGTCCTGGGGGCCGAGATCCTGAACACCCAGGGGTAATCAGGTGGGCGAGGTCAGCCGGACTTCGGGTTCATCTGACGCGAGACGATCACGCCCGTCCGGCATTTTCCAAGCCCTTGCTCAAAGAGCATCGGATGAAGGAAATAAAAGCCCCGGGGACTGCGATGGACGGGCCGGATTCTAAGCCGCTACAGCAACTGGCCGTCGTGTTCCAGCGCTTCGTCCAGGCGCTTGACGAGGGCATCGAGTTCGGCCGTGGACAGCGCCGCCGGGGCGGGCGCCGCCTGGGGCGCCGCGCGTGGGGCTTCGGCGAGCTGGTAGGCGAGGTTGAGGGCCGCCAGCACGGCGATGCGCTCGCGGGCCTTGACCTTGCCGGCATCGCGGATGGCGCTCATCTCGCGGTCGACCTGGGCCACCGCCGCCGCCAGGGCAGCCTCGCCGCCCTCCGGGCAGCCGAGCAGGTAGCTCTGGCCCATGATGGTGACTTCCATCTGCTTCATGGCTGTTCTTCCTTGGGCGCCTCGGTGGGCAGCCGTTCCAGCAGCGCGTCGACCCGGGCACGGGCGGCGTTGAGCCGCGAGCGCAGGCTGTCACGCTCCTGCGTGATCTGGGTGAGCTGCACCTGCAGCAGCAGGTTGGTGCGCAGTATTTCGTCGTGACGCAGGAGCAGTCGCTCCACGCGCTCGGTGAGGTCGTTCAGGCTGGCCATGGATGGGCTCGGGTCAAGCGGCGGCTGATTTTAGTTGCCGGCCGAAGTCGCACTCCTGCACGACGGCGCAAACACTGCACAAGGGCTTGCGCGCCTGGCACACATAGCGCCCGTGCAGGATCAGCCAGTGGTGGGCGTCCACGAGGTAGGCTTTGGGCACACGCTTGAGCAAGCCGAGCTCGACGGCCAGCGGTGTCTTGCCGGGCGCCAGCCCCGTGCGGTTGCTGACACGGAAGATGTGCGTGTCCACCGCCATGGTCGGCTCGCCGAACGCCACGTTGAGCACGACGTTCGCCGTCTTGCGCCCCACGCCCGGCAGCGCCTCCAGCGCCTCGCGCGAGCAGGGCACCTCGCCGCCGTGCTGGTCGATCAGGATCTGGCAGGTCTGCAGCAGGTGCCTGGCCTTGCTGCGGTACAGGCCGATGGTCTTGATGTGCCGCTCCAGCCCCTCGACACCGAGCGCCAGGATCTGGGCCGGCGTGTTGGCGACGGCGAACAGGCGCCGCGTCGCCTTGTTGACGCCCACGTCGGTGGCCTGGGCGGACAGCAGGACCGCCGTCAGCAACTCGAACACGCTGGCGTAGGACAGCTCGGTCTGGGGCGCCGGGTTGGCGGCTTGGAGCGTGGTGAAGAAGCGTTCGATCTGGCTCGCGTTCATGGGGGCATTCTCGCGCCGCGGCGGGCTCAGGCGCCTCGCTTGGCGCGGGCCCGGGCCAGGGCGGCTTCGATGACGGTACGCTTGTGGTCCAGCGTGGTCGGGTCGGTGATCGTGGAGGCTGCGGCCACGTCCGCCAGCTTGGCTTCGGCCTTGGCCATCAGGCGCGCGTCGTTCTCTGCGGTCTCGCGATGGCGGCGGAACTGGCGGAAGGCATAGCGGTCCCGCGCCTCGTCGGCCTGCGGCTGGCTCCAGGCGGCCCAGCCGGTGGCGGTGGTGACCTCGGGCATCGAGATGCAATCGACCGGACAGGCCGGCACGCACAGTTCGCAGCCGGTGCATTGCGCGGCGACGATCACATGCATGGCCTTCGGTGCGCCGACGATGCAGTCCGCCGGGCAGGCCTTGATGCACAGCGTGCAGCCGATGCACCAGGCCTCGTCGATGACGGCCACGCCACGGGTCGCTTCGATGCCGTTGACCGGATTCAGCGGCAGGGCGGGGCGGCCGGTGATCGCGGCCAGGCGTGCAACGCCTTCGGCGCCGCCGGGCGGGCACTGGTTGATCTCGGCCTCGCCGGCCGCGATCGCATCAGCGTAGCGGCGGCAGTCCGGGTAGCCGCAGCGGGTGCATTGGGTCTGCGGCAGCGCGGCGTCGATCAGGGCCGCGAGGCTCACGCTTTGCGCTTGCGGGCCGGCGCGCGCTTGGCGGCCGCCTTGGCCGGCGTGGCTTTGGCGGTCTGCTTCAGCGGCGCGGCCTCGTACTTGGCGATGAACTGGCGCACCTGCGGGTAGACGTTCTCGCGCCAGCGGCGGCCCGAGAAGATGCCGTAGTGGCCGGCACCGAGGGCGTCGTAGTGGTACTGGTGCTGCTTGGGCACGCCCGCGCAGAGGTCGTGGGCGGCGCGGGTCTGGCCGGCGCCTGAGATGTCGTCGAGTTCGCCCTCCACCGTCAGCAGCGCGGTGCTGGTGATGTCCTGCGGGCGCACGAAGGCGCCGTCCACCTGCCAGGTGCCGTTGACCAGCGCGAAGTCCTGGAACACGGTCTTGATCGTGTCGAGGTAGTACTCGGCGGGCATGTCGAGCACGGCGTTGTACTCGTCATAGAACTTGCGGTGGGCCTCGGCGCTGTCGTCGTCACCGCGCACCAGGTCCAGGAAGTAGTCGTAGTGCGAGGACAGGTGCCGGTCCGGGTTCATTGCGACGAAGCCGGTGTGTTGCAGGAAGCCCGGGTAGACGTTGCGGCCCGCGCCGGGGAAGTTCGTCGGCACGCGGTAGATGACGTTGTTCTCGAACCAGCTGTAGCTGCGGTTCATGGCCAGGTTGTTGACGGCCGTCGGGCTCTTGCGGGCGTCGATCGGGCCGCCCATCATCGTCATGCTGCGCGGCGTCGGTTCACCGGCGCTGGCCATCAGCGAGATCGCGGCCAGCACGGGCACGGTCGGCTGGCAGACGGACATCACGTGGCAGTCCGCACCGCCGACATGGCGGATGAACTCCTGCACGTAGTGGATGTAGTCGTCCAGGTGGAAGGGCCCCACCTCCAGCGGCACCATGCGGGCGTCCGTCCAGTCGGTGATGTAGACCTTGTGGTCCTTCAGCAGTTGCTTGACGGTCTCGCGCAGCAGCGTGCTGTGGTGACCCGACAGCGGCGCCACGACCAGCACGGTCGGCTGATCCTTCATCCGGGCGAGCACCGCCGGGTCATCCGTGTAGCGCTTGAAGCGCAGCAGGCGGCAGAAGGGTTTCTCCAGCGCCACCAACTCCTGCACCGCGACCTCGACGCCGGCCACTTCGACCGCCTTGATGTCGAACTCGGGCTTCTCGTAGTCCTTGGCCAGCCGGTGCATCAGGTCGAGGCCTGCCGACAGGCGCTGCGCCATCGGCGTGTGGGCAAACGGGGACAGCGGATGGCTGTAGAGCTTGGCCGAAGCGGCAGCGAACTCCGAGAAGGGGCTCAGCAGCGCGCGTTGGGTTTCGAAGAACTGATACAGCATGGCAAACCTTGTTCTAGGGGCCGCGAAAGAAGGCCATGGTGCCAGAAAACGTTTTCGGCATTGTGCGCTGCAGCAAAGGATTGGCAGTCAAACCGCCAATCCTGCGCACTTCAACGGTGCATCCGGGGCGTTCAGCCCTTCAGCACGGCGGCCATCGCGGCGGCCACGGTCGGCAGGTTGCCTTCGTTGAGCGCGGCCACGCAGATGCGGCCGGAGTCCACGCCGTAGACGCCGAACTCGCTGCGCAGGCGCTGCATCTGGGCGGCGCTCAGGCCCGAGTAGCTGAACATGCCCAGCTGCTCGGTCACGAAGGACAGGTCCTGCGTGACGCCCGCCGCCTTCAGGGCTGCCACCAGCGCCGACCGCATCGCCTTGATGCGGACCCGCATGCCGGCGAGCTCCTCTTCCCAGAGACCGCGCAGGTGGTCGTCGGACAGCACGGCGGCCACGACCTGGGCGCCATGCGTCGGCGGGTTGGAATAGTTGGTGCGGATCATGATCTTGAGCTGCGACAGCACGCGCACGGCTTCGTCGTCGCTGCTGCAGAAGACACTGAGCGCGCCAACCCGCTCGCCATACAGCGAGAAGCTCTTGGAAAAGCTGGTGGACACGAAGAAACCCACGCCCGCCGCCTGGAACTGGCGCACCGCCTCGCCGTCCTCCTTCAGGCCGAAGCCGAAGCCCTGGTAGGCCATGTCCAGGAAGGCGGTCAGACCCTTGGCCTTGACGGCTGCCACGACCTCGGCCCACTGGGCGGCCGAGATGTCGTAGCCGGTCGGGTTGTGGCAGCAGGCGTGCAGCACGACGATGGTGCCCGCGGGGGCAGCGTTCAGCGCGGCGAGCATGCCGGCGAAGTTGATGCCCTTCTTGTCGGCGTCGTAGTACGGGTAGGTTTCGACGGTGAAACCGGCCTGCGTGAAGAGGGCGCGGTGGTTCTCCCAGCTCGGGTCGGAGATCAGCACCTTGGCGCCCGGGTTGAGCTGCTTGAGGAAGTCCGCGCCGATCTTGAGCGCACCCGTGCCGCCCAAGGCCTGCACGGTGGCGACGTTCTTCAGTTCGCTGCCGAACACCAGCTTCTGGACGGCCTTGTCGTAGGCCGCAATGCCGTCGATGGGCAGGTAGCCGCGCGGCTTCGGCGCGGCGGCCATGGCGGCCTCGGCCTCGCGCACGCACTTCAGCAGGGGCAGCTTGCCGGCTTCGTCGTAGTACACGCCGACGCCGAGGTTGACCTTGCCCGGGCGGGTGTCGGCGTTGAACTGCTCGTTCAGGCCGAGGATGGGGTCACGGGGAGCAAGGGCGACGTCGGCGAACAAAGAAGACATGACAAATGTTCCTGAAAGGGCGTTGGCAGCAGGCAAGGGTTGAAAGATCAGGGTCTGCGCTAACCTGCCCGGTTTCGCAGTGCTGACCCAGCAGCCCCGCAATTTTGCCGCCGAACCCAGGGAACCCCCCATGCAAGAAGCCTTGAACGCCATGTCCGGCTCCGAAAGTGACTCGGAGGAACGCAAGGGCGAATTCGTCAGCTTCGAAGGCTCGCCGTTCCAGCTGTTCCAGCCTTTCCCGCCGGCGGGGGATCAACCGACGGCCATCGCCCAGCTCGTGGAGGGCGTGAACGACGGCCTGAGCTTCCAGACGCTGCTGGGCGTGACGGGCTCGGGCAAGACCTACACGATGGCCAACGTCATCGCGCGCCTGGGCCGGCCGGCCATCGTGTTCGCGCCGAACAAGACGCTCGCCGCGCAGCTCTACAGCGAGTTCAAGGACTTCTTCCCCAAGAACGCGGTCGAGTACTTCGTCAGCTACTACGACTACTACCAGCCCGAGGCCTACGTGCCGCAGCGCGACCTGTTCATCGAAAAGGACAGCGCCATCAACGAGCACATCGAGCAGATGCGTCTGTCCTGCACCAAGAGCCTGCTGGAGCGGCGCGACGTCGTCATCGTGGCCTCGGTCTCGGCCATCTACGGCATCGGCAACCCGAGCGACTACCACCAGATGGTCATGACGCTGCGGGTGGGCGACAAGATGGGCCAGCGCGACGTCATCGCGCACCTCATCCGCATGCAGTACACCCGCAACGAGATGGAGTTCAGCCGCGGCCACTTCCGCGTGCGGGGCGACACGATCGATGTGTTCCCGGCGGAGCACTCGGAACTCGCCATCCGCATCGAGCTGTTCGACGACGAGATCGACGGCCTGTCGCTCTTCGACCCGCTCACTGGCCAGGTGCGCCAGAAGATCCCGCGCTTCACCGTCTACCCCAGCAGCCACTACGTGACGCCCCGCGAGCGCGTGCTGGCCGCGGCGGACGCGATCAAGGAAGAGCTGCGCGAGCGGGTGGCCTTCTTCGTGAAGGAGGGCAAGCTCGTGGAGGCGCAGCGCATCGAGCAGCGCACGCGTTTCGACCTGGAGATGCTCCAGGAGGTGGGCCACTGCAAGGGCATCGAGAACTACACGCGCCACCTGTCCGGCGCCTCACCGGGCGATCCGCCGCCGACGCTGGTGGACTACCTGCCGCCGGATGCCGTCATGTTCCTGGACGAGAGCCATGTGCTGATCGGCCAGTTCGGCGGCATGTACAACGGTGACCGGGCGCGCAAGACGACGCTCGTGGAGTACGGCTTCCGGCTGCCGTCGGCGCTGGACAACCGCCCGCTGAAGTTCGACGAGTTCGAGCGCAAGATGCGCCAGGCCATCTTCGTGTCGGCCACCCCGGGCCACTACGAGCAGGACAACGCCGGCCAGGTCGTCGAACAGGTCGTGCGCCCGACCGGCCTCGTCGACCCGCAGGTCGAAGTGCGCCCCGCCACGCACCAGGTGGACGACGTGCTGCAGGAGATCCGCCTGCGCGTCGAGGCTGGCGAGCGCGTGCTGATCACGACGCTGACCAAGCGCATGGCCGAGCAGTTGACCGACTACCTCAGCGACAACGGCGTGAAGGTGCGCTACCTGCATTCCGACGTCGATACCGTCGAGCGCGTTGAGATCCTGCGCGACCTGCGCCTGGGGGCCTTCGACGTACTGGTGGGCATCAACCTGCTGCGCGAAGGCCTGGACATCCCGGAGGTGTCGCTCGTCGCCATCCTGGACGCCGACAAGGAAGGCTTCCTGCGCGCCGAGCGCAGCTTGATCCAGACCATCGGCCGCGCCGCCCGCAACCTGAACGGCAAGGCCATCCTGTACGCCGATCGCATCACCGATTCGATGCGCAAGGCCATCGACGAGACCGAGCGCCGACGTGCCAAGCAGATCGCGTTCAACGAGGCCAACGGCATCACGCCGCGCAGCGTGCAAAAGCGCATCAAGGACCTCATCGACGGGGTGTACTCGGAGGAGTCCGGCCGCGACGAAGCCAAGCTCCTGGCCTCGGCCAAGGTCGAGGAGATGTCCGAGAAGGACCTCGCCAAGCGCATCGCCCAACTTGAAAAGCAGATGCTCGAACACGCCCGCAACCTGGAGTTCGAACAGGCTGCACGGCTGCGTGACCAACTGGGCCAGCTGCGCGAGCAGGCTTTTGGGGCGCGGGTTCACGACAACATCGTGCCCCTGGACAGCGCCCGCAAGTCCAGTGGCGGCCGCTGACGCTGCCGCACCGCAGCAGTAACCCGACCCTGCGTGGGGCCTCCCAGCGTCAGTCGCCAGGCCTCCTAAAGTCGAGTAAACTTGTCGGAAATGATTCGCTCGGCTATTGTCCAGGCCTTCCCGGGTTAACCCGGTTCATTTGTCCAGGACAAAAACTGGTCTTCACCTCGCCAAGGAGTTTCTATGCGTCTCACTACCAAAGGCCGGTTTGCCGTCACCGCGATGTTGGATCTGGCGCTGCGCGAGAACACGGGCCCCGTGGCCCTGGCCGCGATCAGCCAGCGTCAGCAGATCTCCCTGTCGTACCTGGAGCAGCTGTTCGGCAAGCTGCGCCGTCATGAGCTCGTGGAAAGCACACGTGGCCCGGGCGGTGGC
The DNA here is from genome assembly GCA_003963005.1 of Burkholderiales bacterium. Classification (GTDB taxonomy): domain Bacteria; phylum Pseudomonadota; class Gammaproteobacteria; order Burkholderiales; family Burkholderiaceae_C; genus Pelomonas. The sequence continues at coordinate 34,915 of RXJW01000089.1, forward strand.
TACTCTCTGGGCCGCAAGGCGGAAGACATCACGGTCGCCGACATCATCGTCGCCGTGGATGAAGCCCTGGACGCCACCGGCTGTGGCGGCAAGGAGAACTGCATGGGCGAAGACAGCGGCCGCTGCATCACCCATGAGCTCTGGACGAATCTCAACGCGAAAATGATCGAGTACCTGGACTCGGTGTCCCTGCGCAAGCTGGCCGATGAGCAGCTGGCCAAGGGCTTCGAGGTGGAGGCTGCGCCGGTCAAGCGCGCCATTTCCAGCCAGCCGGTGCTCAAGCCCATCCGCGTGACGGCCCCGAATTCGGTGTTCGCCCTGGGCGGCGCCTACAGCAAGTAATTCCACGAAGCAGTCTTCCCATGGACATGACCCCGCATTTCCCGATCTACCTCGACTACGGCGCCACCACGCCGTGCGACCCCCGTGTGGTCGACGCGATGATTCCCTGGTTGCGCGAGCACTTCGGCAATCCGGCCTCGCGCAGCCACGCGTGGGGCTGGGAAGCGGAAGAGGCGGTCGAGAAGGCGCGCACCCAGGTCGCCGAGCTGATCGGCGCCGACCCGCGCGAGATCGTCTGGACGTCTGGCGCCACCGAAGCCATCAACCTGGCCCTCAAGGGTGCCGCCCAGTTTTACAAGACCCGCGGCAAGCACCTGATCACGGTCAAGACCGAGCACAAGGCCACGCTGGACACCATGCGCGAGCTGGAGCGCCAGGGCTTCGAGGTGACCTACCTCGACGTGCTGCCCAACGGCCTGCTCGACCTGGATGCCTTCCAGGCGGCGCTGCGGCCGGACACCATCCTGGTGTCGGTCATGTTCGTGAACAACGAGATCGGCGTCATCCAGGACGTGGTCGCCATCGGCAAGATCTGCCGTGAGCGCGGCATCATCTTCCACGTCGACGCCGCCCAGGCGACCGGGAAGGTCGCCATCAACATGGCCGAGCTGCCCATCGACCTGATGAGCATGTCGGCGCACAAGACCTACGGCCCCAAGGGCATGGGTGCGCTCTACGTGCGCCGCAAGCCGCGCGTTCGCCTGGAAGCCCAGATGCACGGTGGCGGCCACGAGCGTGGTATGCGCTCGGGCACGCTGCCCACGCACCAGATCGTCGGCATGGGCGAGGCCTTCCGCATCGCCCGCGAGGAGATGGGCGTCGAGCAGGAGCGCATCCGCGCCCTGCAGCAGCGCCTCGTCAAGGGACTGTCCGGCATCGAGCAGACCTTCATCAACGGCGACCTCGAGCGGCGCGTGCCGCACAACCTGAACATCTCGTTCAACTACGTCGAGGGTGAGTCCCTCATCATGGGCGTGAAGGGCATTGCCGTGTCGTCCGGCTCGGCCTGCACGTCGGCGAGCCTGGAGCCCAGCTACGTGCTGCGCGCCCTCGGCCGCAGCGACGAACTTGCCCACAGTTCCCTGCGCATGACGATCGGCCGCTTCACCACCGAAGAGGAGATCGACTACGCCATCAGCGTGCTGACCGATCGCGTGGCCAAGCTGCGCGAACTGTCGCCGCTGTGGGACATGTACAAGGACGGGATCGATCTCAGCACCATTCAATGGGCGGCCCACTGAGCCCATCAGGAGAACAACATGGCATACAGCGACAAGGTCGTCGACCACTACGAGAACCCCCGCAACGTCGGTAACTTCGACAAGGGCGATGAGGACGTCGGCACCGGCATGGTCGGCGCGCCGGCCTGCGGCGATGTGATGAAGCTGCAGATCAAGGTCAACCCCGCCACTGGCAAGATCGAAGACGCGAAGTTCAAGACCTACGGCTGCGGCTCGGCCATCGCGTCCAGCTCGCTCGTGACCGAGTGGGTCAAGGGCAAGACGCTGGACGAGGCCCTGACGATCAAGAACACGCAGATCGCCGAAGAGCTCGCGCTGCCGCCGGTCAAGATCCACTGCTCCATCCTGGCCGAAGACGCCATCAAGGCCGCCGTGGACGACTACCGCGCCAAGCACGCGTCCTGAGGCCATGTCCGTCACCCTGACCGAAGCCGCGGCGCGGCACGTCAAGCGCTACATCGCCAAGCGCGGCAAGGGCGTGGGCGTGCGCCTGGGCGTCAAGACGACGGGCTGTTCGGGCCTGGCCTACAAGCTGGAATACGCCGACGAGGTGGCGCCCGAGGACGTGATCTTCGAGGGTCACGAGGTCAAGATCCTGATCGACCCCAAGAGCCTGCCTTACCTCGACGGCACCGAGCTGGACTTCGTCCGCGAGGGCCTGAACGAAGGCTTCAAGTTCCGCAATCCGCGTGAGAAGGACCGCTGCGGCTGCGGCGAGTCGTTCCGCGTGTGACCGACAGGGACGCTTCCCCGAGCGCGGCACCGTCCGCGCTTTTTGCTTTTCTCCACGCCCCATGCGCCTGACCGACAACGACTTCCAGCTCTTCGGCCTGCCCGAGACGCAGGCCCAGGCGCGCGCCGACATCGACGCGCGCTGGAAGGCGCTGCAGGCCGAGGTGCACCCGGACCGCTTCGCGTCGGAAGGCGCTGCGGCCCAACGCGTGGCGATGCAGTGGGCGATGCGCGTCAACGAGGCCTACCAACGCCTGAAAGACCCGCTCAAGCGTGCCGCCTACCTCTGCGAGCTGCGCGGTGCAGCGGTCCAGGCCGAGAACAACACGCAGATGCCAGCCGCCTTCCTGATGCAGCAGATGGAGTGGCGGGAGGCCCTGGACGAGGCGCGGGACGAATCTGCGCTCGAGGCTCTGGATGACGACGCCTTGACCGCCGAATCCGCCGCGCTGGCCCAGGTGCAGGAATTGCTCGACAACCACAACGACGCGCCGGCTGCCGCCGCGCAGGTGAGGGCGCTGATGTTCATCCAGCGTTTCCGCGCCGATATCGACCAGCGCCTCGCCGCGCTCGACGCCTGATGGCCCTCCTTCAAATCTCCGAACCGGGCGCCTCGCCCGACCCGCACCAGCGCCGCATCGCGGTGGGCATCGACCTCGGCACGACGCACTCGCTCGTCGCCGCAGTCCGTCACGGCGTGGCGGAATGCCTGCCCGACGAGCATGGGCGCGTGATCCTGCCGTCTGCCGTGCGCTACCTGCCCGAAGGCCGCCGGCAGATCGGTGCCGACGCGCTGGCTGCGCAGGCCGAAGACCCGGAGCACACCATCGTCTCGGTGAAGCGCTTCATGGGCCGCAGCCTGGCGGACATCGCCAACCGTGAGCAGCTGCCCTATCAGTTCGAGGACCGCCCGGGCATGCTTGGTATCGCCACGCGCGACGGCGTGAAGAGCCCGGTGGAGGTGTCGGCCGAGATCCTGGCCACGCTGCGCTTCCGCGCCGAGGACAGCTTCCTGGACGATCTCTTCGGTGCGGTCATCACCGTGCCGGCCTACTTCGATGACGCCCAGCGCCAGGCCACCAAGGATGCCGCCGAGCTGGCCGGCCTGAAGGTGCTGCGCCTGATCAACGAGCCCACGGCGGCGGCGATCGCCTACGGCCTGGACAACGCCAGCGAAGGCCTCTACGCCGTCTACGACCTTGGCGGCGGCACCTTCGACATCTCCCTGCTGCGCCTGACCCGCGGCGTGTTCGAGGTGGTGGCCACGGGCGGCGATGCAGCCCTCGGTGGCGATGACTTCGACCGCCTGCTGGCCGACTGGGCGCTGGCCGGGCGCACGCTCACGTCCGCGCACGACAAGCGCGCGGTGCTCGTGGCCGCCCGTGCGGCCAAGGAGGCCCTGTCGGGCGCGGACTCGACGGAGCTGGTCGCCGCATTGGACGGGGGCGAACTCCGTGTCGCCGTGACGCGTGCGCAGTTCGAGGAATTGGCCCAACCGCTGGTCGCCAAGACGCTGTCCGCCGTCAAGCGCGTGCTGCGCGACGCGAAGGTCAAGCCTGCCGACGTGCAGGGCGCCGTCATGGTGGGCGGCTCGACCCGCATGCCGGTCGTGCGCCGCGCGGTCAGCGAGTTGTTTGGCCGCGAAGTGCTCACCAACCTGAACCCCGACGAAGTCGTCGCCCTGGGCGCAGCCATCCAGGCGAACCAGCTTGCCGGCAACGCGGCGGATGGCGAGATCCTGCTGCTGGACGTGATCCCGCTGTCGCTCGGTCTTGAGACCATGGGCGGCCTGGTCGAGCGCGTCATCGAGCGCAATTCGACGATTCCCGTGGCCAAGGCCCAGGACTTCACGACCTTCAAGGACGGCCAGACGGCCCTGGCCGTGCACGTGGTGCAGGGCGAGCGGGAGCTGGTCAGCGACTGCCGGTCGCTGGCGCGCTTCGAGCTGCGTGGCATCCCGCCGATGGCCGCGGGCGCCGCGCGCATCCGCGTGAGCTTCCAGGTCGATGCGGATGGCCTGCTGAGCGTGTCGGCCCAGGAGCTGACGTCCGGCGTGCAGGCCGCGATCACGGTCAAGCCGAGCTACGGCCTGTCGGACGACCAGATCGCCGGCATGCTGAAGGACGGCTTCGCCAGTGCCGAGGTCGACATGGCGGCGCGCAAATTGCGCGAGGCGCGCGTGGAGGCCGAGCGCATGGTGCTCGCCACCCGCAGTGCCCTGGCGGCTGACGGTGATCTGCTGCCGACCGAGGAGCGCGCGGCACTGGAGGCCCGCCTGAGTGCCTTGGCCGCCATGGCCGACGACGCCGACGCCATCGAAGCGGCCACCCAGGCGCTGGCCGAGGCCACCGAAGGCTTCGCCGCCGAACGCATGAACCGCTCCATCGCCCGCGCCCTGACCGGCCGCGACGTGAGCCAGCTCTGAGATTGCCCATGCCCGTCATCACCATCCTGCCGCACGCCGAGTACTGCCCCGAGGGCGCCACCGTGACGGCCGAGCCCGGCTCGTCCATCTGCGAGGCGCTGCTGGCGCATCACATCGAGATCGAGCATGCCTGCGACCAGGTGTGCGCCTGCACCACCTGCCATGTGGTCGTGCGCCAAGGCGCTCGGTCGCTGTCCGAGATGCAGGAGGACGAAGAAGACATGCTCGACCGCGCCTGGGGTCTGGAGCCCGACTCGCGCCTGTCCTGCCAGGCCATCCTGCGCCAGCAGGACATCACGATCGAGATCCCGAAGTACTCCATCAACCACGCGAAAGAGGGCAAGTGAAGCCCACGCGCATCCTCGGCTTCGAATCGTCGTGTGACGAAACGGGCGTCGCGCTCGTCGAGCTGGCGGGCGATGCCCCGCCGCACTTGGTGGCGCAGGCCCTGCACAGCCAGATCGCGATGCACCAGGCCTACGGTGGCGTGGTGCCGGAGCTGGCCTCGCGGGACCATGTGCGGCGCGTGCTGCCGCTGACGCGGGAAGTGCTGGGCCAGGCGGGGCTGGCGCTGCAGGACGTCGATCTGGTCGCGTACACGCAGGGCCCGGGCTTGGCCGGTGCCTTGCTGGTGGGGGCGGGCGTGGCCGTGTCGCTTGCCGCGGCGCTGGATGTGCCGGCGCTGCCGATCCATCACCTGGAAGGCCATTTGCTGTCGCCCTTCCTGTCTGCCGACCCGCCGGAGTTCCCCTTCGTGGCGCTGCTGGTCAGCGGCGGGCACACGCAGCTCATGCGCGTCACCGCCGTGGGCAGCTACGAGATCCTCGGCGAAACCATCGACGATGCCGCCGGCGAAGCTTTCGACAAGAGCGCCAAGCTGCTCGGCCTGCCTTACCCGGGCGGCCCGCATCTGGCGCGCCTGGCCGAGTTCGGCAATCCCGAGGCCTACGAGCTGCCGCGCCCGCTGCTGCACAGTGGAAAGCCCGACTTCAGCTTTGCAGGCCTCAAGACGGCCGTGCTGACCCAGGTGAAGAAGGTCGGCGACAGCCCGTGCGAGCAAACGCGTGCCGATCTGGCCGCGTCCACGCAGGCGGCGATCGTCGACGTGCTGGTGAAGAAGTCGCTGCTGGCGCTCAAGACGACAGGCCTGAAGCGCCTCGTGGTGGCGGGTGGCGTGGGCGCGAACGCCCGACTGCGCGGGCATCTCAACACGGCCTGCGCCAAGCGGGGCGTTCGGGTCCACTACCCCGAGCTGTCGCTGTGCACCGACAACGGCGCCATGATCGCGATGGCAGCCGCGCTGCGGGTGCAACGCGGCATGGCGCAGCCGCGGCGCGACGGGGGCTTCGAGGTTCGCCCCCGCTGGGACCTGGCAGCGGCTTAGTTGACCGTCAGCTGGCTGCCCGTCGTGGCGCCGCGCTTGGCGAGCTTGAGCGTCAGCACACCGTGTTCGAGGCTGGCGCTCGAGTCGCTCTGGCTGATCTCCTGGGGCAGTGTGAACGTGCGCGAATACCGGTTGACGGTGCGCTCGCGGTAGATCACGCGCTCGCCGTCCTTCTTTTCGTCGTCCTTGCGCTGCTCGGCGTCGATGCTGATGCGGCGGCCATCGATGTTGACCTTCACGGCCTCTTTGGCGACGCCCGGCATGTCGAGCTTGACGGTGTAGCTGGTCTCGGATTCGCTCACATCGAGCGCCGGGCTGCGCAGCGTGGCGGCGTTTCCGTCGCGGCTGTCGCCGAAGAAGCTGTCATCGAAGAAACGGTCCAGCGTGCGGGACAGGTCGGACAGGTTGCGGTTCACGGGAACGAGGAACATGGTGGTCTCCATCAAGAGGCTGACGCTGCTCGGCTGGGGTCGGGAGCAGCACCCGATGAGCCCAAGCTGGGCGCGCGGAATCAGCGTTCAAGAGGGCGATCGGGCCGGTTTGACCGAAGTCACATGAACGGTGGGCAAGGGCGGGGGAGGGGCTTGAAAACGGCGGCAGCGCCAACAAGTCCGCCGTTTCGCCCGGGGCATGCACGCTCTCGCAGTGCCGGCTGCCCGGGTCGATTCAGCTATACTCCGCAGGCTTTGCGCAATCCCGGCTTGCCGGGCGTGAGCGAATCACCAGCACGGCTCGGGGCGGTTTCCCCCGTGTCCGCAAGTCAACCTCCGGAAACCGTCTGCGGCAGCGCCACGCGTGCGTTCGCCCGGCCGGACTTCCGAAACCTTTTGGAAAACATCATGTCCGTCGCCGATCTGAACAAGGCCGAAATCGTCAAGGCCAATGCCCGCAGCGCCAACGACACCGGTAGCCCGGAAGTCCAAGTCGCCCTGCTGACCGCTCGCATCAACGAGCTGACCCCCCACTTCAAGACCCACGCCAAGGATCACCACGGCCGCCGCGGTCTGCTGAAGATGGTCAACACCCGCAAGAGCCTGCTGGCCTACCTGAAGCGTGTGGACGCCGCCCGCTACACCGCCCTGATCGCCAAGCTGGGCCTGCGCAAGTAATTCGCTGATATCCCTGAGGAGCCTGTCTGGTCCATTCGCCCAGTACAGGCTCTTCGTCCATCTGCCGGAACCAAGCTGACGTGGTCACGGATCATTCCAAGACGGCTTGCCGAGCCGCCCTGGAATGGCATCTGGACCAAACCCAGCCTCGTTTCCGGTGTACCCCGGGTGACCTGCACTGACGCAGGCGCCCATCACAACCAGGAGATGAGCATGTCCATGTTCAACAAGGTCACCAAGTCCTTCCAATGGGGCCGTCACAACGTCGTGCTGGAAACGGGTGAAGTCGCCCGCCAGTCGACCGGCGCCGTCGTCGTCAACATCGAAGGCACCGTCGTGCTGGCCACCGTGGTCGCCAAGACCGAAGCCAAGGCCGGTCAGGACTTCTTCCCGCTGACCGTCGACTACCTCGAGAAGACCTACGCGGCCGGCAAGATCCCCGGCAGCTTCTTCAAGCGCGAGGGCCGCCCCTCCGAGCACGAGACCCTCACCAGCCGCCTGATCGACCGCCCGATCCGCCCGCTGTTCCCGGAAGGCTTCTTCAACGAAGTCCAGGTCGTCATCCACGTCGTCAGCCTGAACCCTGAAGTGCAGGCCGACATCGCCGCCATGATCGGCACCTCGGCCGCCCTGGCCGTGTCCGGCATCCCGTTCAACGGCCCGATCGGCGCCGCCCGCGTGGGCTACGTCAACGGCGAGTACGTGCTGAACCCCAGCAAGACCGAACTGGCCAACAGCCAGATGGACCTGGTGGTCGCCGGCACGCAAGCCGCCGTGCTGATGGTCGAATCCGAGGCCTCGGGCCTGTCCGAAGAAGTCATGCTCGGCGCCGTGGTGTTCGGCCACGAGCAGGGCAATGTGGCCATCGCCGCGATCAACGAGCTCGTCAAGGAAGCCGGCAAGCCGGCCTGGAACTGGACGGCCCCCGCCAAGGACGAAGCCTTCATCGCCAAGGTCACGGCCCTGGCCGAAGGCCCGCTGCGCGAGGCCTACCAGATCCGCTCCAAGCAGGCCCGCACGCAAGCCTGCCGCACGGCTACCGCGAACGTCTTCGCCGCCCTGACCGCTGAAGGCGTGGCCTTCGACAAGGTCGAGGTGGAAGGCCTGCTGTTCGAGATCGAAGCCCGCATCGTGCGCAGCCAGATCCTGGCCGGCGAGCCGCGCATCGACGGCCGCGACACCCGCACCGTGCGCCCCATCGAAATCCGCAACGGCATCCTGCCGCGCACCCACGGTTCGGCCCTGTTCACCCGCGGTGAGACGCAGGCCCTGGTCATCGCCACGCTCGGCACCGACCGCGACGCCCAGCGCATCGACGCCCTGGACGGCGAGTTCGAAGACCGCTTCATGCTGCACTACAACATGCCCCCCTTCGCCACGGGCGAGACGGGCCGCGTGGGCAGCCCCAAGCGCCGCGAAATCGGCCACGGCCGCCTGGCCAAGCGCGCGCTCGTCGCCGTGCTGCCGAGCAAGGAAGAGTTCCCGTACTCGCTGCGCGTGGTGTCCGAGATCACCGAGTCCAACGGCTCCTCGTCGATGGCTTCGGTCTGCGGCGGCTGCCTGTCGCTGATGGACGCCGGCGTGCCCCTGAAGGCGCACGTCGCCGGCATCGCCATGGGCCTCATCAAGGACGGCAACCGCTTCGCCGTGCTGACCGACATCCTGGGTGACGAAGATCACCTGGGCGACATGGACTTCAAGGTGGCCGGCACCTCCACCGGCATCACCGCCCTGCAGATGGACATCAAGATCCAGGGCATCACGAAGGAGATCATGCAGGTCGCGCTGGCCCAGGCCAAGGAAGCGCGTCTGCACATCCTGTCGAAGATGGTCGAGGCCATGGGCAGCGCCAACACCGAGGTGTCGCAGTTCGCCCCGCGCCTGTACACCATGAAGATCAACCCCGAGAAGATCCGCGACGTGATCGGCAAGGGCGGCGCCACCATCCGCGCGCTGACCGAGGAGACCGGCACCACGATCGACATCGGCGAAGACGGCACCATCACGATCGCCTCGACCGATGCCGAGAAGGCGGAGGCCGCCAAGAAGCGCATCGCCGAGATCACGGCCGAAGTGGAAGTGGGCAAGGTCTACGAAGGCCCGATCGTCAAGATCCTGGACTTCGGCGCCCTCGTGAACCTGCTCCCGGGCAAGGACGGCCTGCTGCACATCAGCCAGATCGCCCACCAGCGCGTCGAGAAGGTGACCGACTTCCTGCAGGA
>RXJW01000074.1 GCA_003963005.1 Burkholderiales bacterium
GGCCGAGTTCGAGGCCAACTACCATCGACAACGCGCTGGTCAGGCCGCGACCGTCTGACTTAAACCAACGGGCCTCCGCGATACCCGGGGCGATTCAGAGACATGATTCCACTGACCCCGAAGTACGCCACGATGCATTCCGTCATCAGCGCCTGGGCGCGCTGTGGGCTCGTTGACGTCAAGGCCTCAGAGCACCGCGGCAACCGGGCAAGTTTGCTGGCGTTCGACCACACCCTAGGTGGATATGCACTCCGTCTATCTGAACGGGTGTTCCATGGCGCCATCAGCCCTCCTGAGATCGTCGATTTCCACAGTCACGTTCCATTGCATGCAAGCTTCATGACGGCACTGCAAGGGTTTGCGTGGCGCGAACAGCTTCTCAGCCGAACGCAGGGCCGCGACCCGATTGCCATGGGGATTAGGCGACACGGTTTAGTCGAAGCCGAGACGTTGAGGAAGTGCCCAACCTGCGTAAAGGAAGATCAGGCCAAGTACGGCTGCGCCCACTGGCGGATCTTCCACCAGTGGCCCGTCGCGCGCCACTGCGTTGTCCACGGTGACACACTGACGTCCCGTTGCGCTGATTGCCAAGCCCCCTGCGTTCGTCGCAACGAACCTTCACTTGCGGACGATCCCTGCGCAGTGTGTGGAAGCACCCGCCTCGAGATCGAGCATCAGGACGTTCCCACCGGGTACTGGCCGCTGCTTCAACTGTTGTATCGCGCGCTTCAGGCCGACGCTCCCGAGGTCTCGGCCCTGGTCCGCGCACATCCGCTGCTGGCATGCCGCCCGGCTGCATGCAGCACAGCGTCGTCTTCCACTAGAGCGCGGGTGAGTCTGCAGAAGATGCTCTCTGACTGGAACGCCGCATCGGTCGATCACTTGAGCTGTCGACTAGGCGCCGCAAGGGTCTGGACTGGTGATCTCGGTCACCGTCGTTCAACTGACCAATGTCCGCTCTACGTCCAGGCTGCGGCTTTGGTGGCGGAAGCGGAGCCGCAGCCGAGCTGCAGCGAGTCTCGGCGGTCGTGGCGCATACCGCCACCGGCGGTTGGCAAAGGAGGGTATGCAGCGACGGACGAAGGCGTTGGGCCTGCCGACTTTGCGTTCCTTTAGGCCACTTCATAGGTCGCCCTCAACACCGATCAAGGAGCTCAACATGACATCGAATCGGGAACGTCGTGCAAAGGTCCAGCGCATGCAACGCAGGGTGAACTATCGGCGGCGGGAGGGCTCGCTAGAAGATGCTCTCTGGGACAGGATCGCGCCTGTGGGCCGAGAGTTTGGGAGCCCGGATTTCGAGCGTCTGATGGAAGAGGATCGGCGAAATCGCGTCGGCGTCTTTGATCCCGCCATGAGACAACCGATAGCGGACCAAGCTGATCGCGATGTCCTTGTGGAATTCTTCAAGATTGCGCGCCGCTGGGAACTGACCCGTGAAGAGCAGGCAGTGCTTCTGGGCATAGACGGCGCTTATGTCGAGTGCTTGGAGGGGCCATTGAATTTGGCCGCTCTATCAGATGAGACAAGGGCACGGCTGCGCGACGTGATGAAGATCTCGGACGCACTACAGGTGCTACTGCCGATTCCGGAACGCGCCGACGCTTGGGTACGCCAACCCAACGCAGCCCCGATGTTTGGCGGAGCAACGGCGCTCAGCTACATGCTGCGCGGCAGGCTGAGTGATCTGCACGATGTGGCTTGCTACCTAGTCGCCCACTGCAGCGGCGACTTTTCCTGATTGCAACACTGGAGCCTCGCGTCCACCCAAGAAAGAAGCACACCCTGGCAGCTGACGCCCAGACCACGCGCACTCAGCGGCGGAGAAGCGCATCGCTGCTCATGTGTTGTCGGCCGTCAAAGGCGTGTCAGTGGACGATGGCCAGGGCCGTCCTCAAGGAGGCCGTCCTGTGGCTGTTCAATCAGCACGCCATGCCAACGGCCTCTTTCCTTCCCAGGCCTCAAAGGCTCTATTGAACCGGCACAAACCTGGCCTGGACGCTCAGCGGTGATCGCGTCAAACAGATTGCGCGCATGGACAAGTTGTGCGCCAGCTTCTCCAACCGCGGCGCCACGGTCGCCCTCACCGCCGACGCGGTCGTGCTCGGCACGCCGCGCGATAGTGCACGCGCCGCAGCGATCGTGAAACTTGCCCGTGACCACGTCGGGGATATAGGGCTGCCGCCCCGTATGCAAGGCGCCCTTCTGGCGCGATGATCACCCCATGGCTCGCTACGTCTTCTCCCTCACTACCGCCGCGATCGGCGCGGTGCCGCTCGCTTCGGCGAAGAGGACGGCGAACGCGCATGGCGCGACCGTGCTTCGTGCGCTTGCTGGCTCGATGCTGGTCGAGGCTCCGCCAGCCACGGCCGCCGCGGTCGCGAAGGCGCTGCCGGGCTGGCGATACAGTCCGGAGCGAAAAACCACCCGCGTGCCGGAGCGGACGCCGCTCCAACGTGCCCGCCAGTTGACCAAAGCGCCTTGATCGGAAGTTTGATGACGATGATGGTAAGCGGTCGCCGAGGACAGCAACGGGTCGTTCTGCTACGGTCGCCGAACCCCGAAGCCGTCACTCGGACACCTTGACCGCAGCCAGCAGCTTCCAACGGCTGCTCTTACCGTGATACCAGTCGGCCGGAGCCTGAGCCGGCGAGCACCTGGAGACCGGTAATGGCTCATGATCGGCCGGCAGACAGGCGCCACCAAATGACCGAGATCACTGCGTAGCTGCCGCCTGCAGTGCATCGGCTGCTTCAGGCTGCATGCAGTCGCTGGTGGCCCGCGCCTGAGAGTCAGCAAAGTGCCCCTAGCGGAAGTTCATCGAAACCTCAGCAGAAGGCAAACGTGGGCCTTTCGCAAGACCTAGCCGAATGACTGCTGCCGCAGGAAGCAGTCATTGGCTGACACCCCCCACAAGGAGCCATTCAGGCTCCATGGGCGACGCCAGCGGCAGGCGCTTGCGTGCGAGCACATGAACCAAAGGCAGTCGAGACACCGCGACGCCCACACCAAGCAAACGTCAGCATGGACAGACAGGCCACCACACCAGGTAGTGCGAAGGCGACGAAGTTCGTGCTCAGCGGTACACCCATTCCCATCAGCGCTCCGCCCAGCACAGGTCCGACGATGGCGCCATTCCGACCAATGCCGGAAGCCCAGCCCAGACCGGTGGAGCGGATGGCCAGCCCGTAGAACTGCGCGCCGCAGGCATACAGCAGGATCTGCGAACCGATGGTGGTGGCACCGGCCACGGCGATCAGGCTGTAGAGCACCCAACTCGGGCTGTTAAAGCCCAGCAACCCGATCGACACGGCCGACAGCGCGAAGAACACCGCCAGCACGCGCGGCAGGTTGAACCGGTCGCCCAGCCAGCCGCCGCCCACCGCGCCGAAGATCGCGCCGAAGTTGAGCACCAGCAGGAAGCTCAGCGACGACCCCAGCCCGTAGCCGGCTTTGGTCATCAGCTTGGGCAGCCAGGAGTTCAGTGCATACACCATCAGCAGGCAGCAGAAGAACGAGGCCCACAGCATCACGGTGCGCAGCGCACGGCCGTCGCGGAAGAGTTCGAGCAGCGGCGCGCCGGCGGCCTTGAGCGCCGGCATCGTCAGGTGCTGGCCGTGCTCCGGTCGGTAGGCCGGCTCGACGCGACGCAACACCGCCTGGGCCTCGTCCAGCCGGTTCTGGCGGATCAGGAAGCCCACCGACTCCGGCAGGAAGCTCATGATCAGCGGCAGCAGCAGCAGCGGCACGCCCGCCACGAAGAACACCGATTGCCAGCCGTAGCTCGGCAAGAGCACCATGCCCAGGCCCGCCGACAGCATGCCACCCACCGAGTAGCCGCTGAACATGATGGCCACGAGTGTTGACGCCGACTGAAATTTGACCCACCCGCGAGGGCTCTGCCGACCGAAATTTGACCCAGGTGTTCAACCTACCCTGCCCGAGATATCCACAG
>RXJW01000045.1 GCA_003963005.1 Burkholderiales bacterium
CCATCCACTACGGAGGCTGACCCGGCTGACGCCTCGATGACTGGAATGCGTCGCAAACCGGTCTTGCTGCGTGCAGCGCCGAACGACCGAGATCGCTGCCCAGCAGCCGCTCGCGGACACCGCACAACACCCACCTTCGCTCAGGGCAGGCAACCTGACCCGCCAGCTCAGGAACGAGGCTGCCGCACAGACGCCGCTCTGTTGCCGCCTCACTTCCGCATCAACGTCGACTTCCCGAAGAGAGACTCGATCAGGTCCACCGCCACCAGCGCCGTCTGGTTCTTGACGTCCAGCGCGGGGTTCAGTTCCACCAGGTCCATCGATGCCATGCGGCCGGTGTCGTGGATCATCTCCATGCACAGGTGGGCTTCACGGTAGGTCGGGCCGCCGTTCACGGTCGTGCCCACGCCCGGGGCCATGACCGGGTCCAGGAAGTCGACGTCGAAGCTCACGTGCAGGTGGGTGTTGTCGTCCAGCGTGGCCAGGGCCAGCTCCATCGTGTGGCGCATGCCCATCTCGTCGATGAAGCGCATGTCGAAGACTTCCAGGTCCTGTTCGTGCACGAAGCGGCGCTCGCCTTCGTCCACGCTGCGGATGCCGATCTGGCGCACCCACTTTGGGCTGATGGCCGGGGTCTTGCCGCCGATCTCGATCAGCTCCTGCGGGCCGAAGCCGCACAGCGCCGCCACCGGCATGCCGTGGATGTTGCCGCTGGGGGTGAGTTCGCTGGTGTTGAAGTCAGCATGGGCGTCGAGCCACAGCACGCGCAGCTTCTTGCCGGCGTCGCGGCAGTGGCGGGCCACGGCGCTGATGGAGCCCAGGCCCAGGCAGTGGTCGCCCCCCAGCAGGATGGGCATGCGGCCGGTCTTGAGTTCGGCGTAGACGGCTTCGTGCACCGCGCGGTTCCAGGCTACGACTTCGGCGAGGTGGCGGTAGCCGTCGACCGGCGGCAGCCACGGGTTGGACGGGCCGCTGAGGTTGCCGCGGTCGATCACGTCGACACCACGGGCGCGCAGCGCTTCGGCCAAGCCGGCCACGCGCATGGCTTCGGGGCCCATGCTGGCACCACGGGCGCCGGCGCCGACATCGGTGGGCGCGCCAATCAGGGAGACGTTGCGGAGTTGGGTCATGTCGGGCTCGCGGGGCTGAGTTCGGGTTCGCCTTGGATGACGGCCCAGGCTTCCTCGGCGGTCTCCACGTAATGGAAAAGCTTCTCGTCGCCGGGGCTGATCATCCCGGTGTCGAGCAGCAGGTCGATGTCGAGCAGCTTCGTCCAGAACTCGCGCCCGAACAGCAGGATGGGGCGCGGGCGGCTCTTGCCGGTCTGGATCAGCGTCAAGGTCTCGAAGAGTTCATCCAGCGTGCCGAAGCCGCCGGGGAAGCACACCAGTGCGATCGAACGCATCAGGAAGTGCATCTTGCGCAGGCCGAAGTAGTGGAAGCGGAAGCACAGCTCCGGCGTGATGTAGGGGTTGGGCACCTGCTCGTGCGGCAGCACGATGTTCAGGCCGACGCTCTTGCCGCCGGCTTCGAAGGCGCCGCGGTTGCCCGCTTCCATGATGCCGGGGCCGCCGCCGGTGGCGATGACGACCGGCCGGCCGCGCTCGGCGCAGGCCGCCGTGGCGATGTGCGCGAAGCGGCGGGCTTCTTCGTAGTAGCTGCTCATGCCGAGCTGGCGCCGTGCGCGGGCTGCGGCCACCTCGTCACCCCGCGCCTCGGCAGCCGTGAGGCGTTCCTGGGCGATGTCGGCCGGCAGGATGCGCGCGCTGCCGAAGAGGACGATGGTGGCGTGCACGCCCTGCTCGTCGAGCAGGATCTCCGGTTTCATCAGCTCCAGCTGCATGCGCACCGCGCGCATGTCCTGGCGCAGCAGGAAGCTCTCGTCCTTGAACGCCAGCTCGTAGGCGCTGCCCGGCTTGTCGTAGTCGGGGTGGGGCTGGAGCGTGCGGCACTCTTCCTTGGCGGTGGGGAAGTTGCGCGTCGGGACGTCGGAGGGCTTCATCGGCGGGGCATTGTCTGGGGGGGAAGGCGGGATTTTGTGCCGCGTTCAGGCGCTTGCGCCGGATTTCATTCGGTGCCGCACACGGTGCAGGCGGGGTCGCGGTGCATCGCGATCTCGCTCCACTGCATGCGCCGGCCGTCCAGCATCAGCAGCCGCCCGGCCAGCGGCTCGCCCACGCCGGCCAGCAGCTTCAGCGCTTCGGCGGCCTGCACGCTGCCGACGATGCCCACCAGGGGTGCGAACACGCCCATGGTGGAGCAGGCGGCATCTTCGAAGCCCGACTCCGGCGGGAACAGGCAGGCATAGCAGGGCTGCTGCCGGCCGCGGCTGTCGTAGACGCTGATCTGGCCGTCGAAGCCGATGGCCGCACCCGACACCAGCGGCCGGCCATGCCGCACGCAGGCCGCGTTCACGCGGTGGCGGGTGCTGAAGTTGTCGGTGCAGTCGATGACGACGTCGGCCTGCGGCACCTCGGCGTCCAGCAGGGCCTCGTCGGCGCGGACCGCCTGGGTGTGCACACGAACGGCCGGGTTGAGCGCGGCCATGCGCGCCGCGGCGGACTCGACCTTGAGCCGGTCCAGGCTGCCCATGTCGTGCGCGATCTGGCGCTGCAGGTTGGTCAGGGACACGGTGTCGTGGTCCACCAGCGTGATGCGGCCGACGCCGGCTGATGCGAGGTACAGCGCGACTGGCGAGCCCAGGCCGCCAGCGCCGATGACGAGGGCACGAGCGTCGAGCAGGCGCTGCTGTCCCTCGATGCCGATCTCGTCGAGCAGCAGGTGGCGCGAGTAGCGGAGCAGGTCGTCGTCGGTCATGGCGCCTAGGATAGTTCGGCTGGCGAAGCCGCGTGCGTGCGGTGCCCCGTCGCCTCGATCCCGGCGAGATGCGCGGATCGACGTGTGCTGGGCCGGAGGCCGGCGGCCGGTGGGGGCATGCCGGTGTGGCGACACTCCGGGCCCATGCATCCCTCATCTTCCGTCTCCCGGCTGAGCCCGGGCTTGACCCTGCTGCTGGCCACGGCCACTGGACTGGCCGTCGCGTCGATCTATTACGTGCAGCCACTGCTCGGCCTGCTGTCCGCGCAGTTCGGCGTGGGCAGTGCGTCGATCGGACTGCTGCCGACGCTTACCCAGCTCGGCTATGCCGCCGCCATCCTGCTGCTGTCCCCGCTGGGAGACCGGTTCGACCGACGGCGCATCATCCTGGTGAAAGCCGCGGCACTGGTCGTCGCGCTCGCGTTCGCGGCCGTCGCCCCCGGCTTTGCCGCGCTGGCGCTCGCGAGCGTGGCCATCGGGCTGACCGGGACGCTCGCGCAGGACCTGGTGCCCGCAGCGGCCACGCTGGCGCCGGAGGCGGAGCGCGGCAAGCGGGTGGGGCAGGTCATGACCGGGCTGCTGCTGGGCATCCTGCTGTCCCGCGTGGCTTCCGGGGCGCTGGCGGCGGTGGCGGGGTGGCGGGCGGTGTACGCCGCTGCGGCGGTCGCCGTGGCGCTGCTGATTCCGCTCCTCTGGCATGCTGTGCCGCGCTTCGTGCCGGCCACGCAAGCCAGCTATGGCGTGTTGTTGGCGTCGATGGGGCGGCTGTGGTTGGCGCACGCTCCCTTGCGCCGGGCGGCACTGGCGCAGGGGCTGCTGTCGGTGGCTTTCAGTGCGTTCTGGTCAACGCTGGCCCTGGTGCTGGCGGGGCCGGACTATGGCCAGGGGAGCGCGGTGGCCGGTGCCTTCGGTCTTGCGGGTGCTGCCGGGGCCCTGGCCGCGCCTTTGGCGGGGGGCCTGGCAGACCGGCGCGGCCCCCAGGCGGTCATCCGGGTTGCGGCGCTGCTGGTGTTCCTGTCGTTCACCGTGCAGGCGCTGGCGCCGGCGTCCCTGGGGCTGCTGGTGGTCGTGGCGGTGGTGTTCGATCTGGGCGTGCAGGCGGCGCTGGTCTCACACCAGAGCGTGGTCTACAGCCTGGACCCGGCCTCGCGCAGCCGCCTCAATGCGGTGCTGGTGAGCGGTATGTTCGTCGGCATGGCGACCGGTGCGGCGCTGGGCTCCGCGTTGCTGGGCGCGTTCGGCCCGCGCGCCGTGCCGGCCTTGGGTGCCATCGCAGCGCTGGGGGCCGTGGTGATTGCACGGGCGCGCTGAGCGGCAGCGCAATGAAAAGGGCCTCTCGCGAGGCCCGGCATCTGGCGCGCGATGCTGCCGCCTACTGCGCCTTGACCTCGGCCTTGCGTTCCACAGCCGTCTTGGATGCCATCACCGGCTGGCCCTTCAGGCGGTTGAGCGCCTGCACGAGCGGGAAGTCCTCGGCCGAACCGAACTCCGGCAGCGGCTTGAGCGGCTCGTTGCGCTTGGCCAGCTCGGCTTCGAGCTTCTGGCGCGCTTCTTCGCGGGCCTTGGCGCGGGCTTCGTTCTCTTCGGTCTCCGGGCCGTTGTTCAGGTGCTTTTCCAGGTCGGCCTCGCGGGTGCGCAGCGCGGCAAAGACATTGCCTTCGGCGGTTTCGTCCAGCAGGACGTCGGGCACGATGCCCTTGGCCTGGATGGAGCGGCCGCTCGGCGTGTAGTAGCGGGCGGTGGTGATCTTGAGCGCCGACTCGGGGCCGAGCTGGCGCACCGTCTGCACCGAGCCCTTGCCGAAGGTCTGGGCGCCCATGATGGTCGCGCGCTTGTGGTCCTGCAGCGCACCGGCCACGATCTCGCTGGCGCTGGCCGAGCCTTCGTTGACGAGCACCACCAGCGGCACGTTCTTCAGGCCGGCCGGCAGACGCTTGATCGGGTCGTCGCTGCTGCGGCGGCGGTAGTCGTCGGGGTTGGCGCGGTAGGTAGCCTGCTGGTCGGCCAGCTGGCCCTTGGTCGAGACCACCTCGACATCCTTCGGCAGGAAGGCCGCCGAGATGGCGATGGCCCCGTCGAGCAGGCCGCCCGGGTCGTTGCGCAGGTCGAGCACCAGGCCCTTGAGCTGAGGCTCCTGCTTGTAGATCTCTTCGAGCTTGCGGGCGAAGTCGTCGACGGTGCGGTCCTGGAACTGGCTGACGCGGATCCAGGCATAGCCGGGCTCCACCACCTTGGCCCGCACACTCTGGACCTTGATCTCCTCGCGGACGATGGTCACCGGGAAGGTGCGGTTCTCGGCCTTGCGGTAGATGTTCAGGCTGACCTTGGTGGCCGGCTCGCCGCGCATCTTCTTGACGGCCTGGTCGATCGTGAGGCCGCGCACGGCGGTGTCGTCGATCTTGGTGATGAGGTCGCCGCTCTTGAGGCCGGCGCGGAAGGCCGGAGAGCCCTCGATGGGCGAGACGATCTTCACGAGGCCGTCTTCCATCCCGATCTCGATGCCCACGCCGACGAACTTGCCGGTCGTGCCCTCACGGAATTCCCGGAAGGTCTTCTTGTCGAAAAACTGGGAGTGCGGGTCGAGCCCGGACACCATGCCGGCGATGGCGTCGTTGATCAGCTTTTTCTCGTCGACGGGTTCGACGTAGTCGCTCTTGATGAGGCCGAACACCGCCGCGAGCTGCTGCATTTCGTCCAGCGGCAGGGGTGAAAGGCTGCTGCGGGCGTTGGCCTGCAGTTGCATCGTGGTGAGGGCACCCGCGACGGCGCCGAGGGCAACCCAACCGGCGACTTTCAATTTGGAGCTCATGAGGCCGAGTCCTGTGTGAACGAAATCCTGTCGAAACAGCTTGACAGGTGAGCCCGAGTGTAGCCCTCGGCCTCACGCGGCCCTTGCCCATTTACCCTGCAGAAACCCTGCATATCGGGTGTGGGGGTGACGGAATGCGCGTCGGGGTGGTGTGCTGGAAGTCAGGCACGCCCGGCGGCCTGTGTCAGCACGAGAGCTTTTGCCCGGCGAGCGTGCAGCGTGACAGGGGTTGGCCAAGGGCGTCGAAGGCCGTGAGGTGCCAGCCCTGCGGCGTGGCCGACAGCAGCGACAGGCCGAATTCAGTGTGGCTGTGGAAGGTCTCGACCTTGACGCCCGGCAGCGGTTCACCCTGCAGGGCGGCCGCAGCGCTCAGGCGCCCCGAGGCGGCGGAGCCGCCATTGCCGATGACGAGTACCGCGGGCTGGTTGGTGGCAAAGCCCAGCACCTCATGGATGTGCAGGTGGCCGTGCAGCGTGGCCTGGACACCGGGCGGGTACAGACGCCCCGGGGTGGCGTCCTGCAGCAGTGGGGTCAAGCCCGAGCGTGTGCGGCCTGCACCGCCGAGCAGGCTGGGCGTGTAGGCCAGGCTGGGGTGGTGATTCACGAACAGGCTCTGCGCCTGATCCGCGGCCAACTCTGCGACGCGGTCGAGCTGCTGGCGCCAACGGGCCCAGGCCGGCGAGTCCTTCGGCACGGGCCCGCCGCCGATCTGGGAGGAGTCGAACACGATGAGCTGGCTGCGTGGCGAGAGCGGCACGGTGAACGGGGTGGTGAAGTCACCGGCATTCACGCGGCCGGCCCCGGCTGCTTCGGGCTCGCAGGCACGCGTCGGGCCCGGCTCAGCGTCCAGATAGCGCAGCCAGCCCTGGCCGGCGCGGTTGCAGGCCTCGTGGTTGCCACGCGCAAACACCCACGGCACGGCGGCCAGCAGCGATTTGGCAGGCTGGAAGAAGTCGGCCTGCCAGGCATCATCGCCGTAGCCCCAGGGGCTGTCGGCACAACCGGGCAGTCCGATGGGGCAGGGGCTCTCGCGGTAGTGGTAGTCGCCCACGTGGACGATCAGGTCGGGCTTGAGCTGCAAGGCCTGGGCCAGCACGCGAGGAAAAGGCCAGCCGATGCTGTCGTTGCAGGCCTGGAAGTCGTGCTCCGAGGCCTTGAGCCGGCAGCCGGTGTCGCCAATGACGACGATGCGGCGCAGCTCCGCAGCCGGTGCGTTCAGCACCACGTCGTCCACTTGCACCTGGGCCGCACCGGCCGGCCAAGGCGCCTCGCAGGCCCGCAGCGTGAAGCGCGACGGCTTGCGCTCCGGCTGGTTGTTGCCGGGCGGCGGCGGCTCCTCGCCCGGGGCACTTCGCTCGCGCATCGGCACCGAGCCGCCTGCCCAGCGCAACGCCGGGCAGCGGTCGTCACCCGTCAGGGCGCGCACGGCCCAGGCCGGGCCGGCCACCGCCTGCACCCAGGCCTGCTGCAGCCCGGCTCGCTCCGGGGGCGCGGCGGTTGGTGGCGCAGGCAGGGCGGCACAGCCGGCCAGGGCCAACAGCGGGGGCAACAGGAGGGTTCGCGCGAGAGACATCATGGATCGTTCGATCAAGTGGGCAGCAATAGAGTAGCAATCTGTTCGACGGCACGAGCCGCTAGATTGCAAGGCCAACCTGACTGCCACCTTCCCGATGCCACTCGCCCGCCGTCTGCTGCCCCTCGTCCTGGCGATCTCTTCGTCAGCCTTCGCTGCCCAGATCGGCACCATCCCGCCCGCACAGTCCTTGTCGGCCGAGCGTGTCGCAGCCCTGCCGGCCGCTGATCGCGCGCCGTGGGCCGCCTACCTGGCCCGGTCGGAGGCCCAGATGGCAGCCGACCGGGCCGCGCTCGCCGCCGAGCGCCAGGGCATGACGGAATGGCCCGGGCCTCCGGAGGGCGGCCACGGCGAGTCGACCATGCCGCTGGACAAGCCCTCCGCGTGGTACGCGAGCGAGGCAGCGCAGGTCGTCGTGGCGAACATCCTGAGCTTCCAGACGCCGGCCGGCGGCTGGGGCAAAAACCAGCCGCGCGACCGCGCGCCGCGCCTGAAGGGCCAGGCCTACGTCTCCGACAACAACAACAAGCGCGCCACGCCGGGCGACTACGACACCGCGCAGGACGCGCAGTGGACCTACGTGGGCACCATCGACAACGATGCGACGATCACCGAGATCCGGTTCCTGGCGTTGGCCCAGGCCCAGCTGCCGGCCGACCTGGCCCAGGCCTGCCGTGGCGCCGCCGAGCGCGGCGTGCGTTACCTGCTGGCCGCCCAGTTCCCCAACGGTGGCTGGCCGCAGGTCTGGCCGCTGCAGGGCGGCTACCACGATGCCGTGACGCTGAATGACAACGCCGTCGTCGAGGTCGCAGAACTGATGGCCTGGGCGTCGCGCGGCGAGGCGGGGTTGGCCTTTCTGCCGGCCGACGTGAAGGCGGCAGCCGGTGCCGCCCACGACCGGGCCGTGCAGCTGCTGCTGGCCTCACAGATCCGCATCAACGGCCGCCCGGGCCTGTGGGCTCAGCAGCATGATCCGCTGACGCTGGCTCCGGCATCCGCCCGCAACTACGAGCCGCCCGCCTTGAGCGCGGGCGAGAGCGCCCGGGCCCTGGAGTTCCTGATGGCCCAACCCAAGCCCTCGCCTGCCATCGTCGAAGCCGTGAAGGGCGGCGTCGCGCTGCTGCGCAGCCTGGCCGTTCGCGACCGCGCCTTCGTCAAGGTCGACGGTGCCCGCCGGTTGGTGACGCAGCCCGGCGCCGGCCCGATCTGGGCCCGCTACTACGACCCTGTCACGCTGCAACCCGTCTTCGGTGACCGTGACAAGAGCCTGCACGACGACGTCAACGACATCAGCGCCGAACGCCGCAACGGCTATGCCTGGTGGGGCAGCTGGCCCGTGAAGACCCTGAAGGCCTACGAGGCCTGGGCGCCCGGTCGCCGGTGAAGCGCTGCCTGCCGGGCTCCAGCCGGCAGGCAGCCGGCGTCTGACTCAGAACTCCGCCTTGGCCGACACCTGCCAGCTCCGCGGTGCCTGGAAGATGTACTGGTCGAACTTGGCGAGCTTGGCCGGGCTGATCGACGTGACGTCCTGCTTGTTCATCAGGTTGAACACGTTCAGCTGGAGCTTCAGTGCCTTGGTTCCCCAGCCCAGGTCGGTGAAGCGGTAGGACAGGCTCAGGTCGGTGTTGGTGGTCGCCGCGATGTGATACGTCTCGTACGCGCTCGGGTTGCTCGCGTCGTATTCCTGCTGGTAGCTGCGGCCGGTGCGCTTCCAGATCAGCGACGCACCCCAGGGGCCGCTGTTGTACAGGGCGCCGAGGGCAGCGGTCATGTCGGGGGCGCCGGCGATGGTCTTGCCGGTGTCATTGGCCGTCGCCTTGTTGACCGAGCCATTCACATACGCTGCCAGACCGTGGCCCAGCATCCACGTCGCCTGGCCCTCGATGCCCTTGTAGACGGCGCCACCGATGTTCACGTAGGCCGCTGCGGTGCCGCCCAGGCCGTTGGAGACGTACTTGTTGCTGAAGTCGATCTTGTAGAGATCGACGTCCCAGGTCAGCGCCGGGCTCTTGCCCACGATGCCCACCTGATAGTTGGTGGACTGCTGCGGGTCGCTGCTGTTCTTCGTCGGGTCGGTGATGTAGAAGGACTTCAGGTCGGGGATCTGGAAGCCCTTGGCCGCCTGGGCGTAAGCCGCCAGGCCGTGGCCGAGCTGCTGGTTCAGCGTCAGGAAGGGCAGGTTGGCGGTGAAGTTCACGCTGGCGTTCTGCGGCAGCCGGGTCGTCTGGTTGACGAGCGCGGAGACCGAGCGGGTGATGTCCACATGCTTGAAGCCTGGCGTGATGGTGGTGCCGGGCAGCGGCTCCCACTCGAATTCGACATAAGGCTGGAAGGAGCCGATCTTGGATTGCTGGTCGAACAGGATGCTCGGGTACTGAACCGGCGTCGGCTTGGTCTCGCGCGGGTCAGGCACGCCCAGAGTGAGGTCCAGGTCGTACTGGTGGCGGTCGGTGTCGGACGTCTCGGCCCAGGCGCCCGCGCGCAGCAGGCCGGTGTCGAACAGCTGGGCCTCGGTGCGCAGGATGGCACCCATGACCCGGTACTTGTTCTGCTTGTCGATGCCGGGAATGTCCAGGTTGCCCTTCGGGCCCGCCTTGGTGCCGGGCGCCGTGGCGCCCGTGGGGTCGGTCGAGGAGATGGTCTGGTTGTCGTAGCTGTAGGTGTAGGCCTGGAGGTCGGTGCTGAAGCTGGACGACCAGCGCGAGCGCAGCCGCAGGTACTCGAAATCCGTGGCCTTGGCGGTGTGGTTGAAGCCGGTGTAGTTGAAGCTGGTCGGGTCGTTGTTCAGGCTGTAGTTCTTGCCGTACTTGGCAACCTGGTCGAGCGTCGGGCCCTTGCTGTTGTCGGGCTGCACGTAGCGGATGCGGTTGACCGAACCGAAGGCGGTCAGCAGGTGATCGGCCGACAGCGGCAGGTCCAGCTTCAAGGTCACGTTGTTGCTGCCGATGTGGTTGCCGCTGAGGTAACCGTCCGACGACAAGCGCTGCACGTTCAACTGCACGGTGGCCTTGTTGAAGTCGGCGAGCTGGCCACTTTCGAGTGCGACGCCGACCAGCCGTGTGTTCCATTTGCCGAAGGAGGCGAACAAACTGCCGCCGGCTTCCTTGCCTGCCTGCTTGGAGAACAGGTTCAAGGAGCCGCCGAAGGTCGCGAAGCCCAGGTTGCTGGCATTGCCCGGCCCGCGCTCGACCACGGCACCGCCGATCACAGCGCCTGGGAAGAACGACGTGGAGTGGTGGGACGGGTTGTTCGTGTCGCCCCAGGGGATGCCGTCGAAGGTGATGTTGTACTGGTCGTCGCTGAAGCCGCGCATCGTGGTCTTCGTTTCCGACAAGCCGGGGCCGTTCGCCGAATCGCCCGACAGGCTCGGCGCGATCGCGACGATGCGGCTGTACTCGGCGGTCGGGGCCACCGACTGCTCGATGAACTCGCGCGTGATCACCGACTGCGGCTGGGTGGCCGTCAGGCTGGCCTGCGTCGGGGCGACGGCCGAGGCGGTGTTCTTTTCCTTCCGGTAGGCACCAGACTGCGTGGTCACGGTCACGGCCTCGAGCTTGACGACACCTGGCGCGTCGGCGGGCTTGGTGTCCTGCGCATGGGCGCCCAGTGACAGGCTCAGGCCCGCCAGGGTCAGGGCCTGGGACAGAGGATGCAGGGTGAGGCGGGACGTGGGGAAAGGACGCATGGTGTGGTGCTTCTGGCGCGTGGCCGTGGGGGCAAAACCGCACACCGTAGAAACCGCGCATGAAATTCCCGTGACGTCAGCTTTCCCCTAGCTTGCGGGATGGGTGAATGCGACGGAACGCTTCGCGGGCAGGCCAGGGCGACGGCGTCGTTGGCGAAGAGACGGCTTCGAAACCCGGCCCACGCCATGGCCTGCTGACAGTTCGATTCACTCCGAAATGGCCATGGTGCTGTCAACGATCCCCCATCCCCGTCACCCGGGATGGGAGTGGGCAGGGCGGCGTGGGAGCCTTGTCGCACGCGAGACGTCGCCTCGGCCAGCGGTCGCTGATGCGTCGCAGCCCGCAGATCGCGAACGGCACCGGGGTCATCACATGGCGAACTTGGACCGGAGGCGGCTGCCAAGGCTGGCTTCACCGCTCGGCACGGGCTTGAACCCGGCAACGAGCACGTGGACCGGAAGCCTCGCGCTCTCGCCCCTCCACCCCTGAATGAACCCAGACCACCGACATGCATGCCCTGCTCACCGTTCGAGAAGCCGTGCGCCGTTGCACGGATCCCCTGCTGGATCGCCACCTCCTGCACAACCAGCCCGGCCCGGTGCGTGACTTCATCGATGCGCTGCTCGGGCCCTCGCAGTGGCCGTTCTGGATGGATGTCCCCGTCGCCGCCGTCGTGGGCCTGCACCACCTGAACTTTCACAAGCGCGCCGGCCCGCCGAGCTGGCGCAGTGCGGTGGAGGACTTGTCGGCCACGGACTGGGATGAGCGCGTGTTCGGATACTGGCGCGAGGAGTTGCGAGACAAGGGCTTCCCAGCGGCGCATGCACGCCGAGCGCTCCGGTTGACCAGCCTGGCCGGCGCGGTGGTGTCCGACAACGGCGTGCACCGGCTGGCAGCCGGCGTGGCCTGGCTGATCGCCGAGTGCGGCCCGGGCGCGCGCCTGAGGATGGTCCGCACGACGATGCGCCACCCGCAGGACGAAGTGGTGTTCAGCCGGGTGGTGGCGATGTGCGCCGAGGCGCGGCGCGTCGACATCGCCCGGCTGCCCGTGGCCTGGCCGGCTGCAGATGCCCCCCGCTTTGCCGTGCGGGTCCGGCGTGACGCCGGGGATGTCTCCATCATCGATGTCGATCTGGCCCGCGGGCTGGTGGCGCGCAGGCCTCAGCTGGCACCGTGGCGGCGTCGGGATGAAGCACCGTTGACCTGGGAGGAATTGCCGGTGGGTGTGTTGCAGGCATGGCAGGCGCGGCAGTGGCAGGGCGACGCCCTGGCGCGCGCAGAGCGATGCCCGACGCGGATGGACTGACCAGGGGGGGCGCTCCGCTGTCGCCTGCAGCGAGCAAGGGGTGTCAATGGATCCCCATCCCCTCGCTCCGGGATGGGCGCTGGTGACCGATCGTGGGAGTCTCGCGCACGAGGGGGCCAGCCACGCGTGGCGAGCGCGGACCGGTCGCTGGATTTGCGCCTCGCCCGGCGCAAGCGCAACGTCGAGGGGCTAGGGGCAAGGCATGGCAAACGGGGGCGTCAGCAGGCTGAGCTGCCGGGCACGGCGCAGCGTCATCGGGCTGCTCCTGCCGTGCAGCATGGCGGCGGCGGGCCCGCCGGCGGTCGACCTGGAGTGGCGCGATCGTTTCGTGATGGGTGTCGACGCAGACACCTTCCGGCACGTCGGCAAGGCCTGGGCCAAGGCGCAACAAGCGCTCAGTGACGCACGCGCCACGGGCGACGTGCGGCAGGAAATGCGTGCTGCGGCGAGGTACCTGGCCATCAAGCCGGTCCGCGGTCGCGAGGACTGCGACATGCTGACGCACTATGTCGACATCGCCCGCGCAGGAGGGGCTGCGTTCGAGCGCGAGCTTTTCGATCTGGGGGCCGCCGCGGCTTGGCTCGAGGAGAGCGTGCCGTGTCCCAGCAAGCCGACGGGTGAGCAAATGCAAGGCCTCGCGCAGCGGCTGGGGGATCCGGCTCGCATGTACTACGTCATGGAAGTGAAGTTCGCCGAGGTGGACCGCGACCTCCGATGGGCAGAGATGACCGCACTCCGGTCTCGGCAGCTCGCCCACGCCATTGCAGACTTCCAGCGGGCGTACTGCTTCTGGTCCATGTCGGAGATCGAGCTCAGCTCCGATCTCCGCGGCACGCAGGCCAAGGTCTGGTTGGTGCGTGCCTTGCAGTACGTGGACAGCCATGAGTTTGTGGCCCTGGCCGCAGACATCGACGGCAACCTGGCCGTCGTTGAGTTTCGAGACAACAACCCGAGTGCTGCCATGGTGCACATGCGCCGCTCGCTGGCACGGATTCGTTCGGGAGCGAAATCCGCGCATGGCGCAGGCGTGGACATGCTGGTGTTCGCCAAGTACCTGACCAAGCTGGATCGGACGACCGAGGCCCTGGACCTGCTGCGCGAGAGCGAGCGCTATGAACTGGCCAACCCCAGCGCCGCGGTCAGCCGGGCATCGGCCTATCTGGCGGCCTATGCCAAGCTCGGAACGCGCGAGGCCTATGCCCTGGGTGAAGTGCAGGTCCAGCGCATCCATGAGCTAGTCGAGGCGTCGGCCAATCCGCAGTTGCTCCGGCCCTCGGTGATTCAGCAGATGGCCGACTTCTATGCCAGCTTCGGTCAGTGGGAGTTGGCCTTCAAGGCCCAGCGCAAGGTCGCGGCGGCGATCGAAGCCCAGCAGCAGCGATCCAGAGAGACCACCCGGCTGGAACTCCAGGAAAAGCTCAATGTCGCCCTCAAGGACCAGGAGAACACCCGGCTGAAGGCCGAGGCGGAACTGCAGGCGGAGCGCCAGCGCGGCTGGATCCTGGCGTTCGGGGCGGTCGCCGTGGGTGCTGTGGCGGCTGCGGCGGCACTGGCTGTTGCCGTGCGCCGCGGCCGGCGCCTGGCCAAGGTGTCAGCCGAGCTGGCGGACCGCAACCAGGCGCTGGAGCAACGCAGCGCCTCCCGCATCCGGCTGCTGGCGGCGGCCTGCCACGACTTGCGGCAGCCAGCCCATGCCCTGGGCATGCTGGCCGAGCTGGGCGGCGACGCCAACGTGGAGCCGGGCCGCTACACCGCCTGGCTGCAGTCGGTGCGGCGCAGCACCGCATCGCTGGGCGACATGCTGGACGAGTTGATGGACCTCGGACGCCTGGATGGGGGGCACTACATGCCGCATGTGAGCGACGTGTCGCTGGGCGAGCTGCTGCAGGAGGTGATGCTGCACTTCGGCCCGTTGGCCCGTCGCAAGGGGCTGACGCTGGAGGCGCCGCCGGTGAATGTGCTCGTCATGTCGGATCGCCACCTGCTGCGGCGCATGCTGTTCAACCTCGTCTCCAACGCGATCAAGTACACCGATGCCGGCTCGGTGCGCGTGGTCGCCGAGCCGGCAGGCGGCGAGGTCTGCCTGACCGTGCAGGACACCGGCCCGGGCATCCCGCAGGACAAGCTCGACGATGTCTTCCGCGACTATGTGCGCCTGAACCCGCTGAAGGCGGCCGAGGGCCTGGGCATCGGCCTGTCGATCGTGCGCCGCTCGGCCGAACTGCTGGGCCACCGGCTGACGCTGGCCTCACCGCCGGGCGAGGGCACGACCGTGTCGCTGCTGCTGCCGATCAGCGCCTCCGAGATGGCGACGGAGCCCGGCGAGCGCCCGGCCGACGCGGCGTCCACTGCGGGCGGCGTGCTGGCCGTGCTGGAAGACGACGCCGACGTGCGCGACGCCATGGCCGCGCTGCTGCGGCGCTGGCACTACACGGTATTCGCCGCCGCCGACGCCCAGGCCGTGCTCACGCAGCTCGCCCCGTCGCAGGCCCGGCCGGCGCTGGTCATCACGGACCTGCACCTGGGGGCGACCGACGGCCTGGCCGAGGTGGCGCAGCTGCGTGCGGCGCTGCAGGCCCCCGAGCTGCCGGCGCTGCTGGTGACGGGCGACCTGGATGCGGCGGTCGCCAGCCAGGCGGCCCAGGCCCACGTGTTCGTCGCGCACAAGCCGCTGGCGCCGCGCCAGCTGGCGGCGCTGGTGGCGCAGCTGCTTGCCGGGGCCGGCGGCCTCACCCCGTCGCCGTCAGACGCATCCGCCAACTCGCCCGCGGCATGAGCCCGCGGGCGGGCGGCGGCGCAGGCCTGAAGCGTCAGGCCTGCGTGTAGGCGGTCTTGACCGTCGTGTAGAACTCCGCGGCGTAGCGGCCCTGCTCGCGCGGCCCGTAGCTGCTGCCCTTGCGGCCGCCGAACGGCACGTGATAGTCGACGCCGGCCGTCGGCAGGTTCACCATCACCATGCCGGCCTGCGAGTGGCGCTTGAAGTGCGTGGCGTGCTTGAGCGACGTGGTGGCGATGCCCGCCGACAGCCCGAACGGCGTGTCGTTGGCCAGCGCCAGCGCCTGCTCGTAGTCGCGGGCGCGGACGACGCTGACCACCGGGCCGAACACTTCCTCGCGGTTGATGCGCATCTCGGGCGTCGTCTCGGTGATGAGCGCGGGCGTCAGGTAGAAGCCCGGCGCGCCGTCGGCGTTGTGTTCCAGGTGCACCCCGCCCTGGGCCAGCCGGCCGCCCTCGGCCTGCGCGATCTCGATGTAGCGTTGGTCCTGGCCGAGCTGGCTCGCGTCCACGACGGGGCCGATGTCGGTGCCGGCCTTGCGCGCATCGTCCACCTTCAGTGCCTTCATCTTCTCGACCATCGCGGCGACGAAGCGGTCGTGGATGCCCTCGGTCACGATGAGCCGGCTGGACGCCGTGCAGCGCTGGCCGGTCGAGAAGAAGCCGCTGTTGAGGGCGGCGTTCACGGCGACGTTCAGGTCGGCGTCGTCCAGCACCACCATCGGGTTCTTGCCGCCCATCTCCAACTGGAACTTGGCCATGCGGGCCACGCAGGCGGCGGCCACCTTCTGCCCGGTGGCGACCGAGCCGGTGAAGCTCACCGCCGCCACGCGCGGGTCGTTCAGCAGTTGCTCGCCCACCACCGAGCCGCGGCCCATGACGAGGTTGAACACGCCGGCCGGCAGGCCGCTGCGCGACAGGATCTCGGCCAGCGCCCAGGCCGAGCCCGGCACCAGGTCGGCCGGCTTGAAGACGACGCAGTTGCCCCAGGCCAGGGCCGGCGCGATCTTCCAGGCCGGAATGGCGATGGGGAAGTTCCAGGGCGTGATCAGGCCGACGACGCCGATGGCTTCGCGCGTGACCTCCACGCCCACGCCCGGCCGCACCGAGGGCAGGCTCTCGCCGCCTGGGCGCAGCGCCTCGCCGGCGAAGAACTTGAAGATGTTGCCGGCGCGCACGACCTCGCCGATGGCTTCGGGCAGCGTCTTGCCTTCCTCGCGCGCCAGCAGATCGCCCAGTTCGGCGCGGCGGGCCAGGATCTCGGTGCCCACGGCGTCGAGGATGTCGAAACGCTGCTGCGGCGTGGACAGGCTCCAGGCCGGGAAGGCCGCGGCGGCGGCCGAGATGGCCAGCTCCGCCTGCGCGGCGTCGGCCTGCGCGTACTCGCCGACGAGGTCGCGCGTGTCCGAGGGGTTGATGTTGCGCGAGACGCAGTGGCCGTCGAGCCATTCGCCGTTGATGAGGTTCTTGTGCATGGTCATGGTGGGGTTGCCGGGAAGGCCGGGGAACACGGCCACAGAGACACAGCGGCACAGAGGGGCTCGATGCCAATCGCTATCACGTTCTCTCTGTGCCTCTGTGTCTCTGTGGCGTCTTGCGGGGCCGCGGAAAGCTGGCAGTGTCTGTCAGCGGTCCAGCGCCGGGCGCTTGGGGTTGAACGTCCAGCCTGGGATCAGGTATTGCATCGCCATCGCATCATCGCGCGCCCCGAGACCGTGCTCGCGGTACAGCGCATTCGCCTTGTCCACCTCGGCCATGTCGAGGGTCACGCCCAGGCCGGGGGTGGTAGGCACCTGCACGCGGCCGCCGACGATCTGCAGCGGGGCGGTGGTGAGGCGCTGGCCGTCCTGCCAGATCCAGTGCGTGTCGATGGCGGTCACGGCGCCTGGGGCGGCCGCGGCGACGTGCGTGAACATCGCCAGCGACACGTCGAAGTGGTTGTTGGAATGCGAGCCCCAGGTGAGGCCCCAGTCGCGGCAGGTCTGCGCGACGCGCACCGAGCCGGCCATCGTCCAGAAGTGCGGGTCGGCCAGCGGGATGTCCACGCTCTGCAGGGACAGGGCATGCGTGAGCTGCCGCCAGTCGGTCGCGACCATGTTGGTGGCCGTGGGCAGGCCGGTGGCGCGGCGGAACTCGGCCATCACCTCACGGCCCGAGAAGCCGTCCTCCGCACCGCAGGGGTCTTCGGCGTAGGCCAGCACGCCGTGCAGGTCGCGCAGCAGGCGGATGGCGTCCTTCAGCCACCAGCCGCCGTTGGGGTCGAGCGTCACGCGGGCCGCGGGGAAGCGTTCGTGCAGCGCGCGAACGGCCTCCACCTCGGCCTCGCCGCGCAGCACGCCGCCCTTGAGCTTGAAGTCGTTGAAGCCATAGCGCTCGTGCGCAGCCTCGGCCAGCGCGACGATGGCCTCGGGGGTCAGCGCCGCCTCGTGGCGCCGGCGGAACCAGGCGTTGTCGGCGTCGGGGTCGCTGGCATAGGGCAGGTCGGTGCGGGTGCGGTCGGCGATGTAGAACAGGTAGCCGAGCATCTCCACCGAATCGCGCTGTTGGCCTTCGCCGAGCAGCGCGGCCACGGGCACGCCGAGGTGCTGGCCGAGCAGGTCGAGCATCGCGCATTCGATGGCCGTCACCGCGTGGATGGTGGTGCGCAGGTCGAAGGTCTGCAGGCCGCGGCCGCCGGCGTCGCGGTCGGCGAAGGCCTGCTGCACGCGCTGCAGCACGGCGTGGTGGGCACCGAGCGGCTGGCCGACGACCCGCTCGCGTGCGTCCTCCAGCGTCTGCCGGATCTTCTCGCCGCCCGGCACTTCGCCCACACCGGTGTTGCCGGCGCTGTCGGTCAGGATCAGCAGGTTGCGCGTGAAGAACGGGGCGTGCGCGCCGCTCAGGTTCAGCAGCATGCTGTCCCGCCCGGCCACCGGGATGACGCGCAGGCTTTGAATCACGGGCGTTGAATGCATGGTTCCGAAGCGTCGTGGAGTCCCGCATGGCACCCATGCGGGGGCCGGCCAAGCCGGTACGGGGTGGGTGTGTTCAATCGGCGGTGATCTTGCGCTCGGTGATGACTTTCTTCCAACGCTGGAACTCCGCCTGCTGGAACGCCGTGAACTGCTCCGGCGTGTTGGCCACCACCTCGAAGCCCTGCTCCAGCAGCCTGGGGCGCACGTCCGGCGCATTCAGTGCGGCCACGATGCCGGCGTGCAGCTTCGCCTTGATGTCCGCCGGCAGGCCTTTGGGCGCCGCCACGGCCTGCCAGGAATACACCTGCAGACCCTTGATGCCCAACTCCTCCGTCGTCGGCACGTCCGGCAGCACGGGCGAGCGCTTGGCGCTCGTTATGGCCAGCGCCCGCAGCTTGCCGGCCTTGATCTGGGGTAGCGCGGTGTTGAGGTTCATGAAGCTGGCGTCCACCTGGTTGCCGAGCAGGTCGGTCATCACCGGGCCGCCGCCTTTGTAGGGGATGTGCAGGCCGGAGGTGCCGGTCTGCTGCCAGAAGAGTTCGGCGGTGATGTGGTCGCTGGAGCCGTTGCCGCTGGACGCGAAGCTCATCTTCTCGGGGTTGGCTTTCAGGAAGGCGAGCACCTCGGCCATCGTCTTGTGCGGTGACGCGGCCGGCACGACGAGCACATTGGGCGCCTGCACCGCGACGCTGACGTAGTCGAGGTCCTTGGTCGGGTCATAGCCGATGTTCTTCAGCAGGTGCGGGCCGATGACGAGCGGGCCGAGCGACGTGACGAGCAGCGTGTAGCCGTCGGGCGCCGCGCGCTTCACCGCGGCGGTGCCGATCGTGCCACCGGCGCCGCCGCGGTTGTCGACGACGAAGTTGCCGCCGATCTTTTCCTGCAGCTTGTTGCCGAGCAGCCGGGCGATCGCGTCGCTTGACCCGCCCGGTGGGAAGGGCACGAGCAGGGTCACGGGTTTGGCCGGCCAGGAGTCGGCCTGCGCCGCCAACGGCGCGGCCAGGGCAGCGAGGCTCAGCAGCGCGGAGGTCAGCAGTCGCTTCATGAGTGTCTCCGGTCGTTCTTGTGAAGGGGCGCGGGCCTACTGCGGCCCGAGCGTCTGGATCAAGGCGGCCAGCTGGTCCACTTCGGCCGGCAGCAGGTCGCTCAGGGGCGGGCGAACCGGTCCGGCGCTGTGACCGACGAGCGTCGCGCCGGCCTTCACGATGGACACGGCATAGCCCTCGCTCTTGTTGCGGATGGCGATGTAGGGCAGGAAGAAGTCGCGGATCAGGCGGTCGGTGGTGGCCGTGTCGCCGGCCGCATGGGCGCGGTAGAAGTCCATCGCCGTCTTCGGGATGAAGTTGAAGACCGCCGACGAGTACACCGGGCAGCCCATCGCCTTGTACGCGCCGGCAAAGACCTCGGCCGTGGGCAGGCCGCCCAGGTAGGCGAAGCGATCACCCAGCGTCTGGCGGATGGCGACGAACTTCTCGATGTCGCCCAGGCCGTCCTTGAAGCCGATCAGGTTGGGGCAGCGGTCGGCCAGCACCTGCAGGCTCTGCGGCGTGAGCTTGCAGGCGCCGCGGTTGTAGACGACGACGCCGAAGCGCACGCTCTTGCACACCGCCTCCACGTGGGCGATGAGACCGGCCTGGCTGGCTTCGGTCAGGTAGTGGGGCAGCAGCAGGATGCCCTGCGCGCCCAGCGCTTCGGCGGCCTGCGCGTACTGGACGGCCAGTCGCGTGCCGCCACCGGCGCCGGCCAGGATCGGGGTGCGGCCCCGGCAGGTGTCCAGCGCGACGCGGATCACGTCGCGGTACTCGCCGGGCTCCAGCGAGAAGAACTCCCCCGTGCCGCCGGCCGCGAACAGCGCCGAGGCGCCGTAGGGCTGCAACCATTCCAGGCGTTCGGCGTAGGCCTTGGGCGCGAAATCGAGCTGCGCGTCGAAGTCGGTCAGCGGGAAGGACAGCAGGCCGGCTTCGAGGACGGCTTTGAGGTCTTGGGGCGACATGGCGGGCTTTCGGGAGCGAAAAGCAGTAAGTTGTAGGTCATCGTACAACTTGCGCCGTGGACCCACCTGCTGGTGGAAACCCGAGGAGGCTCAGGCGGCCGGAAGGGTCGCCAGCGCCTGCGCCTTGCGCCGCCGCTCGCGGCTGTTGCTCAGGTGGGTGCGCATGGCCGCGCGGGCAGCGTCGGCATCCTGGCTGGCGATGGCGTCGAGGATGTTCTCGTGCTCCGCGTTCACGCGGCGCATGTAGGCCAGACGGTCGGCACTTTGCTCGGCGCTGGCCGCCGCGCTCAGGCCCGCCTGCTCCAGCCGGGCGCGCGGGATGATCTGGGCACCGAGCGTGGCCATCAACTCGGTGAAATGGGCGTTCTGCGTGGCGCGCGCCACTTCGAGGTGGAATTGGAAGTCGGCCGCCACCGAGTCCTGGCCCGCCTCCACGGCAGCAATCACCGCATCCAGTGCCCGGCGCAGCGCCGCCAGGTTGGCCTCGCTGCGGCGTTGGGCGGCCAGCCCTGCGGCCTCGGTCTCCAGGCCGATGCGCAGTTCCAGCACCGCGATCACGTCCTGCAGGGTGTTGAACTGCTCGGGCGTGATCTTGAACGACGGCCCGTCGCCCGGGCCGATGACGAAGGTGCCGATGCCGTGCCGCGTCTCGACCAGGCCTGCCGCCTGCAGCTTGGACAGCGCCTCCCGCACCACCGTGCGGCTCACTTCGAAGGCCGCCATGATGGCCGCCTCGGTCGGCAGCTTGGTGCCGGCCGGCAGTTCACCCGAGCGGATGCGCTCACTGAAGCGCTCGACGACATCGAGGGCCAGGGAGCGCGGCCGGCGGCGGGGCAGGGGGGCGTGCATTCGCGGGTTTTCCCGAAGTTTTGGACAAGCGGAGGCGTCTACAGTCGCTCAAGTTGTATGACAACTGGACAACGTACAACGCATCGCCCGCACTGTAGCCACTCCCACGCCGGACATGAACACCGTTGCTTCCCGCCCCCCGCTGACGCTGCGCATGAACCCGCTGGACAACGTCGCCATCGTCGCCAACGACGGCGGCCTGCCCGCGGGCACGGTGCTGCCGGCAGGGCTGCCCGGCGCCGGTCTGGTGCTGCTCGACCCGGTGCCGCAGGGCCACAAGCTCGCGCTGCAGGACCTCGCCGAGGGCGACGCGGTGCTGCGCTACGGCGTGCCCATCGGCTACGCGCGGGCCGCCATTCCTGCCGGCAGCTGGGTGCATGAGCGCCTGCTGCAGATGCCCTCGGCCCGTGCGCTCGAAGGCCTGCCGATGGCGACCGTGAAGCCCCCGCCCGCCGAGCCGCTCAGCGGCTACACCTTCGAGGGCTATCGCAACCCCGACGGCTCGGTCGGCACGCGCAACATCCTGGCCGTGACCACCACCGTGCAGTGCGTGGCCGGCGTCGTCGCCCAGGCCGTGGCGCGCATCAAGGCCGAACTGCTGCCGCTCTATCCGAACGTGGATGACGTCGTCGGCCTGGAGCACAGCTACGGCTGCGGCGTGGCGATCGACGCGCCTGACGCCCACATCCCGATCCGCACGCTGCGCCACATCTCGCTCAACCCCAACTTCGGCGGCGAGGTGCTGGTGGTGAGCCTGGGATGCGAGAAGCTTCAGCCGGCGCGGCTGCTGCCGCCAGGGTCATTCCCGCTGGTGGACGAGCGCGAGGCCGCCACCGGCCCCGACACGGTGTGCCTCCAGGACGATGCCCACGTCGGCTTCATGTCCATGCTCGACGGCATCGTGCAGCGCGCACGGCCGCACCTGGAGCGGCTGAACGCCCGCCGCCGCGAAACGGTGCCGGCGAGCGAACTGGTCGTGGGCGTGCAGTGCGGTGGCAGCGACGCCTTTTCGGGCGTGACGGCCAACCCGGCCGTGGGCTTCTGCGCCGACCTGCTGGTGCGCGCCGGTGCCACCGTGATGTTCAGCGAGAACACCGAGGTGCGCGACGCCGTCGAGCAGCTCACGAGCCGCGCGGCCACGCCCGAGGTGGCCGAGGGCATCGTGCGCGAACTGGCCTGGTATGACCGCTACCTGGACCGCGGCCGCGTGGACCGCTCAGCCAACACCACCCCGGGCAACAAGGCCGGCGGCCTGTCCAACATCGCCGAGAAGGCGATGGGCTCGATCATCAAGAGCGGCAGCTCGGCCATCTCGCATGTGCTGTCGCCGGGCGAGAAGTTGCGGCGGGACCAGCGCGGCCTCGTCTATGCCGCCACGCCCGCGAGTGACTTCATCTGCGGCACCCTGCAGCTCGCCGCGGGCATGAACCTGCACATCTTCACCACCGGCCGCGGTACGCCCTATGGCCTGGCGGAATGCCCGGTGGTGAAGGTCGCCACGCGCACGGACCTGGCCCGCCGCTGGCACGACCTGATGGACGTCAACGCTGGCCTGATCGCCGATGGCGAGATGACGCTGGAGGACGCCGGCTGGTCGCTGTTCCGCTTGCTGCTGGACGTGGCCAGTGGCCGGCGCAAGACCTGGGCGGAGCACTGGCGGCTGCACAACGCGCTGGTGCTGTTCAACCCGGCGCCGGTGACCTGAGTTCGGGCCGGGGCGGGCGCCCGGCCGGCACAAGGCCGCGGTGCCGGGCGGTCAGGCCACGGCGAGGTCGGCCACGCCTTCGCTGACGAAGATGCAGTCGCCGTCCTGGAACACGCGCACCTCGCCGGTCGAGAACGGCTGCCAGGCTTCGCCGTGCGTCAGCGGCTCGGTGGACACGAGCGCCATCCGGTCGGCGGGGTTGTTGACCGTGGCGAGGTCCACGCTCAGGTCGCCGTCGCGCAGGGACACCTGGCCGAACGGCGGGCGGCGCTGCAACCAGTGCAGACGGGTGGACGCGTGCGCGAGCATCGCGCGGCCGTCGGTCAGCAGCAGGTTGAAGCGGCCGTGCTCGGCGATCTCCTGCAGCCAGGGCGTGAGGGTGGCAGCGAGTTCGGGCCAGTCCGGCAGGCGGTCGCCGAAATGCTGCTGCAGGCGCTGCATCAGCCAGCAGAACGCGCGTTCGCTGTCGGTCTCGCCGGCGGGCGTGAAGTGGCCGTCGAGGGCGGGATGGAAGTCCTTCAGGCAGCCGTTGTGGGCGAACACCCAGGTGCGGCCCGCCCATTCGCGGCGGAAGGGGTGGCAGTTCTCGACCGAGCGGGCGCCCTGCGTGGCCTTGCGGATGTGGGCCAGGATGTTGCGGGCGGGGACCGGGTGCTGGGCGAGGTGACGGGCCAGGGCCGATTCAGCAGCCGGGGTGTCTTCGACGGTCACTTCGCACTGGTCGCCTTCGTAGAAGGCCACGCCCCAGCCGTCGACATGGTCCGCCGTGCGCCCGCCGCGGGCGGCGAAGCCGCTCAGGGAGAAGGTGGCGGCGGCCGGCTGGCGGCTGTTGAGGGCGAAAAGCTCACACATCGGGCGGGACGGAAGCGGCGGGTGCTGGTGGCAACGCTGCAAGTCTGACGGGGGATGACAGAAATCCCAACAACCGAAATGGCAGATGCTTATGCCTATGCGGGTTCTCACAGTCTGGCCCCCTCAAGCCCGGGGGCTGGCTGTGGCCCGGGGCCGACAGCGGTGTGGGCGGTTCAGCGCAGGAAGGGCCGCAGCCAGCGCATCTGGGGCTTGTCGCGGCCATCGGCCGTGGGCTCCAGGGACAGGAAGTAGTCGCCCCAGGTCGGGCCGCCGGCCCACCAGAGCCAGCCGGTCCAGACGTCGGCATTGGCCTGCAGGTGCTGCAGTGCGCCCGTGACGGCCTGCTCGCAGACCGCGTTGGCGCCGCCGCCCAGCTCGCCCAGGAGGGCACGGCGCTTGTGCTCGCGCAGCCACGCCGTGAAGCGCTTCAGCCGCTCGACACCGATCTCCGGGCTCACGCACGCCGGGTTCGTGCCCGAGCCGTCCTTGTCGAAGTACTGGTGCACCTCGTAGACCATGTGGTCCAGCGGGTCGCGCACCTGGCCCATGACCTTGGCGTTGGGCGTGCCGTACCAGGTGCTTTCGAACCAGCTCCACGCGCCGGTGTAGCCGTTGCCGGGCACGGTGATGAGCTGGGTCGCCCCGGTGGCGCGGATCGCGTCGATGGCGGCCTGGGCCGCAAGGCCCCAGGTCTCGGTGGGCATGTTGCGGGGCTCGTTCACCAGCCCGAACTGCACCCGCGGGTTGTCCTTGAACACGAGGGCCAGGCGCCGCCAGAAGTCGGCAAAGGCCTCGATCGGCACCTCAGGCCGGCCGACGTGCACGTCCTTGTAGGCGGCGTAGTTGTGCGGGTCCAGCAGCACATGCAGGCCACGGGCCGTGGTGCCGTCGACGAAGGTGCGCAGCCGGCCGAGTTCGGTCGGGTCCAGCTCGGCCTTCAGCACCGGTTGCAGCCGCTCCCAGCGGAAGGCGATGCGCATCAGGTTCATGCCCTGCGCCTGGTAGTAGGCGGTGCTGGCCACGCTCGGGTAGACGTAGTCCCTGCCGTGCTCGCCGGGGAAGGGCAGCTTCTCGCCCCATTCGGCACTGGACAGGCTGATGCCGCGCCAGGGCAGGGGCTGCGCCGCCGCGGCGTGGTAGGCCACGGCCAGGCAAAGGGCGGCGAGCCCTGTCCCGCGCCTCATGGTGTGCTCCGGGATGCTGGTGCCACACCCAGCGCGGCCAGCACGTCCTGGCAGGCACCCATCGTGTGGTAGTCCGTCTTGCCGGCGGGGCTCTTCTCGTCGGTGAGCTTGTCGTTGGCGGGGCCGAGGATGCGGTACCACGCGCCATGGCGGTGGTCGACGAAATACGTCCAGGCGTAGTCCCACAGGCGGTCGTACCACTGCCAGTAGGCGTCGTCGCCGGTCCGCACCGCGAGCCAGGCAGCGGCGGCCAGGCTTTCGGCCTGCACCCAGAAGTACTTGTCGGCGTCGCACACGCCGCCGCCCTCGTGCCCGGGCGCGAAGCCATAGACGAGCCCGCCGTGGGCGGCGTCCCAGCCCTCGCGCACGGCCGTGTCGAAGAAATGCCGGGCGGTGGGCAGCAGCCAGTCGGGTGCTGCGGCACCGAGTCGCCGCTCCAGCATCAGCAGCAGCTTGGCCCATTCGGTCAGGTGACCGGTCTGGTAGCCCCAGGGCCGGAAGATGTTGGTCTTGTCGTGGCGGTTGTAGTCCCAGTCGGGCGTCCAGTCGGGGCGGTAATGCTCCCAGACGAGGCCGCCGGCCCGTGCCGCCTGGCGCTGGGCGATCGACGTGGCCAGGGTCAACGCGCGGTCCAGGTAGCGGCCCTCACCCGTGGCGGCATGCGCGGCGAGCATCGCCTCGCAGGCATGCATGTTGGCGTTCTGGCCGCGGTAGGTGCCGACGCGCCAGTCGGGCGTGGCTTCGTCGGCGTAGAGCTGATGGGCCGGCTCCCAGAAGCGCTGCTCCATCAGGGCGAAGGTGGCCTCGATGCCCTGACGCGCCCCCGCCACGCCGGCTTCGGTCGCGTGGGCATGAGCGAGCAGCACGAAAGCCAGGCCGTAGGCGTGGTTCGTGGCGTCGAGCACCCGCGCCTGGCCGGCGTGCCAGTCCAGCACCCAGGCGAAGCCACCGCTCGGTTGCCGGTGGGCGCCGTTCACGAAGGCGAGGGCGTGAGCCACGTCCGCCACGGGGCCGCCGAACCAGCGCCAGGCCAATGCATGGTTGAAGACGAAGCGCGTGCTGCTGACGAGATGGCGTGTGCGGCGGTCATAGACCGTGCCGTCGTCCTTGAAGAAATGGAAACAGCCGCCGCCGGGATCGATGACGCGTGGGGCGTAGAAGGCCAGCGTGTGGCGCATGTGGGCCAGCAGGGCCTCGGGCTGGCGCAGGTCGGGCCGGTTCATCGCAGCACCTCCTGTTGCAGGAATCCGGTGAGCTCGTCGGCCATGCGGGTGTGCACGTCCAGCCGCGGATGGGCCCAGGCAAAGGCCTGCAGCGTCAGCGACCAGACGCGCGTGTCGCCCTCGGCCCGCAGCGTGGCGACGGCGTCCTGCAGGGCCTTCGGAAGGGCGGGTTCGTCGCGCCAGGCGGTCATGCCGCCGATCATCAGCACCAGCCGGGCCTGCGGGTAGCGGGTGCGCAGTTCCCGCACGAAGGCGAGGTAGCGCATGCCGAAGTCCGCCGCCATGCGACGGCCCTTGGACGCCGGGAAGCCGTGGTCGTTCTGACCGAGGTTCACGACGATGACGTCCGGCGCGCGGTCGTCCGCCACGACGGGGGCGTCCAGCCGCGGTGCCAGCCGGTTCCAGACCTGCGGCATCAACTGCTCGCCCCAGGTCGCCGTGATGCCGATGCCGCTCACGGCGATGCCGACATAGTCCGCTCCCAGCCGCGCGGCGGTCTGGGCCCCGTAGGCGCGCGTGCCGTCGTGGAAGAAGAGGTCGTCGTACTGGTCTTCGCCGGGGTCGCCCAGGCAGGCGCCGGCCGTGATGGAGTCGCCGTAGAACATCAGCCGCAGGCGGCGCGCCGGCGGTGGTGCCAGCAGGCGTGCATCGGGCGCGAGGCGCAGGCCCAGGAACAGGCCCTCGGCCATGCCGGCCTCGGTGCGCTTGATCAGGCGCAGCTCGTGTGTCCCGTCGGCCAGCGGTGCGCGCCAGCGCCACTCACCGCTGGCCTGTCCCGGCACGCTGAGCACCTGGTGCTGCCCGTCCACCTCCACGGCATAGTGGGCCGTGCCCCAGTGGCGCGAGGCGAAGCGCAAGCTCAGTTCACGGCCAGTGAAGCGGGCGCGCAGCTCGCTGCCGCTCCAGCTCAGCAGCCGCTCGCCGGCGCTGGCCGGGCCGATGCGCCCGACCCAGCGCAGTTGCGGGTCGTCCACCGCCACGAGCCCGGCCGGCGTGTCGGTCAGCGGCCGGCGTTCGAAAGCGCTCGGGCGTGCGTCCTTGGGGAACAGGCCTGCCTGCATGACCGCCAGCAGCGAGGCCGGCCGGCCGCTGCCGGCCCAGGCGTCATGCTTCACGCGCACGTGCAGCAGATGAATGCCGGGCTCCAGGTCGCGGCCCACCACCGTGTAGTGCCAGCCGAGGTAGCCCCGGCGCTCGGGCACGTCGCCGCGCAGCGTGACCCACGGGCCGTCGTCCACACGGGCCTCGAGGTTGCGGAAGTCGTGGCTCTCGGCGTGGAACACGGCGACTTCGCTGCCCCAGGCCAGGAAGCTCGCCTCGGCATCGTCCGCGGTGGTCTGCCAGCCGGGCTGCTGCCCGGGCCACTCCGGGTGCACCGGGCCGCCGCGCGTGAAACCGTGCTGTCCATAGGGCTGCAGCGACTCGCCCGTGAACAGGCGCGTGAACTCATGGGCGCGGCCGAAGCGGGGGGCGGGCAGGGGGCCGGCTGCCGCGGTGGAGGCGCTGGCGGCCGCGCGCAGCGTCTCGGCCAGCGCCTGGGCGATGCGCTGGTGCCCCGTGCCGTTGGGGTGCACGGGCTCGTCGTAGAGCGCCGCCCAGCGGTCCTGGCCGGCGTCCACGCGGGCCTGCATCCAGCGACCGAAGTCCAGGGCGGTCAGGCCGTAGTGCGCCGCCAGGCCCAGCTGCAGGTCCGGCGCGGCGCGTGGCTGGTTGCCTTGCTGGGTCAGTGCCAGCACGACGACTGCCGGCGGCTTGCTGGCCGTGAGCAGGCGGCGCAGCAGGGCCTCGTAGCTGCTGCCGCGCACGGCGGGGTCGAGCCATTCATCGTTGACGCCGAACTCGGTGATGACGAGGTCCGGCTCGGCGGCCAGCACCTGGGCTTGCAGGCGCTGCACGGCGGCGGCCGAGTCGGTGCCGCTGACGCCCGCGTTGACCAGCTTCACCCGCGGCCCGAGCGCACGGGCCAGCAGCGCCGCCCAGCCCTGTTCGCGCGGCGGTTGCGCCGCGTAGCCGGTGGTGATGGAGCCGCCGATGGTGGCCAGCGTGATGGTCTCGCCGGCCTGCAGCCGTTGCATGACCGCCTGGAGGCGGCTGTCGGCTTCGGCAGCGAGCGGCAGGCTCAGCGACAGGGCCACGACCCATCCTTGCAACACATTCATGTCCGCCTTTGCACGGCCGGCGGTGAAGCCGGCAAGCGACGGCTGCCATCACGGCGGGCCCGCCTCAGGCCCGGGATCAGGGCTTTCCTGGATGGCGGGAAAGCCGGGCTGTAACAGCCAGCTTGTCTCGTTGTTGTTTAGTAAACGGCAAGCATTATGTTCGCGAGTTGAGCGGCTGTGGGCGCTGTGGTGGGGAGAAAACATCCGGAATATCCCCGAGTGTGGGGTGTCTGGGGGAGAAACAGAATGCGCAACAAAACAATGTTTAGCTTTGCCTGTGGCGAAGCAGGAGACAAGCCGCTGCCCGCCATGAGGCCGCGGCACGAGGGCCGCCCGGCCATGCCGGGTGACCGGGGTCTTCCGCTGCAGGCGGATCGATGTGAACGCGACGCCCCGTGACGCCTGAACGACTGATCGACCTGCATGCCGGATGGCAACTCGCCGAGGCCCCCGAAGGCCTGGGCGGTGCCGCCCTGGCCGCGGCCATTTCGCCCGAGGCTTGGCTGCCCGCGGCGGTGCCCGGCACGGTGCACGGCGCGCTGCTGGCCGCCGGGCGCATCCCGGATCCGTTCTACGGCTGCAACGAAGCCGACGTGCGCTGGGTGGCCGAGCGGCGCTGGGTGTGGCGGCTGGCCTTCGAGGCCGGCGAACTGGCGGCGCAGGAAGACCTCGTCTTCGAGGGCCTGGACACCTACTGCACCGCCTGACTCAACGGCGGGTTGCTGCTGTCGACCGACAACATGTTCGTGCCGCATCGCGTGCCGGTTCGCGCGCGGCTGCTGCCCGGCCGCAACGAGCTGCTGCTGCGTTTCGAGCCGCCCCTGGCACGGGCCCGTGCCGTGGAGGCCGAACACGGCAGGCGAGCACTGTGGAACGGCGACAGCGCCCGGCTCCATGCGCGCAAGGCGCAGTACCACTTCGGCTGGGACTGGGGCCCGGAGCTGCTGGTGAGCGGCCCCTGGCGGGCGGTGCGCCGGCATGCCTGGACGGCCCGGGTGTCGGACCTGGCCTGTCGCACGCAGGTCGACGTGGCCGCGCGGCGGGCCACGCTGCAGGTTTCGGCCCGGGTGCTGGGCGCCACGTCGGGCCTGCGCTGCGTGGTGGAGCTGCTCGACCCCGAGGGCCGCAGCGTGGACCGCCGCGATCTGGCCCCCGGCGACGTGCAGGCCACGCTGGCCGTGACCGATGCGCGGCTCTGGTGGCCGCGCAACCTCGGCGCGCAGCCGCTCTACACCCTGCGCGCGCAGCTGCGGGCCGGCGACGTCGTGGTGGCGCAAGACCGCCGCCGCATTGGCCTGCGCACGCTGCGGCTCGTGCAGGCGCCGGTCGAGGGCGAGGCGGGCAGCAGTTTTCATTTCGAGGTCAACGGGCAGGATCTGTTCGCCGGCGGGGCCAACTGGATCCCCGACGACAACCTGCTGGAACGCATCACCCCGGCGCGCTACCGCGAGCGCGTGGCCCAGGCCGCAGCGGCGAACATGAACATGCTGCGCATCTGGGGCGGCGGCATCTACGAGCACGAGGCCTTCTACGAGGCCTGCGACGAACTCGGGCTGCTCGTCTGGCAGGACTTCATGTTCGCCTGCGGTCTGTACCCGGCGAACGAGGCCTTTGTCGCCAGCGTGCGCGCGGAGGCCGAAGCCGCCGTCAGGCGCCTGCGCCACCACCCCTGCCTGGCCCTCTGGTGCGGCAACAACGAGGACTACATGCTCGCCGAGTCGGTCGGGCTGTCAGGCCCGGGTGTGCCGGCCGGGCGGTTCGAGGCGCGCATCCTGTACGAGCAGTTGCTGCCCGAGGTCTGTGCCGCGCTGGATCCCGACCGGCCCTACTGGCCGGGCAGCCCGTTCACGCCGGGCGAGGGCGCCAAGTCCAGCGACGCCACCGTCGGCGACCGCCACAGCTGGGAGGTCTGGCACCAGCAGATGCTCCCCTACCAGCGCTACGGCGACGTGCAGGCCCGCTTCGTGAGTGAGTTCGGCATGCAGTCGCATCCGTCTCTGGCGCTGCTCGAATCGGTGCTGCCGCCCGGTGAACGCTTCGCCGAGAGCCGCACGATGCAGTGGCACAACAAGGCCGGCTCGGCCGCCGGGCCGGACGGCCACCGCCGGCTGTCGGTCTACCAGGCCGACAACCTGCGCGCGGCCTCCACGCTGGCGGGCCATGTGTATGCCACGCAGTTCGTGCAGGCCGAGGCCATGCGTGTGGCCTACCAGGACTTCCGGCGCCGCTGGCAGCGCCCCGGCGCGCGGGCCGTGGGCGGGGCGCTGGTGTGGCAGCTCAACGATTGCTGGCCGGTGACGAGCTGGTCGCTGATCGACTCGGCCGGCACCGTGAAGCCGGCGTGGCACGCGGTGCGGCGCGCGCTCGGCCCGGTGGCGGTGGCGGTGCGCCTGGCACCCGGCCTGGCGCCATGGGCCGTGATGAACGGCGCCCCGGTGGCGCGCGAGCTCGCCCTGGTGCTGCGGGTGTTCAGCCTCGACGGCCGCCTGCTGGCCGAGCAGCACACGGACGTGCTGGCGCCCGCATCCGGCACCGCCGAAGCGACGCAGGTGCTGCCGACCCTCACCGAGCCCGTGGTGGCGGAACTGTGCGCGCTTGACGCGGCGAGCCGGCAGGAAGTGGCGCGCGACTGCGCCTGGACCGAGCCCTACCGTTTCTATCGGCTGGACGGCGCGACCGTGCGCATCACGGCCGACGGCGCCGCGCTGCGCATCGTGGCCGATCGCCCGGTCAAGGGCTTGTGGCTGTCTGCCCCCGGGTTGGCGATCGAGGACAACTTCGTGGATCTGGTGCCGGGCCGTGAACGCATCATCGCCTCCCGGATAGCGCTACCAACGACCCTGACGGCCGTTGCCCTGGACCTGCCGACGTGGCAAGTCCGGTTGCCTGGGGGGGAGGGCTGAGCCATCAGCAAAGCGACTGCGACTTTCCCTATCCCGGATTGCCCTGATGTTGCGGGCATGAGGAATTGTTACCGTTACCAAAAAACCTGCCGCTTACGGGCGAGCGGGCCCGACACGACGCCCTGAGAGGGGCCGGATGTATCCCACCAAAGAGGAGCAGACAAGGATGAGACACTTCAAGAGGACAACGTTGTCCCTGGCCGCCGTGCAGGCCATGGTCTGGGCGGCGACACCGGCGATGGCACAGACCACGCCCGCCACCCCGGCTGCGGCCTCCACCGCGGGCAAGGACAAACCCCAGGCCCTGGAAACCGTGATCGTGTCCGGCCGCCGCGCCGCGCTCGC
Source organism: Burkholderiales bacterium (assembly GCA_003963005.1). GTDB lineage: Bacteria > Pseudomonadota > Gammaproteobacteria > Burkholderiales > Burkholderiaceae_C > Pelomonas. Next base: position 31,134 of record RXJW01000045.1, read on the forward strand.
CACGGCCCAGAAGATCAAGCAGGACGCCGACGAGATCGTCGATTCGGTCGTGGCGGAGGAGATCGGCAAGCTGCCGGACCGATCCGTGTCGGAAGTGCTGCAGCGCATCGTCGGCGCCACGATGTCGCGTGTGGCGGCGTCCAACGACCCGGTGCACTTCTCTGTCGAAGGCTCGGGCGTGAACATCCGCGGCCTGACCTACGTCGCCGCGCAATTGAACGGTCGCGAGACCTTCAGCGCCAACCAGGGCCGCAACCTGGGTTTCGAGGACGTGCCGCCCGAGCTGATGGCTGGTGTGGACGTCTACAAGAACCCCTCGGCCGAGCAGATCGAGGGCGCCATCGGCGGCCTGGTGAACCTGCGCACGGCACTGCCCTTCGACTTCCCCGGCTTCAAGGCCTCGCTGTCCGTCGACGTGAGCCGCAACAGCCTTGCGGCGAAGAACAAGCCCAGCGTCTCGGGCCTGCTGACCAACACCTGGAACACCGACATCGGCAAGGTCGGCGTGCTGCTGGACGTGGCGCACTCGCTGAGCTCCAACCGCACCGACGGTCTGGTGCTCGACCCGTTCTACAAGCAGTCGGCGACCAGCACGACCTGGCTGTCGCGCGGCATCACGTGGCGCCAGCAGTTCTACGACCGCGTGCGCGACGGCCTGTACGCCGCGGCCCAGTGGAAGAAGGACAACCTCGAAAGCTCGCTGACCTTCTTCCGCTCCAAGTACCGCTTCGACTGGAACGAGAACAACGTCAGCAACCAGGTCGACCCGTACAACGTCCGCGTGAGCAACGCCTCGTTCGACGCCAACGGCGTGATGACCAAGGGCGTCCTGACCGGCGTGAACGGCAACGGTGACGTGACCGGCATCGAGGTCGAGAACCAGACGCGCTACTCCCGCCGGTCCTCGCAGACGGACGACCTGTCGTGGAAGATCCAGGGCCGGGTCAACGACCAGCTGACCTGGAGTTCGGACCTGCAGTACGTCAAGTCCAAGACGCAGAACTTCGACTCCACGGTGGGGACGGGCGTGCAGCTGCCCAGCCAGCAGGTGGACTTCACGGGGTCGCTGCCGCAAGTGGTGTTCAACGATGCCGCCAAGGCCGCCCTGAACGACCCGTCCAAGTACTACTGGGCCATGATGATGGACCACCTGGACAAGGGCAAGGGCACGCAGAAGGCCTTGAAGCTCGATGGCCGCTGGCAGTTCAAGGACAACGCGATCCTCGAGGACTTCCGGTTCGGCGTGCGCGTCGCCAAGCGCGATGCCGAGACCATCAACAGCATGAACGCCAACGGCGACAGCTACAACTGGGCCACCATCACGCACGCCTGGCAGCTAGGCTGGAACATCGGCGAACTGGCCTACATCAACCAGTCCAAGATCCCGACGTACAAGAACAACTTCAACAACTTCATGGGCGGTGGCAAGGCGGACCTGCCGTCCCTGTACTTCCCGGCGGCCTCGGTCGCGTTCGGCTGGCCCGACAGCTACAACCAGCTGCACCAGCTCTACCTCGACAAGTGCGCGGCATTCGCGAAGACGGCCGGCTGGGACGGCGCGGGTTGTGCGCAGCAGGCCAACAGCGTGCAGGGCGGGGGCAAGTGGGCCGTGGCGTCTTTCGGCACCGATCCCAAGGGCACGAACACACAGGCCGAGACCACCGCGGCCGCCTACGGCCAGCTGCGCTTCTCGCTGGAAGAAAAGGGGCTGCCGGTCGACGGCAACATCGGCCTGCGCGCGGTGCGCACCAAGAACGAGGCGCAGGGCTACACCTCGCTGAGCGTGCAGACGGCCGCTGCCGGCGCCGTGCTGGCGCCGGGCGTCACGCTGCCCAATTTCTCGGCGGCGACCATCGCGGCGAACACCCGGCAGCAGGACATCAACCAGGCGTTCACCGACTTCCTGCCCAGCCTGAACCTGCGCCTGCGCGCGGCGCAGGACCTGCAGTTCCGCTTTGCCGTTTCACAGGCGCTGTCGCGCCCACGACTCGACCAGATGCAGGCCTACCTGCCGATGAAGCTGACGCTGGACGTCGAAACGCCGGCCCAGGGCTCGACCGCGCCGCCCCTGATCAAGGCCGTCAAGCTGACGGGTACGGCGGGCGGCAATCCGGAGCTCAAGCCCATCCGGTCGACGCAGGAGGACCTGACGGCCGAGTGGTACTTCGCCAAGGGCAGCTCGCTGACGATGGCGGTGTTCAACAAGGACCTGAAGGACATCATCCTCAACCAGACCTTCAAGCGCACCATCACCGACAGCGACGGCAAACCGGTCAGCTTCGTGCTGAACGGCCCCGTCAACGGTGCCAAGGGGTATGCGCGGGGTGCGGAGATCGCCTACCAGCAGTATTTCGACTGGGTGCCGTCGTGGCTGCAGGGCCTGGGCCTGCAGGCCAACTACACCTATGTCGACAGCAAGGTGAAGCGCTACAACGCCGTGTACACCGCGTACTGCACGCCCGGTGCGGGCCAGGAGAACCTGAACCTGTACATCAACGGCTGCGACACCGATGGCCGCACCTTCGGCGACATGCCCTTGGACAACCTCTCGCGCAACACCTACAACATCGCGCTGCTGTTCGACCGCGGCCCGTTCTCGGCCCGCGTGGCCTATAACTGGCGAGGCCGCTATCTGTACGGCGTGGCGCTGAACTCCGACAACACCGGCCCGAACCAGACCAACGCGCTGGACACCAACCCGGCGAGCGCCACCTACAACCGGCACGACATCAGCCTGCCGCTGGGTCTGCCGCTGTGGGCCGATGCGTACGGGCAGGTGGACGTGGGCCTGCACTACACGGTGAGCGACAGCTTCCGGCTGGGCCTGGATGTGACCAACGCGACGAACAAGACCTACAAGCAGATCATGCAGCAGCACATCGGCTTGATCGGTCACAACTACTTCACGTCGGGCCGCAGCTTCAAGCTCAGCGCACAGTACACGTTCTGAACGCATGGGCCGGGTTCCCCCGGCTCGAAGGCCAAGGGCACCGCAAAGGGTGCCCTTTTTTTGCTCGTTGCGCGCGCGCCTACCGAACCGGGGCCGCTGCGCAATAGTGGCGGATGAACTCCGCGTGCTCGGGCATCACCGACACGCAGTGGGCGATGGTGTCGGACACGCCCTGGAGGTAGTTCGCCGTCTCCGCCACGCCCTGCAGCTCGGTGAGCGGCAGCCAGCCCCTGGGGCGCAGGTTCTGCCCCTCCATCACCTCGAACCAGCTCGGCTCGCGGAAGAGGTCGGTGTCGACGTAGACCAGGCGGCCGCTGGCGGCATACAGGTCCATCCGCCAGCGCAGCTTCTCCGGGACCGCCATCTCGGCGCATGCCTGCCAGAAGCCGCCGTCCTGCCGCTGGTTGAGGTGGTAGTGCAGCACGATGAAATCGCGCACGGACTCGTAGCGTTCGCGGCTGCGGCGGTTGTACTCGGCGATCTCGACCGGGTCGAAGCCGCAGTGCGGGAAGGCCTCGATGAGGCCGGCCACGCCCATCTGGATGAGGTGCAGGGCCGTCGACTCCAGCGGCTCGACGAAGCCGGCGGACATGCCGATGGCCACGACGTTGCGGTGCCACGCCTGCTGGCGCATGCCGGTCCTGAAGCGGATCAGGCGCGGTTCGGCGAGCGCCGGCCCGTCGAGGTGGCGCAGCAGCACGCCGGCCGCCTCGTCGTCGCTCATGTGCCGGCTCGAGTAGACATGGCCATTGCCCACGCGGTGCTGCAACGGGATGCGCCATTGCCAGCCGGCACGGTGCGCGGTGGCGCGCGTGTAGGGCAGCAGCGGCGCGGTGCTCTGGCTCGGCACGGCGACGGCACGGTCGCAGGGCAGCCAGTGGCTCCAGTCCTCGAAGCCCACGCCCAGCGCCTTGTCGGTCAGCAGGCCGGCGAAGCCGGTGCAGTCGAGGAAGAGATCGCCCTGCACCTGCTCGCCGCTCTCCAGTTGCACGGCGCGGACGTGGCCCTGCGTCGCGCCCGGTGACTCGTCGAGCAGCACGCGAACGACCTTGCCTTCGGTGCGCCTCACGCCGCGCTGTTCGCTGAGCATGCGCAGGTTGCGGGCGTAGAGGCTGGCGTCGAAGTGGTAGGCGTAGGTCAGGTCGGCCAGCGGCGAGTTCTGCATCTCCGGGCGCGGCAGCATGAAGCGGTTGGCCTTGGCCGCCATCGCCGACATGACATAGGCCTCGGGCGGCAGGGCGCGCCCCAGCGCGCGCATGCGCAGCCAGTACTGCGTGAAGTCCACCGGCCACAGCGGCTCCTTGCCGACGCGGCCAAAGCCGTGGAAGTAGCGCTCGCCCTCACGGCCCCAGTTGACGAACTCGATGCCGAGCTTGAACGTGCCCTGCGTCGCCTTCAGGAACTGGGCCTCGTCGATGCGGGCGAGGTCGTTGAACATGCGGATCAGCGGGATCGTGGCCTCGCCCACGCCGATGATGCCGATCTCTTCGGACTCGATGAGCCGGATCTGGTACGGGGGCTTCAGCACGGCACTCAAGGCCGCGGCCGACATCCAGCCGGCGGCGCCGCCGCCGACGATCACCACCGTCTTCAACGGCTTCGTGGGGTCTTGCATCGTCATGGGTTGCAGGGTGTTCGTGGGTCAACCGCCGGTGCGGGTGCGCAGGTAGGCGTCATGCGGTGGCATGCTGGCCGCGAGCTGCGCGATCGCGCCGTGGCGCTGGCTGAGGTAGTGCGCGGCCATGGGCGGTGGCACGTCGTCCATCCACGGGCTGCGATGGCGCGGCCAGTGCCCCATGCCGGCGTGGATGGCCAGCCAGCTGGTCTCGTCGAAGGCCTCGTCGTCGTAGTTGTGCAGCATGCCGGTCTCGCGCCAGGCGTGCAGCTTGAAGGCCAGCGTGGGCGGCAGCGCCATGCCGGTCAGGTGCTGCCAGAAGGCGCTGCCGCGCCGCTCGCTCAGGCAGTAGTGCAGGATGATGAAGTCGCGGATGCGCTGGTACTGGCGTGTCTGCTGCGCGGTGAAGGTGTCGGCGGCATCGGCGGCGTCGACGGGCTGCTGCAGCAGCGGGATGAGCCGCCCGATGGCGTTGTGCACCAGGAAGATGGCCGTGGATTCCAGCGGCTCCAGAAAGCCCGCGGCCAGCCCCACGGCGACGACGTTGTGCTGCCAGAAGCGCTCGCGGTGGCCGGTCTTGAAGCGCAGCAGCCGCGGCTCGGCCAGCGGCTGGCCTTCGAGCTGCGCGAGCAGTTGCTCCCGGGCGCGCTCCTCGCTGACGTGCCGGCTGCTGAACACGTGGCCATGCCCGGTGCGGTCTTGCAGCGGGATGCGCCAGCACCAGCCGGCCTCCATCGCCGTGGCGCGGGTGTAGGGCAGCAGCGGCCCGGGTGTGCGCTCGGCCGGCACCGCCCAGGCGCGGTCCACGGGCAGCCAGTGGCTGTAGTCGACGAAACCGGCGCCGAGCGTCTGGCCCATCAGCACGGAGGCAAAGCCGGAGCAGTCGATGAAGAGGTCGCCCTCGACCTCGCGGCCATCGTCCAGCCGCAAGGCCCGCACGCCGCCGTCCGGCCTGCGTGCGACGTCAACCACCCGGCCCTCGACGCGCCGTGCGCCCCGGCCCTCGGCCAGGCGGCGCAGGAAGCGGCCGTACAGCGTCGCGTCGAAGTGGTAGGCGTAGGTGTAGCGCGCACCGATGCCGTCGTCGGGGTCCGGCGGGCGGAAGCGCCCCTGCCGCGCCATCACGGTGGGCAGGCAGAAGTCGCCCAGGCCGCCTTCGCAGTGCGCCTGCAGCCGCAGGTACTGGCCCCACAAGGCCATCGGGCCGTCGAGCGCGCCGAAGTCGCCGAAGGTGTGAAAGTAGTGCTCGCCCGGCCGACGCCAGTCGCAGAACTGGATGCCGAGCTTGTAGCTGCCGCGCGTGGCTGCGAGGAACTCGGCCTCGTCGATGCCGAGCACCTGGTTGAAGTTGCGGATCGACGGAAAGGTGGCCTCACCCACGCCGATGATGCCGATGTCCTCCGACTCCACCAGCGCGATGGACGTGCCCTGCAGCGCGGTCGCGAGTGCCGCGGCCGACATCCAGCCGGCGGACCCGCCGCCAAGGATGACGATGCGCCGGGGCGGCGGGGTGTGCGAGCTCATGCGGCCTTCGATTGCGTCTTGACGATGCCCGGGAGCTTAGGCGGGCCGGGGAGGGTGACGAATCGGCGCTATCCCTCCCCGCGGGCCCCCCGGCGCCTCAGGCGCTGGCGGCGCGGCGCTCGGCGAGGAAGTCGGCGTAGGCCAGGGCGCTGCGCTTGAGCGTGCGCTGCTGGGTCTCGAAGTCGACATGCACGAGCCCGAAGCGGCGCTCGTAGCCGAACGCCCACTCGAAGTTGTCCATCAGTGACCAGATGAAGTAGCCGCGCACGTCCACGCCGTTGTCCATGGCGCGCGAGCAGGCCGCGAAATGGCGCTTGATGTAGCTCTGCCGCTGCACGTCGTCGACTTGCCCGGTCGCGTCCGGCGTGTCGTGGCTGGACATGCCGTTCTCGGTCACGTAGAGGGGCGGCAGGTTGGGGTAGTCGCGCTTGAAGGCCTCGAACAGGTCCTGCAGGCCTTGGGGGTAGACCTCCCAGTCCATCGTCGTGCGCTCCACGGCCGGGTCGCGCACCCAGTCGATGGTGTCCGCACCCCGGGACTGCAGCACGGCGCGGCTGTAGAAGTTGATGCCGAGGTAGTCGATGGGGCGGCGGATGAGGTCCATGTCGCCGTCCAGCACCAGCGGCTCGGCGCCTTTCCAGTAGCGCCACAGGTCGGCGGGGTACTCGCCCTTGAGCAGCGGGTCGAGCACCCAGCGGTTCTGGTAGGTCTCGAAGAGGTGGGCGGCATCGCGGTCGGCGGGCGTGTCGGCCAGGGCGTAGCCGGGCGCGCAATTCACGACGATGCCGTGCTGGGCCTGCGGTGCATTGGCACGCAGCGCCGGCAGCGCCAGGCCATGGCCCAGCAGCAGGTGGTGCATGGCCTGCGCGGCCCATCGCGGGTTGGCCTTGCCGGGCGCGTGGTGGCCGTCGCCATAACCGAGCCACGCCGAGCACCAGGGCTCGTTGTGCGTGGTCCAGGCCGCCACCTGGCCGTGGCCGGCCAGGCGCCGGCTCATCAGCTCGGCGTAGTCGGCAAAGCGGTAGGCGGTCTCGCGGTTGAGCCAGCCGCCGCGGTCTTCCAGGTGCTGGGGCAGGTCCCAGTGGTAGAGCGTCACGAAGGCCTGGATGCCGCGCTCGCCCAGCCCGTCGAGCAGGCGCTTGTAGAAGTCGATGCCCCGAGGGTTGGGCTGGCCGTCCTCGTGCATGACCCGCGGCCACGCGATCGAGAAGCGGTAGGCGTCCACGCCGAGGCGCTGCAGGATGTCGAGGTCCTGATCCAGGCGGTGGTAGTGGTCGCAGGCGACCGCGCCGCTCTCGCCGCGCAGCACCTTGCCCGGGGTGGCGCAGAAGCGGTCCCAGATCGATTCGAGCCGGCCATCCTCGTGCGCCGCCCCTTCGATCTGGTAGGACGAGGTGCCGCAGCCGAAGATGAAGTCGCGCCGGCGCATGGCCGAACCCGGGGGCGGCGAGACGAGGTCGGCGAGGGCGGTGGGCGGCGGGGTCAGGTCCATGGGGGTTCGGCTTCAGGCAGAGGGCGGCAGCGCGTGGAGGGCGGTCCGCCAGGGTTGGAGGGCGAGCGGGTCGGCGGGCAGGGGGCCTCGCACGCCGCAGATGAAGGAGGCATAGCGGTTGGCGAGCGACAGCGTGGCCGGCAGGTCGCGCTGCAGCGCCAGACCCGCCAGCAGCATCGCGGTGAAGGCGTCGCCGGCACCGACGGTGTCGACCCTGCGAGGCTGGATGACGCCCGCACCGTGCAGCAGCAGCACGCCGCCGGGGCCGTAGAAGCGCCAGCCGCTGGCGCCGCAGGTGAGCACCAGGCGCTGCAGGTCGAAGCGGGCCATGACGGCGGCGGCACGGCCGGCGTCGTTCGGTGCGCTGGCGTCGAACCAGCCGGCCAGCTGGGCCAGTTCCTCGTCGTTGAGCTTGACCCAGTCCGCCAGCAGCAGCGACTCGGCGGCCAGCAGCCGCGCGTCGGGGTGCGGCCGCAGGTTCAGGTCGAGCAGGCGCGGCCCGCTGAAGCGCTTCACCACGGCACGCAGGGCCGCGCGGGAGGCGGCCTGGCGCTGCGCGAGGCTGCCGAAATACACCCAGCCGGCATCACGGGCGTCGACGGCCTGGCGGGCGGCATCGGCGTCGAGGTGGTCCCAGGCGGCGTCGTCATCGATGACGAAACGGTGGCCGGCACCGGACTCGACGACGCTCACCCGGCCGGTGGCGTGCTGGGCGTCGCGCTGGATGCCCGAGTCCGACAGGCCGTAGCGGCCGGCGCTCTCCAGCACGAGGCGGCCGTTGGCGTCGCTGGCGCCGATGCGGCTCACGAACGTGGTCTCGACGCCCAGCGCGGCCACGGACCGTGCCACGTTGAACGGCGCGCCCCCGGCCACCGCGCCATCGTGGAACTCGTCGACCAGGGCTTCGCCGAGGACGGCGACGGGACAGGCGGGCATGGGGGGCAGGGCGGGCGAGGTCAGACGTATGGAAATATTCTAGGCAACAACAAATGTTTAGTGAACAATCCCGACCCTAGGTTTTGCCCCGAGACGGTGCGGTTCACGCTGGATGCTGCGCGGCTGGGGAGCCACGCCGGCTGGCGAGGTGGCCGGTGACACAATCCACGCGATCGAGCGTGGCTAAACAGAGCAGAGCGGGAGCGAGGGCATGGCCGACAGAGGAGTGACGATTCGCGAGTTGGCCGAGGCGGCCGGCGTGTCCATCGGCACGGTCTCGCGCGCGCTCAAGGGCCAGCCGGGCTTGTCCGAGCAGACGCGCGCCCAGGTGCTGAGCGTGGCCCAGCAACTCGGCTACGACACCGCCAAGCTGCGCACCGGCAAGCCGCGTCGGATGTTGTTCCTGTACAGCCGCAGCATCGGGTCGCTGGCGAACAACCCGTTCTATTCCTACGTGCTGCATGGCGCCGAAACGGCCTGCCGCGACCCGGGCGTGCCGCTGAGCATCATGTCGGTGCTGGGCGGCGAGGACATCGCCGGCCAGATCCGTCGCCACGAGGCCGATGCCCTGCTGGTGGCCGGCTACATCGACCCGGAGGCGATGGAAGCCGTGCGCCAGTGCGAACTGCCGCTGGTGCTGGTGGACCACTTCTACCCCGGCGTGCGCTGCGTCAACGACGACAACCTGCGCGGCGGCTGGCTGGCCACGCAGCACCTGCTGGACAGCAGGGCGCAGCGCATCGCGGCCATCTTCGGCCCGCTGGCGCATTACTCGGTGTCGCTGCGGGCCAAGGGCTTCCGGCGCGCGCTCTACGAAGCCGGGCGCCTGTTCGACCCCGACTACGAGGTCATCCTCGACCCGTCGCTCGAATACCGCGACGCCGGCCGCGACGCGATGCGCCGGCTGCTGGAACTGCCCGCGCCCCCCGATGCCGTGTTCGCCTACAACGACTCCACGGCCATGACCGCCATCGAGTACTGCCAGGAGCGGGGCCTGCGTGTGCCGGAGGACATCCGCTTCGTCGGCTACGACGACATCGAGGAAGCCGCGCGCTTCAAGCCGCCGCTGACGACGGTCAAGATGGACAAGGAGGCGCTGGGCTACGTCGCTGCCCGGGCGCTCATCGAGGGCGACACCGCCCCCAACGACGCATCGCTGCCGGTGGAACTCGTCGTGCGCGAGAGCACACGGTCGGCCGAGGCCGCCGAGGCCGAGCCGGCGGTGGCGCCCGCCCGCAAGCGCAAGGCGGCCTGATCGCATCGACTCGCGAAATCTCCAGGCTAGGTGTTTCACCGCTGTTTGTTCGGCCGAACGCCGAACAAAAATCCGTTTGTTTACTAAAACGTGTCGCCCCAGGCGACCGAGGAGACAGACGTGATCGCCGATGCCGATGGGGCCCCCGGGCCCGCGACGCTACGCCCGACGGCGGCACCCGCCCCCGCTGTTCCGGCCACGCCGGCGGCCGACCGGGTGCCGATGTCGCAGAAGGTCGGCTGGGGCCTCGGCTCCTTCCTCGACATGTGGGGCCACTGGCTCTACCAGTCGCTGGTGTTCCACGTCTTCAACGTGTTCCTCGGCGTCGCGCCGGGGCTGATCTCCACGGCGCTCGGCCTGAAGATCTTTGCCGATGCCGTCTCCGACGCCACCTTCGGCTGGCTGTCGGACAACACCCGCAGCCGCTGGGGGCGCCGCCGGCCGTACATCCTCGTCGGCGGCGTGCTGTCGGGCATCGGCCTGCCGCTGCTCTTCGCGGTCGGCCGCGGCTGGACGGACACCGAGTACTTCATCTTCATGCTCGTCTCCACCTGCCTGTACGTGCCGGCGATGAGCTGCTTCAACATGCCCTGGAACAGCCTGGGCGCGGAGATGACGCCGGACTACCACGAGCGCACGCGGGTGATGTCGGTCAAGAACGCGATCCAGAAGCTCCCCGAGCTGGCGATGTTCGTGGCCGCGCAGTTCACGACGCTGGCCCTGTTCAACGACGCCAACGGCAAGCCCGACATCCTGCTCGGCGCCCAGGTCTACACGACCATCCTCGGCGCGATCATGGTGGGGGTGTCGATCGCCATCTTTGCGCTGACGCGCGAGCGCTACTACGAGGCGGTGGTGGCCCGCAGCACCCAACGCGTGCCCTTCAAGGACACGCTCTACCGCACGCTGAAGAACCGGCCCTTCCGCCAGATGCTCGGCACGATGCTGGCCTACAACATGGCCACCGCCATGGTGGGGCTGCTGGGGTACTACGCGACCGTCTACTACGTCTGCGGCGGCAACGTCGTCGAGGCCACGAAGTGGAACTCGCTGATGGGCGTGGCCGGCCTCGTGTGCGGGCTGCTGGGCATCATCTTCGCCGGCTGGGTGGCGCGCCACCATGGCAAGCGCAACGCATTGATGACGGTGCTGGTGCTGGGCATCTTCGCGTTCATCGGCGACTGGTTCTTCTACAACCCGCAGCTGCCCTGGCTGCAGCTCTTCGCCAGCGGCGGCGTGGCCTTCATCGGCGCGGGCTTCTGGACGATCTACGGCTCGGCCATGGCCGACGTCATCGACCACGACGAACTCGGCAGCGGCCAGCGCCGCGAGGGCTCGTTCGCCGCCTGCGGCTCGTGGATCTCCAAGGTGGGCCTGGCCCTGGGCAACAGCGCCTCGGGCTGGGTGCTGATGTTCACCGGCTTCGACGCCAAGCTGCCAGCGCAGAGCGAGGAGGCGGTCTTGCTGATCCGCGTCTTCCTGTCGGCCATCCCGATCGGCGGCCTGCTGATCGCGCTGTTCATCGTGTCGCGCTACTTCCTGACCGAGCAGCGCATGCACGAGATCCGCACGGCGCTGGAAGCGCGCCGCGGCGCCGTCTGAGCGTTTTCAGGAGCCTCTGATGATTCAACGATGGCTCGGCGGCGCGCTGCTGGCTCTCGCCGTGCTCGCCTCGCCCGCCTCGGCGCAGGGCACCGGCCACGAAACGCTCAAGCTCGACGCCCCCAAGCCCAAGCTGCTGCCCACGCCGCCGATGGGCTGGAACTCCTGGAACAAGTTCGCCTGCAACGTGTCGGAGCAGCTGATCCGCCAGCAGGCCGATGCGATGGTGGCCTCCGGCATGCAGGCCGCCGGCTACACCTACCTGGTCATCGACGACTGCTGGCAGAAGAGCCGTGACGCCGACGGCAACATCCAGCCCGACCCCGAGCGTTTTCCGTCGGGCATGAAGGCGCTGGCCGACTACGTGCACGGCAAGGGCCTGAAGTTCGGCCTCTATTCCGACGCCGGCGCGCTGACCTGCGGCGGCCGCCCGGGCAGCGCGGGCCACGAGTTCCAGGATGCCCGCCAGTACGCGAAGTGGGGCGTGGACTGGCTCAAGTACGACTGGTGCTACACCGGCCCACGCACGCCGGAAGCGGCCTACACGATCATGGCCAAGGCGCTGCGCGCATCGGGCCGCGACATCGTGCTGTCCATCTGCGAATGGGGCAACAGCCGGCCCGGCCGCTGGGCGCATCCGGTGGGTCACCTGTGGCGCACCACGGGCGACATCTGGGACGCCTGGAAGGGCAAGAAGGAATGGTCCCACGGCCTGCTCGACATCATCGACATGAACGCCGACCTCTGGGCCGAGGCCGCGCCCAACGGCTGGAACGACCCCGACATGCTCGAAGTGGGCAACGGCGGCATGACGACGACCGAGTATGAGAGCCACTTCTCGATCTGGGCCATGCTCGCCGCGCCGCTGATCGCCGGCAACGACCTGAGCCAGATGAGCGCGGACACGCGTCGCATCCTGACCAACGCCGAAGTCATCCGCGTCGACCAGGACCCGCTCGGCCGCCAAGGCCGGCGCGTCTGGCGCGAGGGCGACCTGGAGGTGTGGGTGCGCACGCTGGCCGGCGGCGAGCGCGCGGCGGTGCTGTTCAACCGCGGCGAGCAGCCGGCGGACATGAAGGTGACGTGGGCGCAGCTCGATCTCGCGCCGCGGCTGAAGGCCGAGGTGCTGGACCTGTGGTCAGGACGCAGGAGCCGCGGTGTGAGTGGCGAGTACGGCGGCCAGGTCGCGCCTCATGGCGTGATCATGGTGCGGGTCACGCCCACGCCGTGAGGTTCTGGATCGCCGAGTCTTGATCGGGGGGGCCAAGAGGCCGCCTGCCCGATGCTGTCGCGCCGGCTCGGCAATGCTTGATCAGGTGCCTGGTCCCCGCAATCTGCGCGCGCCCGCGATGTCGAAGTCTTGAGGCAGCGAGAACGCGGGCAGGCTGAAGGGCGACCGGCGGCTTAAGGCTGAAGGCAGTGCTCGTTCCTATCATCTGCCGCCCGGCCCCAGCGCGCTACCTCCGGAGTCAACTCGGTTCAAGCGTTGGGCGCCACAAAACAGAGGTGCGTCGTCTTCGCCCGGTCCTTGCAGTCGCTGCACGGGATGCAGCCGTCCTGCGTGCAACCCTGGCCGCCGGGGTCAGGGCGAGTTACGACCGGCAACTGGACGAATGTCTGGCCGCACCGGTCTGACACACACCAACGGGCCTTCACGAAGGTGATGCCCCGCGAGGTGGTGTAAGTTTTTAGGCGAGGCGGCCCGTAGAGGGTGGCCATCGTGGTCCCGGATAAGGTTGAGGTGCGACCCACCA
>RXJW01000198.1 GCA_003963005.1 Burkholderiales bacterium
ACCGTGACGTCGCTGTCCACGTCGACGATGACCGGCCTGGCGAACCTGGGCAGCAGCCTGAGCACCACCGACAGCACGGTGGCGTCGCTGTCCACCGCCACCGCGGGGAATGTGTCGTCCTTGTCCACGGCGTCGGCCAACCTGACCACCAGTCTGAGCACGACCAACAGCGCCGTCGCGTCCTTGTCGACCACCTCGGTGAACCTGGCGAGCAGCCTGAGCACGACAGGCAGTACCGTGGCCTCGCTGTCCACGGCCACAGCCGGCAGCGTGTCATCACTCTCGACGGCTTCCGCCAACCTCACGACCAGCCTCAGCACGACGAACAGCACGGTGTCGTCGCTGTCCACGGCGACGGCGACGGGCCTGACCAACCTGGGCAGCAGCTTGAGCACGACGAACTCGGCCGTTGCGAACCTGTCCAGCAGCCTGAGCACCACCAACAGTGCAGTCACGTCGCTGTCGACGGCCTCGGCCGGCCTCACCACCAGCCTCAGCACGACGAACAGCACGCTGTCGTCGCTGTCCACGGCCACGGCGGGCAGTGTGTCGTCGCTCTCGACCGCCTCGGCGAACCTCACCAGCAGCCTGAGCACCACCAACAGCGCGGTCACGTCGCTGTCGACCGCATCGGCCAACCTCACGACGAGCCTGAGCACCACCAGCAGCACGCTGACGTCCCTGTCCACGGCCACGGCGACGGGCCTGTCCAACCTGGGCAGTAGCCTGAGCACCACGAACAGCAGCCTGTCGTCGCTGTCCACGGCGGCCGGGGCCGGTCTGGCGAACCTGAGCAGCAGCTTGAGCACGACGAACACGTCCGTTGCGAATCTGTCCAGCAGCCTGAGCACCACCGACAGCACCGTGGCCTCGCTGTCCACCGCCACCGCGGGCAGTGTGTCGTCCCTCTCGACGGCCTCGGCCGGCCTCACCACCAGCCTCAGCACGACGAACAGCACGCTGTCGTCCCTGTCCACGGCCACCGCGGGCAACGTGTCGTCGCTGTCGACCGCTTCGGCCAACCTCACCACCAGTCTGAGCACGACGAACAGCACGGTCTCCTCGTTGTCCACCGCGACGGCGACCGGCCTGGCGAACCTCACCACCAGCCTGAGTACCACCGACAGCACCGTGGCCTCGCTGTCCACCGCCACCGCGGGCAGCGTGTCGTCGCTCTCGACGGCCTCGGCGAATCTCACCAGCAGCCTGAGCACCACCAACAGCGCGGTCGCGAACCTGTCGAGCAGCCTGAGCACGACCAACAACAACGTGTCCTCGCTGTCCACGGCCTCGGCCAACCTCGCCACCAGCCTGAGCACGACCAACAGCAGCCTGTCTTCGCTGTCGACGGCGACCGGCACCGGCCTGGCGAACCTGGGCAGCAGCCTGAGCACCACCAACAGCAACGTCGCCACGCTGTCCAGCAGCCTGAGCACCACGGACAGCACGGTGACCTCTCTGTCCACGGCCACCGCCGGCAGCGTGTCCTCGCTCTCCACCGCGTCGGCCAACCTGGCGACGAGCCTGAGCACCACCAGCAGCACGCTGACGTCGCTCTCGACGGCCACCGGCACAGGCCTCGCCAATCTCGGCAGCAGCCTGAGCACGACGAACACGGCGGTCGCCAATCTGTCCAGCAGCCTGAGCACCACGGACAGCACGGTGACGTCGCTGTCAACCGCGACCGCCGGTAGCGTGTCCTCGCTCTCGACGGCATCGGCCAATCTCACCACCAGCCTGAGCACGACGAACAGCAATCTGTCGTCGCTGTCGACGGCAACGGGCACCAGCTTGGCCAACCTCAACAGCAGCCTGAGCACCACGGGCAGCGCCGTGTCCTCGCTGTCCACGGCGACCGCAGCGAACGTGTCCTCGCTCTCCACCGCCTCGGCCAACCTGGCGACGAGCCTGAGCACGACCAACAGCACCTTGTCCTCGCTCTCGACGGTGACCGGCACGGGCCTGGCCAACCTGAGCAGCAGCCTGAGCACGACAAGCACCGCTGTGCTCAATGTGTCCAGCAGTCTGAGCACGACCAACAGCGCATTGACGTCTCTGTCGACTGCCACGGCCGGCAGCGTCGCGTCGCTGTCCACTGCCTCCGCCAACTTCACCGCCAGCCTGAGCACGACCAGCAGCAGCCTGGCATCGCTCTCGACGGCGACCGGTTCGGGCCTGGCCAACCTCAGCAGCAGTCTGAGCACGACCAACTCGGCAGTCGCCACCCTGAGCAGCAGCCTGAGCACGACGGACAGCGCGCTGTCCTCGCTGTCGACGGCCACCGATTCCAGTCTCTCGGGCCTGAGCAGCAGCCTGAGCACGACCAGCACCCAGGTGTCCAACCTGAGCAGCAGCCTCAGCACGACCAACACCAATGTGGCCAACCTCAGCACCAGCCTGAGCACGACCAATGCCAATGTCACCAACCTCAGCAGCAGCCTGAGCACGACCAACGCCAACGTGTCGGGCCTGAGCAGCAACTTCGTGAACCTGAGCGCCAGCCTGAGCACGACCAACGCCACGGTGTTCACCCTCGGCAACAACGTAGCCAACCTGAGCAGCAGCCTGAGCACGACCAATGCCAATGTCACCAACCTCAGCAGCAGCCTGAGTACGACCAATGCGAACGTCTCCAATCTCAGCAGCAGCCTGAGCACGACCAATGCCAATGTGTCGACCCTGGGCGGCAACGTGGCCAACCTCAGCAGCAGCTTGAGCACCACCAATGCCAGCGTGGCAACGCTGGGCAGCAACGTCGCGAACCTGGGCAGCAGCCTGAGCACCACCAATGCGAACGTGTCGACCCTGAGCGGCAGCGTGTCGGGCCTGAGCAGCAGCCTGAGCACGACCAATGCGAGCGTGGCGACGCTGGGCAACAACGTCTCCAACCTCAGCAGCAGTCTCAGCACCACGAACGCGAACGTGTCGAACCTCAGCAGCAGCCTGAGCACGACCAACGCCAACGTGGCCAACCTTTCCACGAGCTTGAGCACCACGATCACCAACGTGGCGTCGCTGTCCAGCACGGTGGCCACGACCGTGACCTCGCTCGGCTCGCTGTCGACCAGCGTGGCCAGCACCAACGCGAACGTGGCGTCGCTGTCGACCACCGTGGTGGCCAATTCGACGGCACTCACCTCGCTGTCGACGACGGTGGCTGCGTCCAATGCCAACACCGCCGTGTTGTCGGCCGGCCTGTCGAGCCTGTCGACGGCCGTGTCGCCGATCGTGGCGCAGGCCGCGGCGGCCGCCGCGTCCGGCAGTTCGGTCATGTCCGCCATGACCGGCGGGGGCTCGGGCCAGGGCATCTACAAGACCCAGGGCCTCACCCCCTCCACCAAGCCGTACACCCCGGGCAACACCTCCACGCTCGACTCCGTGGACGCCACCAAGTGCACCACGGTGAACGGCGTCGACACGACAGCCACGGGTCTGTGCGCCAACGTCGGCAGCCGGGAGGGCGTGAACGGGGCCACCAAGACCGTCATCGCCGATGGCGGGACGGCCTACGGTGCCTATGCCACGGCGGCAGACAGCAACACGACGGCAGTCGGCTTCCGTGCGCTGGCCTCGTATGCCGGGTCGGTGGCCATTGGCTACCAGGCGCGTGCCGTGGCCGACCCGACGGTGGCCGTGGGTGCCGATTCTCTGGCCTCGGGCACCAACGGCGTGGCGCTGGGCGCCAGCGCCAGCGCGCAGGGTACCGACACCACGGCGGTGGGCTACGCAGCCTCGGCCACGGGCAACAAGTCGATCGCGCTGGGCGCCAACGCCTCGGCCACGGGCAACAACTCGGTGGCACTGGGCAACAACTCGATCGCCAGCGAAGACAACACGGTGTCCGTCGGCTCCAGCGGACATGAACGTCGCGTGACCAATGTTGCCCCAGGCGTGCGCGATACCGATGCGGCGAACATGCAGCAACTGCGCTCGGTCCAGTCTGACCTGCAGGGCCAGATCGGCCAGACCGCGCGCTATGCCTACTCCGGCGTCGCCATGAGCATGGCCATGGCGGGGCAGGTGATGCCGAACATGGCGCCGGGCGAGCAGGGCGTGGGGGTCGGCCTTGGCAACTACCGCGGCTACACCGCCGTGGCGTTCAATTACCGGGCCTTGACCAAGAACGGCATGGCGGTCGGTGTGGGTGTGGCGGCCAGCAAGGACGGTGTGGCCACCTCGGCCAGCGTGGGCTGGAAGTGGTGATGGCCTGAGGCCGCGCCCGCCGCGGCGGGCTGGCCCGCGAGGCCCCTGGTTGCCAGGGGCCTCGTCTTTTGCGACGCTTGCAGGCGCGTGGGTGCGCATGCGGCGCTGATCCGGCGCGCACCGGCTCTGAACGGCGGGGCTGCTGCGCACCGCGAGGCCGAGCGCGCAGGACGGCGCTGGGCCGGACGGGCCGCCGCGGGAGTGGGCCTCGGGGTGCACGGCACCCGCCAGGCGGTGGCTCGGCGCACCCCGGTCGTGGCTCGCGACGGAATCGAAGCTGAAGGAGTGGTGATGCGCATCGGGATTTCCATCCTCTCCCACGCGGGGCACAGCGTCTGGGAGAACGGCCTCGTGCAGAACGTGGCGTTTCTCGCCCAGTCCCTGCGGGCGCTGCCGTTCGTGGAGGACCTGCTGCTGCTCGATTGCGGTGACGGCACTCCGCTGCCGCCGGAGTTCCTCGCGCTGTTGCCCGGATGCCGCGTGGCCCGGCTGGCGGAGGTCGACGTGCTCGACCTGGCCATCGAGATGTCGGGCGGGCTGGACGTGGCGTGGATCGATCGGATGCGCGCCCGCGGCACCCGGGTGGTCTGGTATGCCGCCGGTCAGCCCTATGTCGCCCTGGCCGAGGCGCACCTGTTCGGCCGGCCCGGGTATTTCAGCCGTGCCGATCGCTGCGACGAGATCTGGCTGCTGCCCAAGGACGAGGCCTTGGCCCCGATGATGCGCACGCTGCATCGCTGCCCGGTCCGCGTCGCGCCCTACCTGTGGAGTTCCCAGTTCATCGACCACCGCGTGGCCGAGTTGGCCGCGCCGGGCGTCGTGCTGCGCTGGCAGCCCCCGCCGGCCGGCAGCGCCTGGCGGGTGGGCATCTTCGAGCCCAACATATCCGTCGTGAAGACCTGCGTCGTGCCGATGCTGGCCTGTGACCTGCTGCATCGCCGGCAGCCCGGCGCCATCGATCACCTGCGGGTCTACAACAGCAGCCATCTGACCGAGCACCGCACCATGCTTCATCTGGCGGGTTCCTTGGACCTCGTGAAGGAGCACCGGACCACCTTCCTGGGGCGGCAGGACATCGCGACGGCCCTGGCGACGGAGGTGAATGCCGTCGTGTCGCACCAATGGGGCAACGAGCAGAACTACCTCCAGCTCGACGTGCTCCACGCCGGCTTTCCGCTCGTGCACAACGCCCCCTGGCTGGCCGACCTCGGCTACTACTACCCGGGGTTCGAAGCCGAAGCGGCGTCGCAGCGGCTGGCCGACGCCATGGCGCACCATGCCGAGGACCTGCCGCGCTACACCGAGGCGGTTCAACGCCGGCTGGCGCGGCTGGCGCCCACCGATGCCGCCAACGTGCAGGCGCATGCGCGCCTCCTGCTGGCGTTGTGGTCTGAGCGCGTGCCGGTTCGGAGCGCGGCATGACGGCCGTTCACAGCACCGCCAGTTCGCTGCAGGTCGGCGTCTCGATCTACGTTCGACCCGGTCAGCCCTCGCTGTGGGAAAACGGCATCGCCCAGAACTGCCTGTTCCTGCTGCAGTTGCTGGCGCAGATTCCCGAGGTGGGGCGCGTGGTGCTCATCAATGGCAGCGAGGCGTCGGACGCCGACCTCCAGACCCTGGCCCTGCCCTACGACTATCCCGTCGTCAGCACCACCGACGCACTGGCGACGCTCGATGTCGCCATCGAGATGGGCGCCCAGTTCAGCGCCGACTGGGCGCGGGCCTTCAGAGATCGTGGCGGCTGCCTGGTCGGCATGTGCGTCGGCAACAACTACGTGATCGACATCGAGCGGATGATGTTCAACCGGCCGAGCGGCTTCGTCGTGTCGGGGGCACCCTATCACGCCGTCTGGACGATCCCGGAGTACGAACGCAGCTGCAAGCCGTACTACGAGGCTGCCCTGCGCGCGCCGGTCCACATCCTCCCGCACCTGTGGCGCGACGACTTCCTGCGGGCTGCCGAGCGCCAATTGCCCGAAGGCCGTCGATTCGGCTACCAGCCGCGCAAACGCTGGCGACTGGGCGTGTTCGAGCCCAACCTGTGCATGGTCAAGACCTGCCACGTGCCGATGCTCAGCGCAGAGTTCGCCTACCGGCTCGATCCGGCGGCCATCGAGGTGCTGCGGGTGTTCAATGCCCTCGAACTGAAGGCGCACGCAGGCTTCGTGGCGTTTGCGACCAGCTTGGATCTGGTGCGCCACGGCCTGGCGTCCTTCGAGGGCAGGCTGCCGATCACGACCGCGCTGACCGAACATGCCGACGTCGTCGTGTCGCACCACTGGGAGAACGGGCAGAACTACCTCTATTACGAAGCCCTGCTCGGCGGGTATCCGCTGATCCACAACTCACCCTATCTCGCCGGCTGCGGCTACGCCTATACCGACTTCGATTGCGAGGAGGCGGGCCTTGCGCTGCTGAGGGCGCACCAGGTGCACGATCAATCGCTCGATCAGTACCGGCAGCAGGCGCAGGCCTATCTGCGCACGGTCGACCCCCTGCATCCGGCCAACGTGGCCGACTATCGCCGAGCCCTGCTCGACGCCTTGGGAGTGACGCCATGAAGTCACCTGCCGTGCGCGTGTGCGCCCTCGCGCTGGGCTGTCTGATCGCCGGCGTGCCGCTCACCAGCGGGGCCCAGGCGCCCGCACCGCCACCCGGTGCGGGCATGCTGGCCGAGGCGGCCCAGGTCATGGGCCTGAAGCAATGCCGGCCCGTGCTGGAACGGCTGGCCCCGATGGTGGCGCAGGACTCCACCGCCCAGGACCTCATCGTCGACCGCGACCTCAAGTCCAAGGACGAGGGGCCGATCTTTCTGCTGATGGGCATGCAGCGACCGCTGGGCGCGGCGGCCTTGACCATCTCGGCCATGCCGGACGGCGACGGCAGCTGTTCTTTCGCCGCCGAGCGGATATCGATGGCGCCCTACACCTGCGAAAGCGTGGCCCGCACCGAGCTGCCCAGCTACCGGGCGACACGCCTGCTGCCCTCCTTCACGGTCTACACCGACCCCAAGGACCCCGGCGCGACGGTGAGCATGCTCGACTCGCCGCCCGGCTGCATCATCATCCGCCGGCACGTGCAGTTTCGCTGGCGGCCCGGCGCCCAGCCCTGACTGGCCGGACGGCTCAGAACCAGGCGGACAGCAGATCGTCGTAGGCCGCCGGGATGCGCGGGTTGGCGGCCGTGAACCGCTGCAGGTAGGCCCGCTGCGCCTCACGGTAGGCCCGCGGGTTGTCGCGGACGGCGGGCAGGGCCTGCAGCAGGCGTTCGCCCGCCTGTGCGGCATCGAAGTGCCGGTAGAACCATCCCAGGGGCCGGCACAGCGGTGCGTTGTGGACCAGGGGGTAGCCGAGCCAGGCCACGTCGAAGTAGAAGTAGTTCAGCGGGTTGTCCCATTGGTGTGACACGATGGCCTCGGCCCAGCTCGACAGGAAGGGCGCCGTGGCGTGGCGGTCGGTGAACAGCGCCTTGCCATCGCGGACGATGTCCAGCTGGTTCATGACGATCTGGAACTCGGGGCTGCGGTGGGCCAGGTCCAGCGCATTGCAGACGACGAGTTGGGCGATGGCCTCGGGCGCGCGCCGATAGGCATGCTCCACCGCGAACACCGGCACGACGCAGGTCTTGATCACGTTGATGTTCGGCTCCATGACCGCCACCCGCGGTGGCCAGGCCCGCGCTTCAGGCACATAGCAGCCTTGGTGGGGCAGCTCGGCGCAGGCGGCTTCCAGGCAGAAGGGGTCCCACACGAAGGGCACGACGCTGGCCGGCGCCCGGCGCAAGGTCTGCAGGAACGGCAGCGTATGCCGCGCCACCTGCGGAATGAACCACAGCGCGTCGAAGTGCGGGTTCACGAACCAGCCCTGGCGCCACAGCGGGCGGTCGAAGAGCATCGCCTCCACGCCGGCCACGTACTCGCTGCCGCAGCAGTAGCTCACCAGCCGCGTGCCGCGGGTGCGCAGGCGCTCGGTCTGTGCCAGGTCGACCTGGGCCCCCAGCTCGATCAGCACGTCCAGGTGGTCGATGACGTCGGCCAGCGCCGCGGTCGGGAAGCGTTCGCGCGACCAGGGCAGGGTGCCCGACACATCGACAGCCGTGGTGTTCACGAGCGTCACCACGTGCTGCCACGGCGAGGCCTGGAGTGCGAGCGCCAGGAAGAGCGCGTTCTGCTTGATGCCGTTGACCCACAGGCTCTCGTCGGCCGAGCGCAGGCCGATCGTGATGCCGATGCGCAGGCGCTTCATGCGAGGCCCAGGGCCGGGCCGGCCGACTCGGCGGTCGCCTGGGGCGGAGCGGTGTGTCGCATGGGGGCCTCCATCGCTGCGTGCGGCCGCCCCGGCGCGGTCGGGGTACACGGCCTGCGGCGAGTTTAGTGATCGGGCCGGTCCCCGCCGCCGGTTCTGACGAGCTGCCGGCCTGCGGGCACGAAGCGCTCCCTGCCTGCCACGCGGCAGCCCGATCGCGCGACACTGGCACCCACCGAGACCGAAGCATGCCCGCACCGTTGCCGCCCATCCGCCGCATCGCCGTCACCACCGGCGGTGGCGACGCCCCCGGCTTGAACGCCGTCATCCAGGCCGTCACCCGCGCCGCGCTGCATCGCGGGTGGGCCTGTGTGGGCATCCGGGATGGCTACGACGGGCTGCTGCGCCCCGAGCGGTATCGGACCGAGGGCGGCTGCGTGGCGCTGACGGCCGCTCGCGTGGAAGGCGTTGCCGCACTCGGCGGCACGCTGCTGGGGTCGACCAACCAGGGCAACCCCTTCGCGTACCCCATGCTGCAGGCCGACGGCAGCACGGCGCTCGTCGACCGCTCGCAGGACCTGCTGGACGCCCTGGCCCGCGAGGGCATCGACGCGCTGGTGGCCGTGGGCGGCGACGGGTCGCTGGCCATCGCGCACCAGCTCGCCCAGCGCGGGCTGCGCGTCGTGGGCGTGCCGAAGACGATCGACAACGACCTGGACGGCACCGTCACCACCTTCGGCTTCGACACCGCCGTGGCCTTCGCCAGCGACTGCATCGATCGCCTGCACACCACGGCGGCGAGCCACCACCGCATCCTGGTGGTGGAGGTCATGGGTCGCTACGCCGGCTGGATCGCGCTGCACGCAGGCCTGGCCGGCGGGGCGCATGCCATCCTGCTGCCGGAGCTGCACTTCGACCTGGCTGCCGTGGCCGAGCGGGTCAAGCAGCGGGACGCGCAAGGCCTGGCCTATTCCATCGTCGTCGTCGCCGAGGGCGCGGTGCCGCGGGACGGCGGGCGGGCCCTGCGGGCCCCGGCCGAGGCGGGCCATGCCGAGCGCCTGGGCGGCATGGGCGAGCAGGTCAGCCAGGCACTCGCCCGGCTCACGGGCAAGGACGCCCGCTGCGTCGTGCTCGGCCACCTGCTGCGCGGCGGCAGCCCCACGGCCTTCGACCGGGTGGCGTCCCTGCGCTTCGGCGCCGCGGCGGTGCGCGCCTTGGCGGCCGGCCAGCACGACGTGATGGTGGCGCTGGACGGCCCTGACGTCCGCCCGGTGCCGCTGGCAGCGGTGGCCGGCCGCATGCGGACCGTGCCGCTGCATGGCGACACGCTGGCGACGGCCCGCGACCTGGGTGTCTGCCTGGGCGACTGAGCGGGCTCGCGCTGCAGCCTGACCCTGCCGTCGCGCAGCCTGTCGCATCCCGCGCGCTGCCGCGGCGGGCATCGCCTAGGCTGCGCGCCTCATCCATCCACCGAGGGAAAGCCCATGCATCGCACCATCACCGCCGTCACCGTTCTGGCCACCGCCGCCCTGCTCAGCGCCTGCGTCTTCGCGCCGCCGGTCACCACGACCACCGACACCGCGTCCGTCACGCGGATGAGCGAGCAGGCCCTGGCCACCTGTGGCCCCGGCAACGTGAAGGAAGTGAACGCCAAGAGCTTCACCTGCAAGTGATCGTGCCCGGCCGGTGCCCCCAGGCAGCCGGCCGGGTCAGGCCTTCAGGAACTCCGCCTTGGTGCCCAGCCAGCGCAGGACCTGCTTCTGCGCGGCCACCGGATGCTCGTCCAGCAGCTTGGGCGCCAGCGCACGGGCAGCCACCAGCAGGGGCGCGTCTTCCTGCAGGTCGGCAAAGCGCAGCAGCTCCGCGCCGCTCTGGCGCGAGCCCATGAACTCGCCGGGGCCGCGGATGTCCAGATCGCGCCGCGCGATCTCGAAGCCGTCGGTCGTCTCGGCCATCGCCTTCAGGCGCGACTTGCCGGTGTCCGACAGCGGCGGCGTGTAGATCAGCACGCACACGCTCGCCTTGGCACCCCGCCCCACGCGGCCGCGCAGCTGGTGCAGCTGCGCCAGGCCAAAGCGCTCGGCGTGCTCGATGACCATCAGGCTCGCGTTCGGCACGTCCACGCCCACTTCGATGACCGTCGTGGCCACCAGCACGCTCATCTGGCCGCTGGAGAACTGGGCCATCACGGCGGCCTTGTCCGACGGTGACATGCGCCCGTGCAGCAGGCCGACGGCCGTGCCGGCCAGCGTGGCGCTCAGCTCGGCATGCGTCTCGGTGGCATTGCGCAGGTCCACGGCCTCGCTCTCCTCGACCAGCGGGCAGACCCAGTAGACCTGCGCGCCGTCGGCCACGGCACTGCGGATCTTGTCGATCACGTCCTGACGCTTCGACTCCGTGAACACCTTGGTCACGATCGGGCTGCGCCCCGGGGGCAGCTCGTCGATGGTCGACACGTCCAGGTCGGCGAAGTAGGTCATTGCGAGCGTGCGCGGGATCGGAGTCGCACTCATCATCAGCATGTGCGGCTCCAAGGCCATGGCCTTGAGTTTCTGCCGCAGGGCCAGCCGCTGTGCCACACCGAACCGGTGCTGCTCGTCGATGATCGCGAGGCCCAGCCGGGCGAACTTGACCTTGTCCTCGATGACGGCATGCGTGCCGACCACGAGCTGGGCCTCGCCCGAGGCGGCGGCGTCCAGCATGGCCTGGCGCGCTTTGCCCTTCACGCTGCCGGTGATCCAAGCGATCTTCAAACCCAGCGGCTCCAGCCAGCCCAC
Organism: Burkholderiales bacterium; assembly: GCA_003963005.1. Taxonomy (GTDB): domain Bacteria; phylum Pseudomonadota; class Gammaproteobacteria; order Burkholderiales; family Burkholderiaceae_C; genus Pelomonas. Next base: position 11,225 of record RXJW01000198.1, read on the forward strand.
CAGCTTGCGGAAGTGCTGCTCGGCCAGGATCTCGGTCGGCGCCATCAGGGCGCATTGCCAGCCGGCGTCGATCGCCACCGCGGCAGCCAGGGCGGCTACCACGGTCTTGCCCGAGCCCACGTCGCCCTGCAGCAGCCGGTGCGTCGGCTGCGGGCGGGCGAGGTCCTGGGCAATTTCCTCGGCCACGCGCTGCTGGGCCGCCGTCAGCTGGAAGGGCAGGGCGCCGAGCAGCTGCTCGTGCAGGCCGCCCGGTCGCGCCCGCAGCGCCGGCGCCACCAGCTGTGCCCGCTCCCGCTGCGCCTGGAGCTGGGACAGCTGCTGGGCGAGCAGCTCCTCGAACTTCAGCCGCTGCCAGGCCGGGTGGCTGTGGTCCTCCAGGGCGGCCAGCGAGGCGCTCGGCGGCGGGTGGTGCAGGTAGTTCAGCGCCTCCTTCAGCGGCGGCAGCCCGCGTGGCACGACGCCCTCGGGCAGCAGCTCGCGCAGGTCGGCCCGCGCCAGGCCCGAGGCCACCGCCTTGCGCAGGTAGGCCTGGGGCAACTGGGCCGATGCCGGGTAGACCGGGGTCAGGGACTGGGCCAGCGGGGTGTCGTCGTCCACCACCTTCACGACCGGGTGCACCATCTCCCGGCCGAAGAAGCCCACCCGCGCCTCGCCGCGCACGCGCAGCCGGTGGGCGCCGGACATCTGCTTCTGCTGCGACGGGTAGAAGTGCAGGAAGCGCAGCAGCAGCGTGCCGGTGTCGTCCTTCAGCCGCACGAGCAACTGGCGCCGGCCGCGCATCTCGACCTGGCAGTCCACCACCACCCCCTCCGCCTGGGCGGGCTCGCCCTCGCGCAGGGCGGCGATGGGCGTGAGGCGGGTTTCGTCCTCGTAGCGCATCGGCAGGTGCAGGGCGAGGTCGATGTCGCGCACCAGGCCGAGCTTCTCCATCGCCTTCTGGGGCGCGGATTTGGGCTTGGCGGGCGGCGGGGCGGTGGCCTCGGACATGCCGGCATTTTGCGGGCATGGAATAGTCCGGGGGCTTCGCGTGTTTACCGTCATGTCCCTCCACTCTTTTCGGGTTCCGACATGAATTTGCGACTCCTCGCCTGTGCGGCAGTCCTGGCCGTCTCGGGCTGCGCCTCCACGCCGCCGGCCCCGGCGAACGTGGCCGACGGCGTCTTCGTGGGCGCCAACGGCATGACGCTCTACACCTTCGACAAGGACACCGCCGGCAGTGGCAAGAGTGTCTGCAACGGTCCCTGCGCCACCAACTGGCCCCCGCTGATGGCTGCCGCGGGCGCTGCGGCCAGCGGCGACTGGACCGTCATCACCCGCGATGACGGCAAGGCGCAGTGGGCCTACAAGGGCAAGCCGCTGTACTTCTGGGTCAAGGACCAGAAGCCCGGCGACCGCACCGGCGACGGCTTCAACAAGGTCTGGCAGCTGGCCAGACCCTGATCGTCCGGCTGCGTGATGGCCGTCGAACAACTGCTGCTGCACATCCCGGCCCTGCGCCGGTATGCGCGGCTGCTGACGGGCGACGCCACACGGGCTGACGACCTGGTGCAGGACACCCTGGAGCGCGCCTGCCGCAAGTGGGGTCTGTGGCGCCCCGGCACGGCGCTGCGGCCCTGGCTGCTGTCCATCATGCACAACCTGCACCTGAACCAGCTGCGCGACTGGCATCTGGACGACGGCCATGCGCTGCTGGACGACCTGCCCGAGCCGGCCGACCCCGGCGCCCCGGCCGGTGACCGGCTCGACCTAGAGCGTGCGCTGGCCGAGCTGCCGCCGGGCCAGCGTGCGGTGATGCTGCTGGTGGTCGTCGAGGAATACACCTATGCCGAAGCGGCCGACATCCTGGGCGTGCCGGTGGGCACCGTGATGTCGCGACTGCACCGGGGCCGCGAGGCCCTGCGGCTGCGCCTGGCGCCGGCATCCGGCGCCCAGATCGTGAACCTGGCGCGAGTGAAGCGATGAGTTCTCCCTTTCCCCCCGCACCGCCCCCGCTGCCGCCCGAGGATGCGCGGCTGCATGCGTTCGTCGACGGGCAGCTCCCGGCCGCCGAGCGGGAAGCCGTGCTGGCGCAGCTGAGCAGCGACCCGGCCGCGGCCGCCCGGGTGGCCCAGTGGCAGGCCCAGCGGCAGGCCTTGCGCGGCCTGGCGCGCGACTGGCCCCTGGACGAAACCCCGGCCGACCTGAGCGGCATCGTGATGCGCGCTGCCACGGCGCAGCGCTGGCGCCGTCTGCTGCCGCAGGCGCTGGCCGCGGGGCTGCTGCTGGCACTCGGCCTGGCGGGTGGCTACCAGTGGGGCCGGCATGATGCCGACGGCGGTGGCTGGCCCGCGCTCGCCGCCACTCGCCCGGCCAGCGTGCCCGAGTTCGCCGCCCAGGCCGGCGTGGCCTATGCCGTGTACAGCGCCGAGAAGCGCCATCCCGTCGAAGTCTCGGCCACCGAGCAGGCCCACCTGGTGCAGTGGCTGAGCAAGCGGCTCGGCCGGCCGTTGAAGGTGCCGGTGCTGACCGACCGTGGCTACGCGCTGCTCGGCGGCCGGCTGTTGCCGGGCGATGCCGCCCACGCCGGCAGCCCGCGGGCACAGTTCATGTACGAGAACGCCGACGGTGACCGGCTGACGCTGTATGTCGCCGTCTTCAAGCCGGGCGCAGCGCCGGCGGCGACCGAATTCCGGCTGCTGCCGCAGGAAGGGCGCACGACGCTGTACTGGGTCGACGGTGACTTCGGCTACGCCCTCAGTGCACAGCCGTCCACCGAGCTGCATCCGCTCGCGCAGCGGGTGCACGAGCAACTGGCCGGCTGATCAGCGGAAGTAGCGCTGGCGCAGCCGCTCGAAGCGGCCGTCGCGCTTCAGGCTGTCCAGGGCCTGCTGCAGCCGCTTGACCAGGGCCGGATCGGCATCGGGTCGCAGGCCGAACCAGTAGGTCTTCGAGGCATCCTGCTCCAGGGCCGGCTGCAGCGTGGCGTAGGGCAGCTGCAGCTGGCGCAGGTTCCAGGCGGCTGCCCAGTCCAGCAGCGCCACGTACTCCATGCGGCCGGCCAGCAGCTTGCGAACATTGGTGGCGTCGTCCAGCCCCTGCTCCAGCTGGGCGCCCGGCTTCAAGCCCGCGGCCTGCAGTTGCCGGTCGGCGGCCGAGTCGCGCACGACGCCGATGCGCGCGCTGCCCAGATCGCTGAGCTGAGACAGGTTCAGGTCGGTACGGCTCGCCAGGCGGTAGAGCAGGATCCGTCGCTGCGCGATCGGGCCCACCCACTGGAACTGGGCCTCCCGCTCGGGCAGGCGTGTGAGCGAGAACAGCAGGCTCTGAGGGGTGGCCTCCACCACCTGCATCGCCCGCTGCCAGGGGAGGACCTGCACCTCCAGGCGGGCGCCCGCCAGGCCGGTCATCAGGCGCAGCAGCTCGACGCTGAAGCCCTGGGCGGCGCCGTTGTCGTCGGCGAAGTTGAGCGGCGGCAGGTTCTCGGTGATGCCCAGCAGCAAGGGCTCATCGGCTGCGGCCCCGGCGAAGCAGGGCAGCAGCGCAGCGGACAGGGCAAGGCAGGAGCGGCGTCTCACGTCAGCACATCGAAGCCGCGCGAGTCTAGGGGGCGGCGATGACAACGCTGTGCATGCGCAGCCCCGAGCCGTGAGTTTTGCCCCGTCCGGCGGGGGCGCGCGCGGGCGGCGCCGGCTCAGGTCGGCATCGGCACGCCCGCCATGCGGTCGTGGGCGACGAAGAACTGGCGGGCCATCGCCAGCAGCTGGCCCTGGCTCAGCTCGGCCGCCGGGCGGTAGTCCGCGATGTGCGGGGCGAGCTGCGGCCGGTGCGCTTCGACGTAGTGCCGGAACTGGCTGATGACGACATGCGAGCCCGTCACCAGCACCTCCGGGGTGTCCTGCAGCGCCTGGCACAGCGATTCGTAGAGCGCGTGCTCGCGGCGCTGATCCTGGCCGTGGCTGTGGCGCTCGTGAGCCTCGATGCGTGCGGCGTGCACCTGGTGGGCATCGAAATGCAGGACTTGGGCGTGGTGGTGGTCGAGGTGGACGACGGCGTGGAACATGGAGTTCTCCGGTGATGACGGGGATTCAGGGGTGACGGGATTCGGCGGCGGTCTGGCAGCTCAGGCAGCGCAGCGCCTGGGGCTGGTGCTGCAGCCGGTCGAAGGGAATGGCGGCCGCGCAGTCGATGCAGTGGCCATAGCCGGGTGTCTTCAGGCGCGAGAGCGCATCGTCCAGCTGCTGCAACTCGGCCAGCAGGTGGGCATCGCGGATCTGGTCCAGCTCACGATCGGCCTCGTGCTCGCGCTGGTCGCGGGGGTCGTCAGCCAGCAGGGCGGCGGCATGCGCCACGCGGCTGGCACCCTCGCGCTGGGCTTGCAGCGCCGCCCGCACGTGCTCGCGGGCGAGGGTCAGTTCGCTCTCCAGCAGGGCGTGCTGTCCGGGGGTCAGGGCAGTGGTCATGAAAGCCTCCTTGTCCTCATGCTCGCAGCGCGAGGGGCGTGCCGCCTTGAGCTGCATCAACACGCCGCGATGGGAGAATCCGCGTCCCTTTGGCACGGGTCTGTCCGGCCCTCAATCCCGTCATGTCTCACTCCGCTCCCGCGGCCTACACGGTCGCCGACTTCGATTTCGACCTCCCTCCCGAGCTGATCGCCCAGCATCCCGCCCCCGAGCGCAGCGCCTCCCGGCTGCTCGATGGCACCGGGCCGGCGCCCGTGGACCGGGTCTTTCGCGACCTGCCGGGCCTGCTGTTGCCCGGCGACCTGCTCGTCTTCAACAACACCCGCGTCATCAAGGCGCGCCTGTACGGCGTGAAGTCGACCGGCGGCCATGTCGAGGCCCTGGTCGAGCGCGTGTTGCCCGGCACGCAGACCGTGTGGATGCACCTGCGCGCCAGCAAGAGCCCCAAGCCCGGCAGCCGCGTGCGCTTCGCCGACGCCTTCGATGCCGAAGTGCTCGGCCGCTGCGGGCCCGACAACGGCCTCTTCCACCTGCGCTTCGACGGCGACCCGTTCGCGCTGCTGGAGGCCCACGGCCATGTGCCGCTGCCGCCCTACATCGAGCATGCTGACGACGCCGAGGACGAACGCCGCTACCAGACGGTGTTCGCCAAGGAGCCCGGCGCCGTGGCAGCGCCCACGGCGGCGCTGCACTTCGACGAAGCCGTGCTGGCGGCGCTCACCGCCCGCGGCGTCGAGCAGGCGCATGTGACGCTGCACGTGGGTGCCGGCACCTTCCAGCCGGTGCGCGTGGACCGCATCGACGAACACAAGATGCACAGCGAGTGGTTCGAGGTGCCGGCGTCGACCGTGGACGCCATTGCCGCCTGCCGGGCGCGCGGCGGCCGCGTCGTGGCGGTCGGCACCACCACGCTGCGGGCGCTGGAGTCGGCCGCCCAGGGCGGCACGCTGCAGGCCGGCGCCCGCGAGACCGACATCTTCATCACGCCCGGCTTCGAGTTCCGCGTGGTGGACCGGCTCATCACCAACTTCCACCTGCCCAAGAGCACCCTGATGATGCTGGTGAGCGCCCTGGCCGGCCACGCCCACGTGATGGCGCTGTACCGCCACGCGATCGAGCAGCGCTACCGCTTCTTCAGCTACGGGGACTCGATGCTGCTCAGCCGGTAACGAAGGGTGACGGCGACGCGGTGAATATCCACCGGGCGGCGCGCGCACGGGCTGTTAACTTGCCGGTCCCACGGAACCGTCCGGAGTCATCTTGCGTCCTGTCGACCGCTCCTTCGCCCTCAGTCTGCCCATCCTGATCCTGCTGCACGCCTGCGGCGGCGGTGGCGGAGGCACGACCGCGCCACCGCCGGTGCCGGTCCTGCCGACCAGCGTGGCGGTGATCGGCCCCGCGACTGCGGACGTCAGCCAGCCGGTGGCCCTGTCCAGCACGGCCGCCGGGACGGCCGGCATCACGTTCAGCTGGGACTTCGGCGACGGCAGCAGCAGCACGGAGGCCAGCCCGCAGCACAGCTACGCCCAGCCGGGCGACTACCGGGTGCGCCTGACCCTGGGCCGGGATGGCGCCACGGTCGCAGGCACGGCGACCGTGGTGGTCAATGACACCGCGCGGCTGCGCGGCCAACTCTGCGCCAAGGCGGACGGTGCCGGCTGGTGCCTGCTGCGCGCCACGCCGGCGGCCACCGACCTGGTCGATCTCGCCTGGCGTTCGGCCACGCAGGGGCTGGCCGTCCTGCGCAACGGCAGCCTCGCGACGACGCAGGATGGCGGGCAATCCTGGTCGTCGTACAGCCTCGGCTTGCTGCTCGATGGCGAGGTGCCGAGCCGCTTCATCGAGACGGATGCGAACACGGGCTGGGTCTTCACCGACCGGCATCTCTGGCAGAGCCTGGACGGTGGCCAGCGCTGGACGCGGATGACGGCCGCGCTGGAGGGGGGCGCCAGCCTGCTGTTCGCGCAGCCGGCGGGCCGCATCTGGGCCCCTGCGCTCGGGCGCTACAGCGGTGACGGCGGCAAGACCTGGGTCGCGCGCAGCCTGCCACCGGAGGAGCGCGGGATCTTCACGCACAGTGGGCATTTCCTGAGCAGCTACTACACAGCGGCTGGCGAGCCTGCGGCCCCGCTGCTGCCGGACGGTCCGCTGTGGTGGTGGGACCGCGGTCAGGCGAAGCGATCTTCCGACGGCGGCGCGACCTGGACCACCACTGCGGCGCCGACAGCCTGCCCGACCTTCAGTGTGGACGCGCTGCCGCCCTTGCAGGTGCGCGGCTCGTCCCTGGTTGCACACGTCGGTGCCCGCCAGGACGTCGACGGCACGCGCTGGGCTTTCTGCGTCAGCACCGATGGCGGTGCCAGCTGGCGAGCCCAGACCGCCAGCGGCTTGCCGCTGGTGACGAATTACACCGGCCCCAAGCCGAGCCTGTACACGCCGATCTCCAGCGAGTTCGTGCGCTTGATGCCGGCGGGCGGTGGCTGGGTGCTCTACGGCGGAATCTTCCGGTCCACGGGCCTGGATGAGGCCTGGCGGCCGGTCGGCCTGCCGGGGGGCTACACGGTGTACAGCCTGCTGGCCGCGCCGGATGTCAACACGCTGATGCTCGGCGCGACCGATGCCCAGGGCAACGGCGTGGTGCTGAGCACGGCCGATGGGGGCGTGTCATGGCGGGCTCAGGGGCTGGACAACCCCCAGGTCTTGAGCAACAGCCAAGTCGCGACACGCGTGCAGGTGCTGCCCAACCAGACCTTCGCCGCCCGTGGCACGCGGAGCTTCATCGCACCGTCAGGCCAGGCCTTCACATCAGGCGACTCGCCGTCCTGGGGCGGCCTGCGCGTGTTCGACAAGGCCAATGCTCTCGCCCTGCTTCAGCCCAACAGCGTGGGCCAGTTCATGCCCGCCACCGGCGCGGCCGTGCGGCTGGCCGCCTGGAGCGACAGCTGCGGCGCCATGCGCCACCTGGCCCCGGCCAGTGCGCTGCGGGCGTGGGGGCTGGGCGACAGCAACGACGGCAACCGCCTGTGCGTGAGCCGCGACGGCGGTGCCACCGTGCAGGTCCTGCCCGGCATGACCCTCGTCCAGCCGGCCGCGGGCGGCGCCTACTACGCCGACGTGGCGGCCCTGGACGACCAGCGCGCGTGGGTGGTGCGTGTCGACCCGGCCACCGCCTCCAGTGCCGTGCTGGCCACCACCCAGGCCGGTGATGCGTGGTCTCCGGTCGGGGTGGCCGCCAACCTGCAGGCGGCGGCCGTGAAGGTCCGGGATGGCCAGCGGCTGGCGTTGCTGGGCCGCGTGCCCGGCACCGACCCCTCCGGCAGCTGCGTGTCCACCTCGTCCGACGGCGGGCAGACCTGGGCCCGGAGCTGCTTCGCCGAGGAGGCTGCGGACCTGGTCTGGCAGGATGCCCAGACGCTGTGGCTGGTCGGCCAGCCGCTGCGGCGGTCGACCGATGCGGGCCGCACCTGGAGCACGGTCGACATCGGCCTGGGCGCGCAGGACCGCCCGCTGGCGGCCCAGTTCGTGACCGCCAGCCTGGGCGTGATGGTGGGCGACCGGGGGCTCATCCTCGTGACCCGCGACGGCGGCGCCACCTGGCAGCGCCAGGCACGGGTGACCGGGCAGCGGCTGGATGGCGTCAGCTTCATCGACAGCAAGAACGGCTGGATCACCGGCGACGGTGTTGTGCTGGGCACCGGCACGGGCGGCGACTGAGGGCCGGCTACAGCGCGGCCTCGCGATGCCAGGCCACCCGGCCCTGCGCCACCTCGTCGACCGCCGCCGTGAACGCAGCGCGGCCGGTGACCGGTAGTGAGAAGCGCATGCTGACGCGCGCGGCATGCGCCACGTCCAGCAGCACCGCGCCGTGCTGCTCGGCCAGCCGCCGCAGCCGGCCTTCCAGCTCATAGGGCAGTTCGCAGCCGAGTTCGACCTGCGCCACGCGCTCGATCTTCTCGGCGGTCAGCAGGGCCCGGGCGATGCAGTCGGTGTAGGCGCGCACCAGGCCGCCGGCGCCGAGCTTCACGCCGCCCCAGTAGCGCACGGCCGTGGCCAGCACGCCATCCAGGCCCTGGTGGCGCAGCACGTCGAGCATGGGGCGGCCGGCGGTGCCGCCCGGCTCGCCGTCGTCATTGGCGGCCGAGTGGCCGCCCGCCAGCAAAGCCCAGCACACATGCACCGCCCCCGGGTGCGCGGCCCGCAGTTCGGCCACGCGGGCCAGTGCCGCGGCGCGGTCGGCGCAGGGCTCCACGCAGCCGAGGAAGCGGCTCTTCTTGACGACAAGTTCATGCCGCACCGGGGCGGCCAGGGTCAGGGGCATGGGCGGATTGTCCGTGCCGCCCGCGCCGGAATCAGGGCGTGGGCTCGGGGTAGGCGGCAGCCCGGGCCGCAGCATCGCCGAGGTGGCGGCGCATGATGGTCATCACCGTGCCGTCGGCCAGCATGCCGTTCAACGCGCGGCGCAGCCGCTGCCGGTCGGCCGCGGGCATCTGCAGGGACAGTGCCAGTGCGCCGAGTGCCCGGTCCTGCGGGGCGACGTCCAGCGCCACCCAGGCGCGCTGTTCGCCGACGGCGCTCTCCACCTGCGACCAGGCGCTGGGCAGGGCCAGCAGCCCATGCGCCCGACCGGCGCTCGCCATGCGCAGCACGGCAGGGAAGTCGGCCACCTCGTGCAGCCGCCCTCGGGCGCGCAGGCGCTGGGTCGCGGCGTCCAGCGTCGGCCCGTGGGCATAGCCCTTCACGGTCAGCAGGGTGAGGCTCGGGTCGGCCTCGAAGGCGGCCAGGCTCCTGACGCGGCGCGCGACGTCCGGCCGCAGCATGAGGTGATAGCGACCCTGGGCGTAGGGCACGAACTCGGCGAAGGTCTGCCGCTCGGCTGTCGGTACCGCCGACAGCGTCAGGGCGGCCGCGCCACCGCGCATCTGCTCCCAGATGCGCACCCGCGACTCCACCACCAGGCGCAGCTCGCAGCCGGAGCGGCGGGCAAGCTCGTCGAACATGTCCTTGTCGATGCCTTCGGAGCCGCCGTCAGGCAATTCCCGGAAGAACGGCGCGTAGGGGTAGAGCGCCGCCACATGCGGGCCGCAGGCCGGTTCGGCGGCGGCCGCGCTGGCCGCCAGCGCTCCGGCGGTGAGCACGATCCCCTTCCAAGCACGCCCCAGGCCCCAACGCATCCTTGATCCCGTTTGTGTTTGTTGTCGATATTGCCGTCGGGCCGCGCCCCGGGGCAACCGGGGCTGACACCGATGTCAGGCCACCATGATGCCACCTGAGACAATCACGGCCCCATGCTGAAGTTCGACCTCCTCAAGACCGAAGGCCGCGCCCGCCGCGGCACGCTCACGCTCAACCACGGCGTCGTGCAGACCCCCATCTTCATGCCGGTGGGCACCTACGGCACGGTCAAGGGCGTCACGCCGCGCTCCCTGAAGGACATGGGCGCGCAGATCATCCTGGGCAACACCTTCCACCTCTGGATGCGGCCGGGCCTGGACGTGGTGAAGCAGTTCGGCGGCCTGCACCGCTTCGAGAGCTGGGACAAGCCCATCCTGACCGACTCGGGCGGCTTCCAGGTGTGGAGCCTGGGCGCGATGCGCAAGATCAGCGAGGAAGGCGTCAAGTTCGCGTCGCCCGTGAATGGCGACAAGCTGCTGCTCACGCCCGAGGTGAGCATGCTGATCCAGACGGTGCTCAATTCCGACATCGTCATGCAGTTCGACGAATGCACGCCCTACGAAACCAAGGGTGTGCTCACGACCGAGCGCGAGGCCAAGCAGTCGATGGAACTCAGCCTGCGCTGGGCCAGGCGCTGCATCGACGAATTCCAGCGCCTGGGCAACCCCAACGCGCTGTTCGGCATCGTGCAGGGCGGCATGTACACGGACCTGCGCGATGCCTCGCTCGCCGGTCTCGTCGAGCTGGACCTGCCCGGCTACGCGATTGGCGGCCTCAGCGTCGGTGAGCCCAAGGCCGAAATGCAGCGCATCCTGGCGCACACCGGCCACCAGCTGCCGGCGAACAAGCCGCGCTACCTGATGGGCGTGGGCACGCCGGAAGACCTCGTCGAGGGTGTCAGCCAGGGCATCGACATGTTCGACTGCGTCATGCCCACCCGCAATGCGCGCAACGGCCACCTGTTCACCCGCTTCGGCGACCTGCGCCTGCGCAATGCCCGCTACAAGGCCGACGAGTCGCCGGTCGACCCGACCTGCCGCTGCGAATGCTGCACCGGCTTCAGCCGCGCCTACCTGCACCACCTCGACCGCTGCGGCGAGATGCTGGGCCCGATGCTGACCAGCGTCCACAACCTGCACTACTACCTGGCGTTGATGCAGGAGATCCGTGATGCGCTGGACGCCGGCCGCTTCGAGGCCTGGCGCGCGCAGTTCCATGCCGACCGGGCCCGCGGCGTCTGACCTTCGGCACCGGCCGCGTCGGGCGTGAAGATCACGGCATGCTGAAAGCCCTGCTCGCTCCGCTGCGCTGGATCTTCCGCGTCGTCTTCGCGCTGCTCATCCTCTTCGAGGAATGGGGGTGGGAGCCGCTGCGCCGGGCCTTTGCGCTGTTCGCGCGGCTGCCGGTCATCCGGCAGATCGAGGCCTTGCTGCGGCGGCTGCCGCCGCGCTGGGCCTTCGTCGTGCTGCTGCTGCCGAGCCTGCTGATCCTGCCGGTCAAGCTGGCGGCGCTGTGGCTGGTCGCGCAGGGGCGGATCGTGCTGGGGGTGGGCGTCGTGATCGCGGCGAAGTTGGTGGGCACGGCCCTGCTGGCCTGGCTGTTCCAGCTCATCCAGCCGGCGCTGATGCAATTGCCGTGGTTCGCGCGCCTGCACGCCCGCTGGACGGCCTGGAAGGCCGAGCTGCTGGCCTGGGTGCGGGCGAGTGCCGTGTGGCGCACGGCCCGTGCCATCAAGGCCTCGGTGCGGCGGGCCTGGCGGCGGATGCGCGGCCGCGACTGAGGACGGCGGCAGGCGTTCAGGGCGCCGTCGTCGTCGGCAAGCGCACGGTCACGCAGGTGCCGCGCTGCGGTTCGCTGGCCAGTTGCAGGCTGCCGCCCATCAGCTCCACGATCTCCTTGACGATGGCCATGCCCAGGCCCGTGCCCGGGATCGCGCCGGACTTGTCCGCCCGGTAGAAGCGCTCGGTCACGCGGGCGAGTTCCTCGGGCGTCATGCCGATGCCCTCGTCCTGCACTTCGACATCCACGTGGCCGGCGTCGCTGGACACCACGCGCACGATCACGCGGCCGCCGCCGGGCGAGTACTTGTAGGCGTTGGACAGCAGGTTGCGCAGCGCCTGGCCGAGCTTGCTGGCGTCCACGTGCACCCATTGCGGCGTGTCGCACAGCGTCAGCTCGGCGGCTGCGCGGCCCTCCGGCGCGCCGAAGTCGTCGACCGTCTGGCGCACCAGGTCGCGCAGGCAGACCGGCGTGAACTCGAAGTCCAGCGCCCGGCGCGACTCGATGCGGGCCAGGTCCAGCAGCTCGTTGAGGATGTCCACCATCGCGCGGCTCTGGCGGTGGATGCGCTGCAGCAGGTCCGCCTGGGTCTCGGGCGACATCTTGCGGTGCAGCAGCAGTTCGGAGAAGCCGAAGATGCTCGTCATCGGCGTGCGCAGTTCATGCGCCGCGGTGGTCAGGAACTCGCTCTTCATGCGGTCCACTTCGAACTGCTGGCTCACGTCGCGGATGTGCAGCATCTGTGACGTCTGCGAGCCACCGCCATCGTGCAGTGCGAAGCTCAGGATGCGTGGCATCGGCCGGGCCATCTGCACCGTGCGCGGCTGATCACGCAGGTCCTGCAGGCGCATCGGACGCTGGCTGTCGGCATGCTCGATGCGGCCCTGCAGCAGCGCCTCCAGCCCGGCCTCGTCCTGGCCCAGCACCTGGCGGTCGCTCAGCGCCGTCAACAGCGCGCAGGCCGGGCTCACGTACTGCACGCGGCGCTCGGCATCGAAGGAGATGAAGCCGTCAGGGCTCAGGTTGAAGATCGCGCGGAGCTGGTCGGCCTGCTGGCGCAGCCGCACGACGAGGTCGCCCACCTGGCGCGACAACGCCTCCACCGCATTCACCTGCCGGGCGTCAGCGGGTGCGCCGGCCGAGCCCAGCAGCTCGCTCATTGTCTGCATCGCGTGCGCACGGGCGGCGAGTTCAGCCCGGAGCTGGTCCTCCAGCGTCTGCTGCTCGGTCACGTTACGCAGCACCAGCACGATGCCGGCGGCTTCGCCCTGTTCGCCGCGCACCAGCGTCAGGCTGGCTTCGAGCATCTGTTCGCCGCGCTCGAAGCGGCGGCCGCGCCAGCCGTCGTCGCCCGGGTTCTGCAGGCCGTCGGCCAGCTCCGGCAGCAACGCTGCGACCGGTTGACCGAGCAAGGCGGGGCTCGGCTGGTTCAGCAACTCGCCCAGCACCGGGTTCGCGAGCACCACGTCGCCGGCGCGGTTCACGGCCGCGACGCCCTCGGCAATCGACGCCAGCGTGACCGCCGCCTGGGCCCGCTCGGCCTGCAGCGAGGCCGCCACCTGGTTCAGCACCTCGAAGGTCTTCTGGAACTCCAGCGGCGCCTCGCCCGAACTGACGGGCTGGATCAGCGCATCACCCTGCCGAAGCTGGGCGCCGAAGGTCTGGATGCGCGCGAGCTGGCCCAGCCAGTTGCGCAGCGGCCACCACACCAGGGCCGCCCCGGCGATGAGGCCGAAGGCGGCCAGCGCCAGGCCGAGCCGCATCACCTGCCAGATGTCCGCCGCGATGCGCTCGCTCCAGACCTGCAGCCGCGTGATGCCGTAGTCGCGCCCGCCGACGACGATCGGCGTGTTGATCACGTCGAGCTCGGCGCCCACGCGCTTCACGAGCCAAGCCGGCGGCGTGGGGCTCGGGTGGTCCTGCCGGGTCACCTCGATGCGCGAACCCTTCAGGTCGATGAAGGTGGCCCGCTCGAACAGCGGGTGGGCGATGGCGCGGTCCAGCGTGCGCTTGATGGTGTCGTAGTCACCAATGACGGCCGACTCCGAGACCGCCGGTGCCAGCAGTGCCGACAGCGCCTGCGAGCCCACCTCGGCGTCCTCCAGCGTCGAGCGGATCTCATAGGTCAGGAAGGCGCCCAGGCCCAGCGACATCAGCAGCACGAGTGCCGCCACGTACAGCAGCATGACGCGGCTGAGCAGCGAGCGGGGCAGGAGGGCGGCCAGGCGCGGCATCGGCAGTCCGGATCAGCGCAAGGACGCGGGGGCCGTCTGGTAGAAGCGCTTGTAGGCGGCGTATTCCTTGCCGTCCGAGGCGATGAAGACCGCATCGGCGGGCAGGCCGATGAGCTTGTTGACGCTGCTCAGGATCTCGCGGCCCTGCGGGTCGCTCGCCATGCCGACGAAAGCGCGCGCCACGGCCTGGGCATCACGCTCGGGTACGCGAGGGGCCACCATCAGCGCGAGATCGTTGTAGGCCTCGGAGGTCCACAGCACCCGGAACTGCCGGCCCTCGCGCTTGGTGTAGCCCTCGGCGAGTTGGGAGTTCGCGCCCACGGCGGCGACCTTGCCGCTGAAGAGCTGCGCGAAGGCGCCGTCCATGTTGCCGCCGAACACGGTGCGCACGTTGATCTTGCGCTGCAGCAGCTGGGCGTAGGTCGTCTTGTAGGCGATGAAGGCTTCGGGGCCGGGGAAGCCCACCTCCTTGCCTTCGAGCTGCGTCAGGTCGGTGATGGGCGAGTCTGCCGGTACGACGATGACGCCGTGCAGCGCCGGCGTGGTGCGGCGGCCGAACACCTTCCAGCCGAGCTGTTCGCGGTCGGGGCTGAACAGGTGGTTGGTGAAGGCGAAATCCACCTCCTGCGCGAGCACGTAGGCGGTCGTGTCGGCCGAGGTGCGGCCGAGCTTGAGCGAGAGCTTCACGCCGCTCTTCTCCTGCACGTAGGCCACGATCGGGTTCCAGTACGACGCCGCGGTGGCGATGTTGGCCTGGTTGACCGGCGAGAAGCGGTATTCGGTCTGCGCGTGTGCCGGCAGGGCCAGGCAGAACGCGGCGGCGAGGAGGGCGAGGCACTTCATCGGGGCTCCAGCGGTGCGACGGGCACGCACCTGCCGGAAATTCTGGCCGTTGGGACTGCCGGCTGCCTTGGCGGATCGTCAAGAACGTGGTGATCGCCACGCGACCGCACGGAAAGCGTGAACTCCTGCGCAGCCGGCGCCGTCCCCCGCCGGCGTGCCGCTCAGGCGGGCGGGCTCAGCAGGGACTGCACCCGCGCCTTCAGCCCGTCCGGCGTCACCTGGCCGGCCGTCAGCGGCTCATCCACCGTCAGGCTCACCAGGCTCCACACGCCCCGGCGCAGCGGCTTGACCATGGCCTTGCCGCCCTCCACGCGCGAGAAGAAGCTGCCCCAGAGGTTGCCCAGCGCCATCGGGATGACGGGCAGGTCCGGGCGGCCCTCGACGAGCTTCATGACGCCACCCTTGAAGGGTTGCAGTTCGCCGTCGCGCGTGAGGCCGCCCTCGGGGAAAATGCAGACCATCTCGCCGTCGTCCAGCACCGCGCGCGCGGCGGCGAAGGCGGCTTCGTAGGTGGCCGGGTCGGTCTTCTGCGGTGCGATCGGGATGGCCTTGGCGAGCTTGAACATCCAGCCCAGCACCGGGATCTTGAAGATCTGGTGGTCCATCAGGAAGCGGATCGGCCGCGGGCTCGCGGCCATCAGCAGCACGGCGTCGACGAAGCTCACGTGGTTGCACACGAGCACCGCCGGGCCGGTGGTGGGCAGGCGCTCGTCGTGGACGATGCGAAAGCGATACACCAGCCGCGTCAGCACGAAGGCGACGAAGCGCAGCAGGTACTCCGGCACGATCAGGAAGATGTAGAACGCGACGACGGCGTTGGCGATGCCGACCGCGAGGAAGACCTGCGGGATGGTCAGGCCCGCGCCGAGCATGGCACCGGCGATCACCGAGCTGCCGATCATGAAGACCGCGTTCAGGATGTTGTTCGCCGCGATGATGCGGGCGCGGTGGCTGGGCTGGGCGCGCAGCTGGATGAGGGCATACATCGGCACGCTGTACAAGCCTGCGAACAGGGCCAGCAGCGTCAGGTCGGCCAGCAGGCGCCAGTGCGCGGGCACGGCGAGAAAGGCGCTCACGGTGTAGGGCTCGGCGGCCGGCAGGCCGGTCGCGGCGAAGTACAGGTCGATCGCGAACACGCTCATGCCGATGGCGCCCAGCGGCACCAGGCCGATCTCCACGTGGCGCTTGGACAGCATCTCGCACAGCAGCGAGCCGATGCCGATGCCGATCGAGAACACCGCCAGCAGCAGCGAGGCCACCTGCGGGCTGCCGTGCAGTACCTCCTTGGCGAACGCCGGGAAATTGGACAGGAACACCGCGCCGAAGAACCACATCCACGAGATGCCCAGCAGCGAGCGGAACACCGCCAGGCCCTCGTGCGCGAGCTTGAGGTTGCGCCAGGTCTCGGTGATGGGGTTCCAGTTGATGACGAGGTTCGGGTCGGTCGAGGGGCTCGGCGGAATGGCCTGCGCCGTGGCGCGGCCCGCCACGGCCAGCACGAGGCAGGCAATGGCCACGTGATGCGGCCCGACGACCGGCGTGTCCACCAGCACGCCGCCGAGCAGCTGGCCCAGCAGGATCGCGACGAAGGTGCCCATCTCGACCATGCCGTTGCCGCCGGTGAGCTCGCGCTCGTTGAGCTGCTGTGGCAGGTAGGCGTACTTGACGGGGCCGAACAGCGTGGAGTGGAGGCCCATCAGGAACACGCACAGCAAGAGCGCCGGCACGTGGGTCGTCCAGAAGCCCCAGGCGGCGATCACCATGATGGCGATCTCCAGGCTCTTCACGAGCTGCATGAGCCGCGCCTTGTCGTGCTTGTCGGCGAGCTGGCCGCTGGTGGCGGAGAACAGCACGTAGGGCAGGATGAACAGGGCGCCGATGACGAGGCCCGCCATCTTGGGCTCCAGCCAGCTCAGCTGGAGCTGGTAGGTCACCATCAGCGTGAACGCGAACTTGAAGACGTTGTCGTTCGCCGCGCCGAGGAACTGCGTCCAGAAGAAGGGCGCGAAGCGGCGCTGGCCCAGCAGGGCGAACTGGTTCGGATGCTCGTGGCTCATCGGTTCCCTCAGGGCTGGACGTTTTGGGGTGTGGAGGACAGGCCGCGGCGCTGCAGCCAGGCAAACATCGAATCCACGGTGACCGTGTCGATGTGACTGGTGAAGCGTCGCGCGCTCGGATGATCGTCGAACGCGATGTTGGCACGGGTCAGGCGCCCGCCCAGTCGGGTCAACGTGGACAAACGCAGGTCGGTGGGCTCGTAGCCTTGCCCCTGGAGCCAGGCCTGGGCGTCGCCGCGGCTGTTGATGGCCGGCCCTGCCACGCCGGCCAGCGTCTCCAGCGCCCACTGGTTGCTCTGCTGGTAGGTCGTGCCGAAGGCATAGGCCACCATGCTGTAGCGCGGCTCGTTGAGGCGCGCCACGCGGGCGTTGTCGGCCAGCACGGGCAACAGGGCCTGCTGCAGCTCGGGCTTGAGCGTGACGAAGGCGGCTTCGTAGCGGAAGGGGTTGTCCAGGAAGAACTCGCCCAGGCCCTGGCGGTAGACGGCGGCACGGTCGGAGCCACAGTCGTTGAGCTTGTGGACCACGCGCCAGACGCCGTCCTGCCGGTAGGCAAAGCCCAGGTGCGACCAGCGCAGGCCGTACTTGGACAGGTCCTGCCCGGCGCGCGCCAACAGCACGACGTCGGCGCCACTGGCGTCGAGCGCCTTCAGCGTGGCTTCCGCCAGGCGCAGGCCCTGCTCGACCTGTCGCACCGTGGCCGGTCGCTCTTCGCAGGTGCGGCCGGCGTGCGCGGGCGCGGCCAGCGCCATCGCCAGCGCTGCAGCAGCAAGGGCCGGCTTCACCGCGTGACCTTCTCGTGATGCAGCAGGGCCTTGCCGATCTCGTTCGGGATGAAGGCGATCACTTCGCCCGCGGTCGACAGCAGCGTGCCGGCGCCGATGACCGACACATGGACCGCTGCGCCCGCCGCGCCACGGGCACCCTCCGACAGGCCGCCAGCGGTCTTGATGCTGATGCGCACGCCGTCCGACACGCGCTCCAGCACCCAGACGGTGGCGCCGCCGATCACCTCGACGCTGACGACCACCAGCGCGGCGCCGGCCGACAGCACGGCCAGCGGTACGGCGCTGAGTGCCACGCCGGTGCCGCTCACCACGCCCACGGACAGCGCCACCGGCGCCAGTGAGAGGGCCACGCTGGCTTCCGACAGATTCGGGCCCGCCTGCGCGGGCAGACCCGCCGCCAGGGCGGTGGCGAGCACGGCGTGTTGCAGCAGCGGGCGCACGAGGCGCGACAGCGAGGGGCGTGAGAGGGGTTGGGCCATGGGGGTGGACGGCTGTCCGGTGGTTGCGATGGCCGCGATGTTGAGTGAAGCCCGGCGGCTCGCCACGGGAATCGTGACCAGTCTCACCGCAAGCACCGGTCGGTAGCGCGTGGCGACACCGCGGCCGTCGCGGTGCTGGGTACGATGCCGGCAACTTCCTGTCGCTCCAGTCGCGCGCCGCATGCCTGATCGTTCCCCTGACCCCAACTCGCGCCTGGCCGTCGGTTCGCAGCCAGTGAACCGGCGCACGCGCCGCGTGCCGACACCGGACGAGGTCGAGCGCCCCGAGGTGCTGCAGCAGCGCCAGCAGCAACTGCGCGCCAAGCACGAGCTGGGGCGGCCGCTGGCGGCCGGCGCACGGGCCGCGCAGCCGGCAGCCCCGCTGCCGATGGCCGCCCGCGTGCAGGCAGGCCTGGGGGTGGTGTCGCTGTCGGGCGCACTGTTCGTTGGTGATGCGATCGCCATCGGCGTGCTGGCGGTGGTCGGCACGGCGAGCCTGGCCTGGGCGGCGCGGGCCGTGTGGCGCCGCCCGCGGGGGGCGGTGGCCGAGGAAACCGGCTTGCCCGCGGACGCCCTGGAGGCGCTGGACGGGCTGCTCGTGCGTGCTGCCCCGGCCCTGCCTGCCGGGGCGACCGAAGCCGTCAAGGCGATCAAGGCGGCCTTGCTGCAGGCCCAGCAGCCCGGCGCGATGGGAGCGCTTGCGCCGCAGGACCGGCTCTTCGTCACGCAGTGCGTGGCGCGCTACCTGCCCGACAGCCTGGAGGCCTACCTGCGGCTGCCGGCGGCCCGGCGGGCCGAGCCTCTGGGAGAGGGCCAGCCCAGCGGGGATGCAGTGCTGATCGAGCAACTGCTGACGCTGCAGCAGGGGCTGGCGCGGCGCCTGCAGCCGCTGCAGGACGAGGCGGCCGAAGCGCTGCTGCGTCAGCAGCGCTTCCTGCAGGCGAAGTCGCGGGAGTAGCGGCTTCAGGCGTCCGGCTCGCCGCGGCTGCGGCTGGCGTTGGACTGCTCCAGCAGGTCCGCTTCGTGGCGGTCGCGTAGCGTCTTGGCGAGCGTGAAGACGCTGGAGACCAGGAACAGCCAGGACACGCCGATGTAGCGCTTGATCCAGACGTCCATCTCCATGCGCCACAGGCCCCAGGCGGTGAGGGCCAGGGCCGCGGCCAGCGCGATCCAGACCATCATGACCCAGCCTTGGGTGTCGACCTGGCCGTCGCGGTTGTCGCGCTGTGTCTTGGCGACCGCGAAGCCCGAGAACACCGAGAACAGTACGCCGATGGCCAGGAAGGCGCGGTCGACGTCCTGACCCGGTGCGCCGAACACGCCCCAGGCGCAGGCCAGCAGGGCGAGGACGAAGGCGGCCCAGACCTGGAAGCGCCAGGCATTGGTGTCGCGTTGCATGACGAAGCGGGTAGCCATGAGGTGGGAGTCCTTGTAGTGAAGAGGCGGCGGGATGTTCGGCGATGTGGCGGCGTGCGGCCTCGGGAATAGTGCCGAGTGGCGTGGAAAGCGTCTCGGGGGAGCGTGTCATGACACCGCCGGGCGTTCCACATGGCGTCGTGTGGCGAAGACGGTGGGCGTGAAGACCGCGCCACGCCAGGTCACACGCCGCTTCACGGCGAGGTCGAACAGCAGGGGGTTGTGGTCCCGCAGTGCGGCCAGCGGCGCCACATCGGCCTCGTGCAGCACGCCGGCGCGCACCAGGGCCGGCAGGCGCAGCGTGGCGGCCGCGGTCGTTGCGTCAAGTTATCTTCACCCCTCGCGCGGGGGATGACTGTCGCCCTCCGTTATGGGATTGTTGGTAGGTCAGCAACACCACCAAGACTGGCGAATGCTGAGATGTCTCGGGGCGAAGAGGGCGCGGCATGGCGGATTTCATTTCCGAGAGGCGCGGCGGCTTTGGCTGCATTTGGTTCCTCGGCCTGTTGCTGTAGATCAACGCTGTGGCCGCCGAAGGCTTGCCCTCTGCACCGGTCGTCGATCAGGAATGGCGGGATCGTTTCATTCTGAAGGCCGACGCCGCGCAGTACTGCAACGCGGCGCAGGAGTGGCAGAAGGCCCAGCACGCTTTGCATCTCGCCCAAGCCGGTCTGGATCAGCGCGCCGAACTGCGCGCTGCCGCGGCAGCCTTCATCGTCGATCCGCGCAGCAACTCAGACAAATGCCCGACCTTTCAACGCTACTTGGCAATGGCGCGTGCCGGAGGATCGGCTTACGAAAGAGAGCTGTTCGACCTGTCCGTAGCGGTGAGCTGGGAACTGCAAGGGCCGCCGTGCGCGGGTCAATTGAGCAAAGTGGAGCTGGAGGCCTTGGCTCATCGGCTGGGTGATCCGGCGCGCCGGTACTACGTTCTTGAAAGCGCGTTGCGAGGACCCCTTGCCCGTCAACAATACGACGAAGTGACGGCTATCCTGAGCCAGCAACTCGAAGTTGCCGTGACAGGGATTCAACGCGCCAGCCGCTTGTCGAAGCTCTCCGATGTCAGCTTGATGGCGGACCCAGCGTAGGAGCACGCGCGACGCTGGATCGACAGCGCGTGGCGGGAGTTCGATGGTCGTGAGTACCCGGGGTTGGCGGCGAATCTGGACGCCAACAGCGCCATCATTGAGTTCCGCGCCAGCCGAGTACCGCAAGCCATCGCATTCATGCAGCGTGCGCTGCCTCTCCTCAAAGAGGGTGCCCAGGATCCCTACACGACATGCAGCAACCTCACCGCGTGGGCGTCGCAGTTGATCAGGGTTTCCCACGTGCGCACCGCGCTGGATTTGCTGGAAACCTGCCGCTCTCGGAGCAACCTGCCGGTCACGACGGAGCTTTACCTGTCTCGTCTTTACCTGGAGGCCTACGCGGCCCTCGGCACAGCCGACGCCTTTGAGAAAGGCGAGCGCGAGGTGAGGAAGATTGATGCGGCACTCCTTGATGAAGCCACGTGGCAGATCGTGCACGTTCGAGTCCTGGAGCACATCTCCCTGTTTTACGAATCGTTTGGCCGCTACGAGGCGGCGTTGAAGGCGCGCAAGCGCTACAACGCGCTGACGGCAGAGCGGCAGCGCCTGGCCAACGAGAAGACCCGTGTCGAGACCCTGGAGAAGCTCGACGTGGCCTTGAAGGACCAAGAAAACACCCGCCTCAAGGCCGAGGCCGAGGCCGAGGTGCAGGCCGAGCGTCAGCGGGGGTGGATCGTCGGCTTTGCAGCCGTTGCTGTAGGCGCGCTGCTGGCGGCTGCGGCACTGGTCGTCGCCGTGCGCCGCGGCCGCCGCCTCGCCAAGGTCTCCGCCGAACTCGAAGCGCGCAACGGCGAGCTCGAGCAGCGCAGCGCCTCTCGCATCCGGCTGCTGGCTGCCGCGTGCCACGACCTTCGGCAGCCCGCCCACGCCCTGGGCATGTTGGCCGAGCTGGGCAGTGACGCCACCGAGGATCCAACCCGCTACCTGCACTGTCTGCAGTCCGTGCGCCGCAGCGCGGCCTCTTTGGGTGACATGCTGGACGAGCTGATGGACCTCGGCCGGCTGGACGGCGGCCACTACACCCCGCACCTGAGCGACATCTCGCTGGGCGAGCTGCTGCAGGAAGCGATGCTCCACTTCGGCCCGCTGGCCAAGCGCAAAGGGCTGACGCTGGAGGCGCCGCCGGTCGACATCCTGATCGTGTCGGACCGGCACCTGTTGCGGCGCATGCTGTTCAACGTCGTCTCCAACGCCATCAAGTACACCGACACAGGGTCCGTGCGCGTCGATGTCGAGCGGGTTGACGGTGAGGTCCGGCTCAGGGTGCAAGACACCGGTCCGGGCATTCCGCAGGACAAGCTGGACGACGTCTTCCGCGACTACGTGCGCCTGAACCCGCTGAAGGCCGCCGAGGGGCTCGGCATTGGCCTGTCGATCGTGCGCCGGTCGGCAGAACTGCTTGCGCACCCGCTCACCCTGACATCGTCACCGGACGAGGGCACGACGATCACGCTGACGCTGCCGATCAGTCAGTCGGAGTCTGCGACCTCGTCTGGCGACGCCACCGCCGAGGTGGCAGCCGCGCGGGTGGCGTACTGGCCATCCTGGAAGATGACGTCGACGTGCGCGAAGCCATGGCTGCGCTGCTGCGACGTTGGGGCTACACCGTGTTCGCCGGGATCAGCGCCGACGCCGTGCTGGACCAACTGTCGCAGGCACGCGCCCAGCCAGACCTGATCATCACAGACCTGCATCTTGGGACGACGAACGGACTTGCCGAGATTGCGCACATGAGAGAGGTGCTGCGGGTACCTGGGATGACTGCGCTGCTCGTCACGGGTGACCTCGATGCTGGCGCCGCCAGCCGGGCTGCTCAAGCTCGGGTGTATGTGGCTCACAAGCCACTGGCACCCCGCAAGCTTGCGGATCTGGTGGCGCAACTGGTCAAAGCGGCTGATGCGAAGCGGCCAGACGTTGATGTGCCGGCCTAGGCTAGCTCGCTTTCCGCCATTGAGCATGGGGCGACACTGCTACAGCAAATACGCTGTACATTTCTTTCAGCAGCAAACCTGCATCCCGCCCTCCCCGAGGAAACCTCCATGCAAGCCAGCCCCATCAAGGAAGTCGACCATGCCCTGGTCCTTGGCCAGGCCGTGCAACGAGTCGCCGCTGGCCTGGGCCTCACGGGTCGGGCGGTTGCCCAGACCGTGGGGTTCAGCGAAGCGACGGTGTCCCGCATCTGGCAAGGCGAGCGGGGCATCGACCCCAAGTCGAAGGAAGGCCAGCTGGCGCTCATGCTCGTCAGGGTTTTCCGCTCGCTCGATGCCCTGGTCGGCGGCAGCGAGAGCAAGCGTCAAACATGGATGCATACGCACAACACCGCGCTGCTCGGCGTGCCTGCCAACCTCATCCTGAGCCCGGAAGGCCTGGCGCGCACCCTCGCCTACTTGGACGGCATGCGCGCGCCGAACTGAGCATGGCCACCGGCGCTTCGGCTGAACCGTTCACCTGGCAGGCGAAGTGGTTCGACGCCTGCGGTGAGGCGGCCATGCTCGCCTGGCGCTGCGTCGAGAGTCAGTCCCAGATCTCGACCTGGCAGCTCGTCAGCTCGCGCGAGGAGCACGAGGCGCTCGAAGCGATGTTGGAGGCCTCGAAGCCGCCGCTCCCGGAGGGCGCGCAGAACCTGCACTACCTGCTGTCGACGCCCTTCAGGTACACCTCACCCTGTCCGACCCGGTTCCGCCGCCCGAGCGAAGCCGGAATTTGGTACGGCGCCGAATCGATCGACACCGTGTGCGCGGAGCTGGCCTACTGGCGCTATCGGTTCATCCAGGATTGCGCCGGCCTGGCCAAGGATCCGGACGGACTGCTGACCCAACACACGATCTTTCGCGCCCAGGTGCATGGCAGGGCACTGGATCTGGCTCAGCCACCCTGGGACGCCGGCCGCGCACTCTGGACCCACGGCAGCGACTACACGCACACGCAGTCTGTGGCGGCCGCCGCTCGCATGCACGGGATCGAGTGGATTCGCTATGAATCGGTCCGACTGCCCGGCACGTACTGCGCCGCAGTACTGGAGGCGCGCGCACTGGCGCAGGGTGGGCCGATGGAGCAGCAAGACTGGATCTGCTGGGCGACGCGAACCCGTGTAGTCGTTTCGCGGGCCGACAAGAGTTCAGTCGTGAGCTGGGACTTCTGAACTGCCGCACGCTAGCCACCGCGAGGCCGGAATCCAGCGTGCGACAGTCGCTAACAAGGGCTGCCGATATAGCTCGCGTTGTCTTCACGTCAAAGGGCCCTTCGTCGATGTGAGCAGGTAGGCGGCGGCAGCGCCGCAGCACAGCAGGTGGCGTCGGTTCAGCATGCGTTTTCAAACGGCAGTGGTGAGGGCCGCGACTGTCGCTACGCGGGGTCGCCAGGCGGGCGTTTTTCTCGCCGCGGCGCGGCGGATGCCCTGCCCGGTGGCGTCATGCGCTACCGTCGCGCTCCATGTCGAGCACGCAATCCCTCGTGGCCCTGATCAAGGCCGAGTTGAAGAGCCAGGGCCTGAGCTACGCCGAGCTGGCCGAGGCGCTGGCCCTGTCCGAGAGCAGCGTCAAGCGCATGCTGGCACCGGGCGGCGAGATGCCGCTGTCGCGCGTGGACGAGATCTGCCGTGTGCTGAAGCTGGAGTTTGCCGAGCTGGCCGGCCGGCTGGTGGCGCAGGCGCCCGCGCTGCGGGAGCTGAGCCTGGAGCAGGAGCGCGCGGTCGTGGCCGACCCGAAGCTGCTGCTGGTGGCCATCTGCTGCCTGAGCCACTGGGCGATCGAGGACGTGCTGGCCCGCTACCGCATCACCGAGGCCGATGCGGTCGCGGCACTGGCGCAGCTCGACCGCCTGGGCGTCATCGAGCTGCGCCCGCACAACCGCTACAAGCTCAAGGTCGCCAAGACGCTGCGCTGGCGGCCGCAGGGGCCGGTCATGCAGTTCTTCCGGGAGCGCGTGATGGCCGACTTCTTCGCCGGCGGCTTCGACGGCGACGGCGAGCTGCTCACGCTGGTGCATGGCGAGTTCGGCGCGGGCCATGCGCGTGAGCTGGCCGAGCGGCTGCAGCGTGCCGCCGACGACTTCGCCCGCCAGCACCTGCTCGACCAGAAGCTGCCGGCCTCCGAGAAGCGCCCGTACAGCGTGGTCATCGGGCTGCGGTCGTGGGTGTTCGAGGCCTTCCGCGACCTGGAGCGGGCCGGCCTCGGGCAGCGCAAGGGCGACGTGGGCGGCCCGAGGCGCTGACCGCCGGCTCAGGCGTCCTGGAACGCGGCGAGGGCCGCCGCGATGTCGGCTTCGCTGCCGTGGCGCTGCACCGGGGCGTCGGCCACCCAGCCCTCGCGCTTCAGGCGCGCGACCCACTGGCCGGCATCACGGCCCTGCTCGAAGGCGTCGCTTTGCAGCAGCAGCTCGCCGCTGGCCGACAGCAGCTTGAAGTAGAACTTGCCATCCGTCTCGCGGTACTGCTTGAAGACGGGCAGGGCGGCCTTTTCGGCCTTGGCCGTGGCGGTGCTGGCCGTGGCGGTGTAGGGCCGCAGGCCGACGGCCTCGCGCAGGCGCTGCAGGGCCGGCCCGGCGATCGCGCGGGCCCGCGCACTGCCGGCTTGGAGCAGGGCTTCGAGCTCGGCCGGGTGCGCCATCAGGTGCTCGTAGCGGGCGCGCATCGGGCCGATCTGGCCGTCGATCAAGGTGAACAGCTGCTGCTTGGCCTCGCCCCAGGCCAGGCCGCCGCGCAGCGCGGCGCGGAAGGCCGCGCGCTGCTCCGGCGTGGC
Organism: Burkholderiales bacterium; assembly: GCA_003963005.1. Lineage (GTDB taxonomy): Bacteria > Pseudomonadota > Gammaproteobacteria > Burkholderiales > Burkholderiaceae_C > Pelomonas. The sequence continues at coordinate 36,259 of RXJW01000198.1, forward strand.
GAAGGCGTCGTAGATCGTGACGAGGGCCTGGCCGTCCGGGTCTTTCGGTTCGCCAGGCAGCTTGCTGTCGGTGACGATGCGGGCGATGGCGTCCTTCAGCGCCTGGGCGCCGCCTTCGAAGAGCGGGATGACGTTGTCATAGCTCTTGCTCATCTTGCGGCCGTCCAGGCCGGGCAGCAGCTCCATCTCGGCGTCGACCTGGGCCTCGGGCAGCACGAACAGGTCCTGGCCGCGGCCGAACAGGTGGTTGAAGCGCTGCGCGACGTCTCGCGCCATCTCGATGTGCTGGACCTGGTCCTTGCCGACCGGCACGCGGTGGGCGTTGAACATCAGGATGTCGGCGGCCATCAGCACCGGATAGCTGAACAGGCCCATGCTGACATGGGCATCGGGCTCCTCGCCGGCGGCCACGGCCGCGTCCACCGCGGCCTTGTAGGCGTGCGCCCGGTTCATCTGGCCCTTGGCCGTGACGCAGGTCAGCAGCCAGGTCAGCTCGGGGATCTCGGGGATGTCGCTCTGGCGGTAGAGCGTCACGCGGTCGGTGTCCAGGCCGGCGGCGATCCAGGTCGCGGCGATGGAGCGGCTGGAGTGGGCGATGCGGTCGGGCTCGTCGCACTTGATCAGCGCGTGGAAGTCGGCCATGAAGAAAAAGCTCTCCACGCCGGCGGCGCGGCTGGCTTCGATGGCCGGGCGGATGGCGCCGACGTAGTTGCCGAGATGCAGGGTGCCGGTGGTGGTGATGCCGGTCAGGACGCGGTGGGACATGGGCTCAAACCAGAGTTCAGCCCTGGATTGTGGCGTGTGACCGGATTCAGCTCCGCCGCCGACCGGGCGGTGCGGCCACCGACGCACGCCAGGTGACGGAAATGTCGAAGTGCCGCGACACCGGCAGGGCCAGGTCGTAGCAGCGGTTGAGCAGCCAGTGCAGACCGGCCAGCGTTACCTCGTGGCTCGGGATGTGCACGGAGGTGAGGCGCGGTGCGGCGAAGGCCGCGCTCGGCGAGTCGTCGTAGCCCAGCACCGAGACATCGTGCGGCACCGACACGCCGCGCTCCTGGAAATGCGCCAGCAAGCCGATGGCCATTTCGTCGTTGGCACAGAACACGGCCGTGGGCAGGCGCTTGCGCTGCAGGAGCACGCCGGCGGCATCCCAGCCCGACTGGTTGGAGAAGTCGCCGGGCACGGTCAGTACCTTGGACGTGTCCAGCCCACGCTGCGCGAGTTCGCCCATGAAGCCGGCCAGGCGTGCCACGTTGTCGGGCGAGGTCGTGGGGCCGGAGACGACGGCGATGTCCTTGTGCTTGTGCTGCAGCAGCGCACGGGCCGCCTGCACGCCGCCCTGCACGTGGTCGGCCGTGAAGCACTGCTCCTGGATGCGGTCGAAGTGCCGGTTCAGCACGACCACCTGCCGGGCCGCCGGGCCCAGGGCCTTGAGGTCGTCATCCTGCAGCGCGTTGGACAGCACGATGAGCCCGTCGCAGTCGCGGTCCAGCAGGAAGCGCATGCCGTCGTTGGTCTCGACGCGCTCGTCTTCGATGCCCTCCCCGAAGGCCACCACCAGGTGCAGCCCCTGGGCGCGCAGCGTGAGGTCGATGGCGCGCAGGATGGGCGTGTAGTAGGTGCCGCGCAGGAAGGGGATGTAGACGCCGATCAGCTTGGACGTGCCGGCCCCCAGCGAGCGCGCCGCATGCGACGGCCGGAACTTGAGCTGCGCGATGACCTTGCGCACGCGCTCCGCCGTGGCCGGGGCGACGGAACCGTTTCCGCTGATGACCCGCGACGCGGTGCCTACCCCCACGCCCGCCAGCCGTGCGACGTCCTTGATCGTTGCCATGCGCCCTCTGCAGTTGCTGGCGCGAATTGAATCACAGCGGGCAGATGGGGGCGGAGTCGGCGGGCTCGGGCAAAAGCGAGGTGTTCGCCCGGGTCTCGTGCCCGCTCAGGCCACCCCCGACCGGCCACCAGGGCCGGGCTTCGTGGCTGCTGAACTGGCACGGGCCTGCGGGCCACGGGAAGGACAGCCGGCCGGTGAAGCCGGGCCAGGGCTGCCCGGCGGCCGGCGCAAGGAGCACGTCGGTCAGGCCGGCGCCTTCGGTGCCCGGCTGCCAGGCGGCGATGAAGGCATCGCTCAGGTTGGCGAGGTCGTTCACGTACAGCGGGCGGCCGGAGTACAGCATCGTGATGACCGGCACACCACGCCCGGCGACGCGCCGCAGGGCCTCGGCGTCCTCGGGATGGCGGCGGCTGTGGCGCAGGTTCTCGGTCAACCGCACATCCCCCTCGCCTTCGGCATAGGGCGTTTCGGCCAGCACGGCGATGACGGCATCGAAGCGTCGGGGGTCGTGCCGGCTGCCGTCCGCGTCGAAGGTGACCTGCGCAGCGCCGAGCCGCTGGCGCAGCGCGGCCAGCAGCGTCGTGCCCTGCGGAAAGTCGGCATTCGTGGTGTCTCGGCCCTGCCAGGTCACGCTCCAGCCGCCGGCCTGGTGGGGCAGGCTGTCGGCCGCGGCGCCCACCACCAGCACGCGAGCCGTGGCCGGCAGCGGCAGCAGGCCAGGCTTGTGCTTGAGCAGCACCAGCGACTCGCGCACCGCCTGGCGGGCGAGGTCGGGCGCCTGCAGGGCCTCCACCGTGGCCGGGACCGGGGTCGACACGCTCAGGCTGAACTTCACCCGCAGGATGCGCCGCACCGCATCGTCCAGCCGCGCCATCGGGATGCGGCCGTCTTCCACGGCGCGCAGCGTGTTGGCGTGGAACGCTTTCCAGTGGAAGGGCACCATGACGATGTCGATGCCGGCATTGATGGCCGCCGGGCAGTCATCGTTGCGGCAACCAGGGAGCTGGCCGATGCCGTCCCAGTCGCTGACGATGAGGCCGTCGAAGGCCAGTCGGGTCTTGAGCACCTCGGTCATCAGCGTCCGGTTGCCGTGCATCTTGCCGTGCTGCACGTAGGCAGCGCTGTCAGTCCAGCTGCTGAAGGACGCCATCACCGTCAGCACGCCGGCATCCAGCGCACCAAGGTAGCCGGCACCGTGAACCTGGGCCAGCTCGGCCGGCGTGGTGCTGCTCACGCCCTGGTCGATGCCGCGCCGCGTGCCGCCGTCGGCGATGAAATGCTTGGCGGTGGCCAGCACGCCGCGGCCGTCCTTCAGGCCGTCCTGCAGGCCTTCGACGGACGCCTGGCCGAGCCGGCGCACCAGCGCCGGGTCCGCGCCGAAGCTTTCGTAGGTGCGGCCCCAGCGCACGTCCTGCACGACGGCCAGCGTCGGCGCGAACGTCCAATGCAGGCCGCTGGCCCGCACCGCGCGGGCCGTGGCGCGGCCGATGTCGCGCACGAGGTCGGCGTTGCGCGTGGCGCCGAGCGCGATGTTGTGCGGAAACAGCGTGGCGCCGCGCACGTTGTTGTGGCCGTGCACGGCGTCCGTGCCCCACAGCAGCGGAATGCCCGGCGTGGCCTGCAGCGCGGCCGCCTGGAACTGTTCCGACAGCGCGCGCCACTGCGCCGGGGTGGCCGTGCGGTCCATGCCCGGCCAGCCGCCGCCGCCGTTGAGCACCGTGCCGATCGCGTACTCGCGCACCTCATCGGGCGTGATCGCTCGGATTTCGGGCTGCGTGATCTGGCCGACCTTCTGCCGCGTGCTCAGCGTCCTGAGCGCGGCGTCCACCCGCGCTTCCAGCGCCGCATCACGCTGCGGCGTGCGCGCGGGCCAGGCCTGCACGACGGGATCAGGCGTGGCATGCGCTGCAGGTGTGGCAGCGACGGCGAGCGCAGCCGTCAGGTGCGCGATGCGGATGAGGGGGGCAGAGAGAGGCGTCATCGTGAGGGCTCGGTGGGGCAGGGCCACGGTAGGGGCTGAAGCGAAAAAGCGTCAACCCTCGGGCCGATGCGATTGACAGCGCCAACTGTGCCGCATTAGATTGGCGTTGCGTTTGGAACCGGTTCCATTTTGAGGTGCGAAGCCATCGGCTGGCAAGCCGGGCTCGCCCCGATGGCACTGCCCAAGCAGCGAACAAGACCGAACCAGGAGACAAGCCATGAACCCCCATTCGCTGCGCGCCGCAGAGCGCGCCACCACGCCCTGGCGGCGACCCGTGCGCCTCACCCCGGTGGCCGCGGTCTGCGCCGGCCTGCTGGGCATGCCGCTGCTGGCCGCGGCCCAGGCGGCACCCCCGGCTGACGAGAAGCTGCAGACCGTGACCGTGACGGGCTTTCGCGCCAGCCTGGAGTCGTCGATCAGCACCAAGCGCAACGCGGATGCCATCGTCGAGTCGGTGTCGGCCGAGGACATCGGCAAGCTGCCCGATGTGTCCATCGCCGACGCCATCTCCCGCCTGCCGGGCCTGACCGCGCAGCGTGTGGCGGGACGGGCTTCCGTCATCAGCATCCGCGGCATGGCGCCGCGCTATGGCGTGACCCTGCTCAACGGGCGCGAGATCGTCTCCACGGGCGACAACCGGGCCGTGGAGTTCGACCAGTTCCCGTCCGAATTGATCAACGGCGCAGACATTCTCAAGACGCCTGACCCGGCGCTGGCCGTGCAGGGGCTGTCCGGCACGATCAACATGAAGACGCTGCGGCCGCTGGACCTCGGCAAGACGCAGGCCGTCGTCAGTGCGCGCCTGGAGCGCAATTCCAACGGCGCGCTCAACCCGGAGATTTCCGCCACGGGCAACCGGCTCAGCGCGTCGTACGTGACGCAGTCGGCCGACCGCACCTGGGGCGCGGCCGTGGGCTTCGCGCACCTGGACTCCCCGAACCAGGAGAAGCATTACAAGAGCTGGTGGTGGGCCAACACCAACAACTGGGGCGCACCGTTGCCCGGAGTGCCTGCCGATGCGGTCGCGCTGCAGGGCTTTGAGCTGGGCGTGGCCTCATCGCGCCAGAAGCGTGATGGCCTGATGGGCGTGCTCGAGTACAAGCCGAACGCGCAGTTCCACAGCACGCTGGACCTGTACTACTCCAAGTTCGACCAGGAGGAGGCGCGCCGCACGGTCATGTCCGACATGTCCACCTGGTCCGGCGCCACCTGGAGCGGCACGCAGGTCACCACCGTCAACGGCGACAAGATCGCCACCAGCGGCACCGTCAACAACACCACGCCGGTGGCACTCACCACCTACAACAAGCGCCAGGACGACGTCCGTGCCGTGGGCTGGAATTCCGAGCTGCGGGTGGCCGATTGGAAGCTGGTGAGTGACCTGAGCTGGTCCAAGGCCAAGCGCAAGGAGCAGAACGCTGAACTGCAGGCCGGCTCGCTCGACCGCGTCAGCCTCGGCCCCGTCCACATCGCCACCGGCGACGGCCGCTCCACGTTTGCGCCGACCTTCGACTTCGGTGACGCGAGCAAGGTCTACCTGCGCGACCCGGCCGGCTGGGGGCGCGACGGCCGCAGCCAGTTCCCCAAGGTTGGCGACCAGGCCAAGGCGCTCAAGCTCAGCGCAAGCCGCAACTTCGAGAGCTGGCTGTCCAGCGTCGAGGGCGGCCTGCTGTACTCCGAGCGCGACAAGGACATGAACCGCACCGAGGTCAACTACAACCTCAAGAATGCGCGGGCGCCGATGCTGATCCCGGCCAACCTGCTGCGCGCGCCGACGAACCTGGACTTCGCCGGCAGCCCCATCCGCATGGTGAACTTCGACCTGCCCAGCGCGCTGGGCCTGTACGACGTCGTGCCGACCTCGGCCGACCAGGCACCGGGCCGCATCTGGCAGGTGCACGAGAAGGTGACCACCGCCTACGTGAAGCTCGGCTTCGACGTGGAAGCCGGCGTACCGTTGCACGGCAACGTCGGTCTGCGCGCCGTGCATGCCAAACAGTGGAGCAACGGCCTGTTCTGGAACAGCAAGACCAACAGCACCGATCCCGCCACGGGCGGCACGAGCTACACCGACGTCCTGCCCAACCTCAACCTCACGGCGGACCTGACGCCCAACACGCTGCTGCGCTTCGGCCTGGCCAAGGTCATGGCCCGCCCGAACATGGAAGACATGCGGGCCGGCTTCGCGGGCATCAGCGTCAGCACGACCGAGCCGCACCTGTGGTCGGCCAATGGCGGCAATCCCAAGCTCGAACCGTGGCGCGCCGATGCGACCGACCTGTCGCTGGAGCACTACCTCGACAAGCGCAGCTACGTGGCGCTCGCAGCCTTCCACCGCAACATCAAGAACTTCGTCTACTCGCAGTCCATCGACTTCGACTTCACCGGCTTCCCGAACCCGACCGCCTTCACGCCCTACAGCAACATCGGCACGCTCAGCACGCAGGCCAACGGCAAGGGCGGCATGATCGCGGGCACCGAAGTCAGCGGTGTGCTGGACGGCTCGCTGATCAGCAAATCGCTCGACGGCATCGGCGTGCAGCTCGGCTTCTCCAAGACCCGCAGCTCGCTGCACGAGGGCAACGACCTGACCAAGCCGCTGGACGGCCTGTCAGGCATCGTCGGCAACTTCACCGTCTACTACGAGCGCGACAACTTCTCGGCCCGCATCGGCAGCCGTCATCGCTCGCCGTTCGTGACGACGGTGCGGGGCACTTTCGGCGAGAACGTGCCCAGCATGATCTCCGGCGAAACAGTCGTGGACGCGCAGTTCGGGTATTCGTTCGAGTCCGGCCCGCTCAAGGGCTTGTCGCTGACCCTGCAGGTGAACAATCTGACCGACGAGCCCTACCGCACGCGGGTGGGGGTCTCGACCGGTTCTGCCGACCCCAACGCCACGCTGCCCGAGCGCTACACCTCGTACGGGCGGCAGTTCCTGATCGGCGGCAGCTACAAGTTCTGAGCCCTTTCTTTCCGCAACCGCGCCGGCCCGGTTCGACACCGGCCGGCGTTCTCACTGACCTCGCATGACTGCCCACACCGTTCCCTCCCGCCACGACTTCCCCGCCGACTTCCGCTGGGGCGTGTCCACGTCTTCCTTCCAGATCGAGGGCGCCGGCCGGGAGGACGGCAAGGGCGAGTCCATCTGGGACCGCTTCTGCAGCGAGCCCGGCCGCATCCGCGATGGCGCTAACGGGCTGGTGGCCTGCGACCATTACCACCGCTACCCGCAGGACCTGGATCTCGCCCGGTCGCTCGGCGTCAATGCCTACCGCTTCTCCATCGCCTGGCCGCGCATCGTGCCCGCCGGGCGCGGCACGGTGAACGAGGCCGGCCTGGCCTTCTACGACCGGCTGGTGGACGCGATGCTGGAGCGCGGCCTGGACCCGTGGTGCACGCTCTACCACTGGGACCTGCCGCAGGCGCTGCAGGAGGAGGGCGGCTGGACGGCGCGCTCGACGGTCGACGCGTTCCTGGCCTACACCGACGTCGTCACCCGCCGGCTGGGTGACCGCGTCAAGCACTGGATCACTCACAACGAGCCCTGGTGCTCGGCCATGATGGGCTACTGGGAGGGCGTGCATGCGCCCGGCGGCAAGCGCCTGCCTGATGCGCTGCAGGCCTGTCACCACATCCTGCTGTCCCACGGGCAGGCGATTCCAGTCATCCGGCGCAACGTCGAAGGCGCCCAGGTCGGCATCACGCTCAGCCTGCATCCGATCACCGCTGCGTCCGACAGCCCGGCCGACCTCGCCGCAGCGCAGCGGCACGATGGCCTGCGCAACCGATGGTTCCTCGACCCGCTGTTCGGTCGCGGCTACCCGGAAGACACGCTCGCGCTGCTGGGCTCGGCGGCCCCGCTGGTG
>RXJW01000091.1 GCA_003963005.1 Burkholderiales bacterium
AGGTGAGCAGCAACCGCGGCTTCATCAAGGCCGTGGCCGTGGTCAGCAAGCGCATCGCGTCGCTGGACGTGGATGGCAAGCGGGTGCACACCGTGGGCCTGCCCAACCACTGGGGCTTCGTCGGCGTGGCCAAGCCCGGGTACCTCGTGAACACATTGACCCCGTTCGTGGGCGATGCGAACACGCAGACCCCGGAATTCAAGAGCTTCACCGTGAACCTTGAAAAGGCTTGACCATGTCTTCACTCCAATCTCTCGACATCGCCAAGCGCTCGGCCACCACCACCAACCCGCCGCAGGCGCGCAAGACCATCGAGGTCGCCAAGCTCATCGACGTGTCCTCCTGCATCGGCTGCAAGGCCTGCCAGGTGGCATGCATGCAGTGGAACGACCTGCGCGACGACGTGGGCGACAACCACGGCACCTACGACAACCCGCGTGACCTGACGCCGCAAAGCTGGACGGTCATGCGCTACTCGGAGGTGGAAGTCGAAAAGGACCGGCTCGAGTGGCTGATCCGCAAGGACGGCTGCATGCACTGCGAGGACCCGGGTTGCCTCAAGAGCTGCCCGGCCCCCGGCGCCATCGTGAAGTACGCGAACGGCATCGTGGACTTCATCTCCGAGCACTGCGTGGGCTGCGGCAACTGCGTGACGGGCTGCCCGTTCGACGTGCCGCGCCTGTCCAAGGTCGACAACAAGGCCTACAAGTGCAGCCTGTGCTCGGACCGCGTCGGCGTGGGCCTCGAGCCCGCCTGCGCCAAGGCCTGCCCGACGGGCGCCATCCGCTTCGGGACGAAGGAGGCCATGCTCGACTACGGTGCAGAGCGCGTGACCGACCTGAAGGAGCGCGGCTACGCCAACGCGGGCGTCTACGACCCGCAGGGCGTGGGCGGTACCCACGTGGTCTACGTGCTGCAGCATGCGGACAAGCCTGAGCTCTACCACGGCCTGCCGGCGGATCCCAAGATCAGCCCGCTGGTGTCGCTGTGGAAGGGCGCGGCCAAGCCGCTCGCCGTCGCGGCGATGGTGGGTGCGGCCGTCGCCGGCTTCTTCCACTACATGAAGGTCGGTCCGGTCGAGTCCAAGGACGATGCCGACGACAAGACCGCCGACAAGGCTGACGCCTGAAGGAGCACGACATGGCAATTCGATACCTGCGTCGCTACGAAGATCGCGACCGCATGAACCACTGGTTCATCGCCTTGATGTTCGTGCTCGCCGGGCTGTCCGGTCTCGCCTTCTTCCATCCGAGCCTGTACTTCTTCAGTGGGCTCTTTGGGGGCGGCGTGTGGGCGCGCATCCTGCATCCGTTCTTCGGCGTGATCATGGTGGCGGCGTTTGCGGTCCTGTTTTTCCGGCTCTGGCGCGAGAACGTGTTCACGCCGGCGGACCGCGAATGGGTGGCCCACAGCGGCGACATGCTGCGCGGCAACAAGGCGGGCATGCCGCCGGTCGGTAAATACAACGCCGGTCAGAAGGGCGTGTTCTGGGTCATGAGCGTGTGCCTGGCCGTGCTGCTGTTGACCGGCGTCATGTTCTGGCAGCCCTGGTTCGCCAGCAGCTTCCCGATCCTGTTGCGCCGCATCGCCGTGGTGCTGCATGCGGCCAGCGCGGCCGCGCTGATCCTCGGCGTCATCATGCATGTCTACGCCGCCATCTGGGTCAAGGGCACGGTCCGCGCGATGACGCGCGGGACGGTCACCGAAGGATGGGCGCGCCAGAATCATCCCCTCTGGCACCGTGAGATGACAGGCAAGCAGTGACCTCGACGACCAGCACGCCCCAAAAGCTCCTCAGCCCCGAAGAAATCGCCGTTCGTGCCGGCGAGCAGCTGACCTTCCTGCATCTGCCCGACGCCGGCGTGTTCGCCGCGCGGGCGGTGCGGCTGCGCCAGCGCGCCGACGGCCATGCGATGCGCGATTTCCTGCTCTTCGCGGCGGAGTTGGCCGAGGCGCAGCATCGGGCGCTGAAAGCCGACGTCGCCGTCCCGGTGCCGACCGAGGCCCAGGTGGACGCTGCAGCACGCGAAGGGCGCCCGCTGCTGCCGGCCGACACCTGGGCCCGTGACGCCGTCTGGCGTGACAGCCTGCGCTTGCTGCTGCGCGACCTGACCGGTCACCTGGCCGACGGCCCGGCGCGCACTGCGGTGCAGCAGCTGGCCGAGGCGACCGACGAGCACCTGGAGACGCAGGCCGGCCGCCTGCTGACGGGCGTGATGCTCGGTCTGGACCTGGCCACAGCCCCCTTGATCGCCGCCGGCCTGCAGCTGCATTGGGTGCGCCTTGCGCAGCAGACGGCGGCGGCCCACGCGGGCGGTACGGTGGCGCCGTTCGGTCGCATCGACGATCCGACCGTCTGCCCCTGCTGCAATTCACGGCCGGTCGCCTCCGTCGAGCGCCTGGGTGCCGAGGGGGCCCGCTACCTGTCCTGCAGCCTGTGCGCCACCCAATGGCATTACGTGCGCATCAAGTGCACCCACTGCCAGAGCACCAAGGGCATCTCCCTTCAGCAGCTCGTGGCGGCCGATGGGGCTGCGTCCGAGGCCCAGCCGGCGGTCCAGGCCGAGTGCTGCAGCGAATGTGGCCACTACCTGAAGCTGATGCATCCGGCCCGTGACAACGCCCTGGAGCCCGTGGCGGACGACCTCGCCACGCTGACGCTCGATCTGCTCGTCAGCGAGGAGGGCCTGCATCGCCACGGCCTGAACCTGCTGCTGCTCTTCGGCGAGTCCGAGGACGCGGCCCCGCCGCCTGGACGAGGCCACTGACCGTGGCGCCCGACGAATCCGTGGTTCACGGTTCCAAGGCCCTCGACAACGCGGCCCCCAAGGATCTGCCGGCGCTGGACCGGCTGCTGCGCGAATGCGCAGCGCTCGTCGCCGAACACGGCCACACGCTGGTCGCGCGAGAGGCGAGGGCGTTGCTGGACGCCCTGCGGGCGCGGGCGGTCGCCGGCGAACTGCCGCGTGCCGAACTGGCCGCGCTGCCGCAGGCGCTGGCGGCGCGTGTTCAAGGACGCATGCAACCGGCGATGCGCGCCGTGCTGAACCTCACCGGCACCGTCATCCACACCAACCTCGGCCGCGCGCTGCTGGCCGATGCGGCGCTGCATCAGGTGCTGGCCCTGACCGGGGCGCCCAACAACCTCGAATTCGACCTCGACACCGGCAGCCGTGGCGACCGCGATGACCTGATCGAAGACCTGCTGTGTGAACTGACCGGCGCGGAGGCGGCCACCGTCGTCAACAACAACGCGGCGGCCGTGCTGCTGGGCATCGCGGCACTGGCTCGCGGCCAGGAGGCCATCGTCTCGCGCGGCGAGCTCGTCGAGATCGGCGGCGCCTTCCGCATGCCCGACGTGATGGCGGCAGCGGGCGCCACGCTCGTGGAGGTGGGCACGACCAACCGCACCCACCCGCGCGACTACGAGGCCGCCATCAACCCGCGCACCGGCCTGATCGTGAAGGTGCACACCAGCAACTACGCGGTGCAGGGTTTCACGGCGTCGGTGGACGAAGCCACGCTCGCACCGATCGCGCGCGCCGGCGGCGTGCCGCTGATGACCGACCTGGGCAGCGGTGCCCTCGTCGACCTGGCCCAGTGGGGCCTGCCCGCCGAACCCCTGCCGCAGGCCATGCTCGCCGCGGGTTGCGACGTGGTCACCTTCAGCGGCGACAAGCTGCTGGGCGGCCCGCAGGCCGGCCTCATCGTCGGCAGCAAGGCTGCGGTGAGCCGCATCCGCAAGTTCCCGATGAAACGGGCACTGCGCCTGTCCAAGCTGCCGTTTGCCGCGCTGGAGGCCACGCTGCGGCTGTACCTGCGGCCCGAGCGGCTCGTGCAAGACCTGCCGACGCTGCGCCTGCTGACGCGCCCGCAGGCGCAGATCGCGGCGCTGGCGCAGGCGTTGCTGCCCGACGTGGCCGCTGCCGTGGCGCCGCGCTTCACGGTCGAGGCGGTGGCCCTGCAGAGCCAGATCGGCTCCGGCTCGCTGCCCGTCGAGCGCCTGCCCTCGGCGGGCCTGGCCTTCACCGCAGTCGACGGCCGCGGCCGCACGCTGGAAGCGCTGGCCGTGGCGCTGCGCGCGCTGCCCCGGCCGGTCATCGGCCGCATCCACGACGACCGCCTGCTGCTGGACCTGCGCTGCCTGGAGGAGCCGGCCCTGCTGACTTCGCAACTCGACGCACTGCGGGAGGCCGTGGCGTGATCGTCGGCACTGCCGGTCACATCGACCACGGCAAGACCACGCTCGTGCGGGCGCTGACCGGGGTGGACACCGATCGCCTGCCCGAGGAGAAAGCCCGCGGCATCAGCATCGAGCTGGGCTATGCCTACCTCGACGTCCAGGGCACCGAAGAACGGCTCGGCTTCATCGACGTGCCCGGCCACGAGAAGCTCGTGCACACGATGCTCGCCGGCGCCAGCGGTATCGACTTCGGGCTGCTGCTCGTGGCCGCGGATGATGGCGTGATGCCGCAGACGCGCGAGCACCTCGCCGTGCTCAGCCTGCTCGGCCTGACCCGGGGCGCCGTGGCGATCACGAAGGCAGACCGCGCCGAGCCCGGGCGCATCGAGGCCCTGATGGTGGAGGTGCGTGCGCTGCTCGACGGCACCGGTCTGGCCACGGCGCCGATCGAGGTCGTGTCGTCGCAGACGGGGCAGGGCGTCGATGCACTGAGGGAGCTGCTGTTCGATGCCGCCCGCCGGCTGCCGCCGCGCGCGCTGCACGGTCAGGCGCCGCGCCTCGCGGTGGACCGCGCCTTCACGCTCGATGGTGTCGGCACCGTCGTCACCGGCACCCTGCACGCAGGCGAGATCGCCGTGGGTGACGAGCTGGTGCTGGCCGGTCGCCGCGCCCGTGTGCGCAGCCTGCATGCGCAGAACCGCGGGGTCGAGCGTGGCCACGCGGGTCAGCGCTGCGCCGTGGCCTTGGCCGGCATCGCCAAGGACGAGGCCCCGCGCGGCGCCTGGCTCACGGCGCCGCATGTGGCACTGGCCACCGACCGCTTCGACGCCCGGCTGCAGCTCTGGCCCGGTGAGGTGCGGCCGCTGCGCTCGGGTGCGCGGGTCCACGTCCACCTCGGCGCCCAGAGCACGACGGCCAGCGTCGCCGTGCTGGATGGCGATGCCATCGAGCCTGGGGCATCGGGCCGCGTGCAGCTCGTCTGCCACGCCGCGGTGGGCGCCTGGCGCGGCGACCGCCTCGTGCTGCGCGATGCGGGTGCCACGCGCACGCTGGCCGGCGGCCTGGTGCTCGACCCCTTTGCACCGACGCGCTACCGGCGCACGCCCGAGCGGCTGGACGAACTCGCCGCCTGCGAACTGCCCACCGCCGCCCGCCGCCGCGAACGGCTGCTGGCGCTGTCGCCGCTGGGCGTGGACCTGTCGCGCTTCTCGCAGGCAGAAGGCCTGGCCGAGCCCTTGCACGGCTGGGCGCTGGGTGATGACGCGACCACTCAGCTGACCGCGCGGCTGCTGGCCGCGCTGGCGGAGTTCCATGCCAAGTCGCCCGATGAACTCGGGCCTGACGCCGCGCGCCTGCGCCGCCTCGTGGCGCCGCGCATGGCCGAGGCCTTGTGGCGCCAGGTGCTGGCCGACCTGCGCGCCACCGGCCGGATCGCCGTGCGCGGCGCGTTCGTGCATCTGCCCGAGCATGGCGTGCAACTCTCGGCCACCGAGCAGCGCATCGCCCAGAAGGTCGCGCCGCGCCTGACCGCGGCGGGGGCCGAGGGCGCCTGGGCCCGCGACCTCGCGAAGGACTGCGCCGAGCCCGAGGCCCTGATGCGCACCACGCTCGCGCGCCTGGCCCAGCAGGGGGATCTGCACCAGGTGGTGAAGGACTTGTACGTCGACACGGCCACGATGACCGCGCTCGCGGCTACAGTGCGCCGCCTGGCGGCGGAGCACGGGCACGTGGCGGCCGCCGCCTTCCGGGATGCGACCGGCCTCGGGCGCAAGCGGGCCATCCAGCTGCTGGAGCATTTCGACCGGGTCGGCCTGCTGCGGCGGGTCGGCGATGAACATCGGCTTCGGGCGGACAGTGCGCTGTTCGCACAAGGTGAGGCATGAAGGAAAGAGAACGACACCGGTGTGTCGGCCGGGCTTCAAACCCGGTGGGTGGCGCCATGCGTTGCCGGGTAGGTTCGACTCCTACCTCTTTCCGCCACGATGGCCCGTCCGGCTACTGCGCGGGCACATCTTGGCCCTGCGCGCCTTGCCGTACGGGTGCACGGCTGCGGTGCTCGAACCAATCTGTGCCCGCTCGCGACGCCGGCCGAACCATCGTGGAGGCCCTGTGCTGATCGCCGGCGCTGAAATTCCCGACGCGCTCTGGTACTGGATCGACGACCAGACCTGGGCGATGCCGCTGGACGGTGGCGGGGTGCGGGTGGGCATCACGGCACTCGGCTTGAAGGCGTCGGGGGACATCTACATGTGCCGGCCGAAGTCGGTGGGCAGCGAGGTGGGGCAGGGGCGGTCGATCGGGGTGGTGGAGCTGTCCAAGTCGATCGTGTCGGTGAAGTCGCCGCTGTCCGGGGTCGTCACGCGGGTGAACGAGGCGCTGGAGGCGCGGCCGGAGCTGGTGCATCAGTCACCCTACGACGCCGGCTGGCTGGTGGAGCTGGCGCCGTCGGCGCTCGATGACGAGCGGGGGCGCCTGGCCGTCGATGCGCAGGCCATCCGCGAGGGGATGCAGCGCTGGGCGTGGCTGAACCAGCTGGAGGCGGCCTGATGGCACGCACGGGCCTGGCGATCCTGCTGTGGGCGGCTGACCCGGCCGATCCGGTGCGCCTGGCCACGCCGTTCGCGCACGCCGCGGCCGGGGCAGCGCTGGAGCTGGACGTGGAGGTGTACTTCACCGCACGCGCCGTGCTGCTGCTGGAGCCCGGCGTGGCAGAAGGCCTGCGGGCCTCGGACCGCTTCGACAAGACCATCGCGGCCTGGATGCAGGACGCGCTCGACCACGGCGCCCGCTTCCTCGCCTGCACCGATGCCCTGGCTGCTCACGGCCTGACGCATGCCGACCTCATCCCTGCCGCCCGCCAGCATGGCGGCGCGGTGCAATTCGCAGCCCGGGCGGCAGACCCCGCCTGGGCCACCCTGGTGTTCTGACCGAGCACCTTGTTTCGTCCTCAGGAGAACTGCAATGAATCTGACCCGTGTCGTCGCCAGTCTGGCGCGTGGTGTGGTGATGTCTCTCGCGCTGGTGGGCGCTGCGGCCCAGGCCCAGCAGGTGCTGCGCGTCACCGCCATCCCGGACGAGTCGCCCAGCGAGCTGGCCCGCAAGTTCGCGCCGCTCGGCCAGTACCTGGAGAGCAAGCTGGGCATGAAGGTCGAGTGGACGCCGGTGACCGACTACGCCGCCGCGGTCGAGACCCTGGTCAACAAGAAGGTCGACCTGGCCTGGTTCGGCGGCTTCACCTTCGTGCAGGCCAACGTGCGCGCCGGCGGCAAGGTGGTGCCGCTCGTGCAGCGCGAGGAAGACGAGAAGTTCCGCTCGGTCTTCATCACCGACGCCAAGAGCGGCATCAACAAGCTGGAGGACCTGAAGGGCAAGACCCTGTCCTTCGGCTCGCAGAGCAGCACCTCGGGCCACCTGATGCCGCGCAGCTTCCTGCTGGCCGCCAAGATCAACCCGGACACGGACCTCAAGCGCGTGGCCTTCAGCGGTGCGCACGACGCCACCATCGCGGCCGTGGCCAGCGGCAAGGTGGACGCGGGTGCCCTGAACATCTCGGTCTGGGAGAAGTTCGTCGCCGAGAAGAAGGTCGACCCGGCCCAGGTCAAGGTGTTCTACACGACGGCGCCCTACTACGACTACAACTGGTCGGTGCACGCCGACATGCCGCAGGCCCTGCAGGAGAAGATCAAGGCCGCCTTCCTGGCGCTGGACCCGGCCACGCCGCAGGGCAAGGAGATCCTGGGCCTGCAGCGCGCCGCCAAGTTCATCGCCACCAAGCCGGCGAACTATGACGGCATCAAGGCGGCCGCCGAGAACGCGGGACTTCTGAAGTGACCCAGCCGCCGCTGGCGCTTGACGCGCTGCTGACGCGTTACTCGGTCGGCCCCAAGCACCTCACGGAGCCCGGGCCGAGCGAGGCGCACCTGGCGCAGATGGCCGAGGCGGCCTTGCGCGCGCCCGACCACGCCGAATTGGTGCCCTACCGGTTCAAAGTGGTGCGCGGCGCCGCAAAGGAGCGCATGGCCGCCCTGTTTGCCGACGCGGCGCGGGCCGCCGGCAAGGGCGAGGAGGGCGCCACCCTGGACCGGGAGCGGGCCTTGAAGCCGCCGGTGACGGTGGCGGTGGTCGCCCGCATCGACCTCGGGCACCCGCTGGTGCCCGCCCATGAGCAATGGGCGGCCGTCGGCGGCGCGATTGCCAACTTCCTGACGGCGGCCCACGCGTTGGGCTTCGGCGGCAAGATGCTCAGCGGCGCGAAGGTGCGCGACGCAGCCATCGCGGCTGCGTTCTGCGAGCCGGGCGAGACGCTGCTCGGCTGGATTGCGCTCGGCACGCCGTCCCGCAAGGCCGCGGGGCCGTCCCGCAAGGGCGATGCGGCCTCGGTGCTGGTGGATTGGCACTCCCCTTGCAAAGCATGACCTGATGCCATGGAGACCCCGGGTTCGATCGCTGCAAGCGCTCGGTCGGGCTGACTGAAAGAATTCGAGCGACGCGACATGGAACTGACGCCCCGAGAGAAAGACAAGCTGCTGCTCTTCACTGCGGCGCTGCTCGCTGAACGCCGCAAGGCCCGGGGCTTGAAGCTCAACTACCCGGAGGCCGTGGCGCTCATCAGCGCCGCCATCCTGGAAGGCGCCCGCGACGGCAAGAACGTCGCCCAGCTGATGAGCGAAGGCCGCGAGGTGCTCACGCGGGCCGACGTCATGGAAGGCATCCCCGAGATGATTCCCGAGATCCAGGTCGAAGCCACCTTTCCGGACGGCACCAAGCTCGTCACGGTTCATCAACCCATTCCCTGAACGACCATGCGTGCACTGGCCTTGCTCCTGCTCACCGCCCCCGCCCTGGCCCACGATGGCCACGGCCCCACCGGTCCCCACCTGCACGCCTGGGACAGCGGCACGACGCTGGCCCTCGCCGTGGCGGCCGGCGTGGCCGTGTGGTGGTTCGCCAAGGGTCGCAAGTGATGATCCCCGGCGAGCTGATCACCGCCGAGGGCGAGCATGAACTCAACCCGGGCCGCCGCACGCTGACGCTCAAGGTCGCGAACGCCGGCACGCGCCCGATCCAGGTCGGGTCGCACTACCACTTCGCCGAGACGAACGCGGCGCTGAGCTTCGATCGCGAAGCCGCGCGCGGCATGCGGCTGAACATCTGCAGCGGCACCGCGGTGCGCTTCGAGCCGGGGCAGACGCGCACGGTGGAGCTCGTCGACCTTGGCGGCGACCGCGCCGTCTGGGGCTTCCGCGGTCTGGTCCAAGGCAAGCTATGAAGATTTCTCGCCGTGCCTATGCCGAGATGCTCGGCCCCACCGTCGGCGACAAGCTGCGCCTGGCCGACACGGCCCTCGTCATCGAGATCGAGCAGGACCTGACGCTGCGTTCAGGCGGCTACGGCGAAGAGGTGAAGTTCGGCGGCGGCAAGACCGTGCGTGACGGCATGGGCCAGTCCCAGCGCCCCAACGGCCCGGGTGCCGGTGACGCGGTCGACACGGTCATCACCAATGCCGTCATCGTCGACCACTGGGGCATCGCCAAGGCCGACATCGGCCTGCGCGGCTGCCGCATCGCGGCCATCGGCAAGGCCGGCAACCCGGACGTGCAGCCCGGCGTGGACATCGTCATCGGCCCGGGCACCGAGATCATCGCGGGCGAGGGCTTCATCGTCACGCCCGGCGCCATCGACACCCACATCCATTTCATCTGCCCGCAGCAGATTGAAGAAGCCCTGATGAGCGGCGTGACCACGATGATCGGCGGCGGCACCGGCCCGGCCACCGGCACCCTGGCCACCACCTGCACGCCTGGGCCGAGCCACATCGCCACGATGCTCAAGGCCGCTGAGGCCTTCCCGATGAACCTCGGCTTTCTCGGCAAGGGCAACGCCAGCCGCCCCGAGGGCCTGTTGCAGCAGATCGAGGCCGGCGCCATCGGCCTGAAGCTGCACGAGGACTGGGGCACGACGCCTGCGGCCATCGACAACTGCCTCTCGGTGGCCGAGCTGACCGACACGCAGGTCGCCATCCACACCGACACGCTCAACGAGAGCGGCTTCGTGGAAGACACGATTGCCGCCTTCAAGGGCCGCACGATCCACAGCTTTCACACCGAAGGCGCGGGCGGCGGCCATGCACCCGACATCATGAAGGTGGTGGGCGAGGCCAACGTGCTGCCCAGCTCGACCAACCCGACGCGGCCGTTCACCGTCAACACGCTGGACGAGCACCTCGACATGCTGATGGTGTGCCACCACCTGGATGCCGGCATCGCCGAGGACCTGGCCTTCGCCGAAAGCCGCATCCGCCGCGAGACCATCGCTGCCGAGGACATCCTGCACGACCTGGGCGCGATCAGCATGTTCTCGTCCGACAGCCAGGCGATGGGGCGTGTGGGCGAGGTGTCGCTGCGCTGCTGGCAGACGGCGCACAAGATGAAACTGCAGCGCGGCGCCTTGCCGGGTGATGGCGCCGGCAACGACAACGCCCGGGTGAAGCGCTACCTCGCCAAGCTCGCGATCAACCCGGCGCTGGCCCACGGCATCAGCCACGAGGTGGGCAGCGTCGAGGTCGGCAAGTGGGCGGACCTGGTGCTGTGGAAGCCAGCCTTCTTCGGCGTGAAGCCGAGCCTCATCTTGAAGGGCGGCTTCATCGCGGCGGCCGCGATGGGCGACGCCAACGCATCGATCCCGACGCCGCAGCCGGTCCACTACCGGCCGATGTTCGGCAGCTTCGGTGGCGCGCTGTCGCAGGGCTCGCTCACCTTCGTCAGCCAGGCGGGGCAGGGCAGCGTCGAGCAGCTGGGCCTGGCCAAGACCCTGGTCCCGGTGAAGGGCTGCCGCACGGTCAAGAAGGCCGACATGGTCCACAACGCCTACTTGCCGACGATGGAGATCGATGCGCAGACCTACGAGGTGCGGGCGGACGGCGTGCTGCTGACCTGCGAGCCGGCCCGGGAGCTGCCGATGGCGCAGCGCTACTTCCTGTTCTGAGCCGCCCGTCGCAGCCAGTTTCAGCGGGGAAGCGTCTGCGCGTCGCGCGCCTGCATGAGGGCGGCATGGATGCGTGCCAAGGCATCGCGCGCACCGCGTTGGCGGCTCTCGATCTTGTCGAACACGTCGGGCAAGCCGTCGAGCACGCGCTCGACCGGGCGGTCCAACTGGGCGATCCAGCTGGCCAGGCAGTGGTCTGCGAGCTGATACGCATGCAGCCGGCCCAGGTCGTCGGCGCGCAGGAAGTCGTCCAACAGAGGCGCGACCGGGTAGCCGCGCAGTTCGGGCTGGTGCCGTGACACCTCCTCCAGCAGAGGATGGTGCAGCGCGTGGGCGTGACGGTCGGCACGGTCGGCGTTCAAGGCAACTCCCGGTTGCGGTCGTCCCCCATTCTTGGTGGCCCGGGCGGCAAAGTCCACCGTGGCAGTGGGCTGGCGCCCCCTGGCAAACCCTAGGCGACACGTGAGGCCTCGGCAGCGGGGTGTCGCGCGGCGTCAGTCCGCAGGATCGGCCGCGGGCCGGTGCGACTGGAAAGCCCCCCGCCGCGCCGATCGGGACGCCAGCCGGAGCCGCTGAATCCAGGGACAGGCGTGTCCCGGTTCCGCGGTCGGCGCGAGCGCCGGAGCATGCACGAGCTCGTGTCGGGCTGAGCCGGCGAGCCTGCGATCGGGGCCTGACCGCCTCGGCGGCCACGAGCCGGCCGGGCCAGGGCCCCGAATTCATCCACCTGATCGGGGAAGCCCACCATGCGTCATTCTTTCAAGCCCCTGGCCCTGGCCAGCCTGCTGGCTCTGTGCTCTGCCGCCCACGCCGGCGACAAGGTCTGGATCAGCCTGGGCGACGCCGCCCTGGCGCAACTGCAGAAGGTCGCGACCGTGACGCCCAGTTCAAGCGCCACGCCGACCGCGGCGCTGGCCGGCGGCGCCGGGTCGACCGCAGACCGCCGCACCGAGGCCATCCACCTCGTGCAGGTGGACGAGGACGATCTGTTGCGCCTGTCCGCCGCGGTGCACAAGGAACTCAAGCGCTGCGGGGGCTTCATGTTCCACGCCAGCCAGGCGGAAGGCCTGGCCACGCTGCAGCGCCACGCGGGCGCGGCCAAGCTGGCGGCGGTGGCCGCACTCACGCGGCCCAGCTATGTGATCGACCAGCAGACCGTCGTCACGCCGATGCTCAACCAGATGCAGGCCAGCAACATCGGCCAGACCATCGTCGACCTGTCCAACTACGTGAACCGCTACTACCAGACCGCGGGCGGCGTGAACGCCTCGGACTGGCTCAAGCAGCGCTGGACGACGCTCGCGGGCGGCCGGACCGACATCACGGTGGAGCAGTTCACCCACGCGAGCTGGAAGCAGAAATCGGTCATCGCCACGATCCAGGGCACCGACAACGCCGCCGAGGTCGTCGTGCTTGGCGCCCACCTTGATTCGATCAACCAGGCCGGCACCACCGAGACCACCCGCGCCCCTGGCGCCGACGATGACGCCTCGGGCGTGGCCAGCATCACGGAAGTCCTGCGCACGCTGGTGGCCAGTGGCTACAAGCCGCGCCGCACGATCAAGTTCATGGCCTACGCCGCCGAGGAGGTGGGCCTGCGCGGCTCGCAGGAGATCGCGACCAGCTACGCCAACGCCGGCATCAACGTGGTGGGCGTGATGCAGCTGGACATGACCAACTACAAGGGCTCGGTCAACGACATCTACATCTACACCGACTACACCGACAGCGCGCAGAACACCTTCGTCACCAACCTCATCACGACCTACCTGCCCACGCTCAAGGTGGGCACCGACCGCTGCGGCTACGGCTGCTCCGACCACGCCTCCTGGACGGCCAAGGGCTACTACGCGAGCCTGCCCTTCGAGGCCGCCTTCAACCAGGACAACCCGTACATCCACACCGCCAACGACACCTACGCCAACAGCGGCAACCAGGCCGATCATTCCCTCAAGTTCGCCCGCCTCGCGCTGGCCTACGCGGTGGAGCTCGGCAGCGATGGCGCCGGCAGCGGCGGCGTGCCGAACAAGACCGAGACCTTCAGCGGCAGCCTGACGCTCAACCAGACGCGCAGCTTCGGGCCCTTCAAGGCGGGCGTGGGCACGTTCAGGGCCAGCACCACGGGCACGGGCGACATCGACCTCTACGCCCGGCGCTCCACCGTGCCCACGACGACGACCTACGACTGCAAGTCCGACGGCGCCACGTCCACCGAAAGCTGCAGCATCAACCTCACGGCCAATGGCGACGTGTACGTGCTGCTCAAGAGCTACAAGGCCGGCAACTACAGCCTGACGGTGACCTACCGGCCGCAGTAGGCGCGGGCGCCACGCTCTGCCGCGCAGACAGCTAGATCTGCACCCGCGTGCCCAGCTCCACCACGGCGTTGTCCGGCAGCCGGAAGAAGCGGGCGACGCCGCTGGAGTTGCGGCTCAGCGCGGCGAACAGGCGCTCGCGCCAGTTCGCCATGCCGCTGCCCGGGGTGGGCACGACGGTCTCGCGGCTCAGGAAGTAGCTGGTCTCGAAGGGCTGCACGACCAGGCCCTGGCCGGCGCACAGGGCCAGCGCGGCGGGCACGTCGGGCTCCTCCATGAAGCCATAGTTCACCCGCACGCGCCAGAAGCCCGGTGCGAGCGGCGTGGCCTCCACGCGAGCCTCTTCGTCGACCGTCGGTCGTTCGTGGAAGGCCACGTTCAGGATGACGTTGGTTTCGTGCAGCACCTGGTTGTGCTTGAGGTTGTGCAGCAGGGCCTGGGGCACGAGGGACGGGTCGGCCACCGCATAGACGGCCGTGCGCTGCGCCCGGTGGGCGCCACCGAGCGCCAGGCTCTCGATGAAGGGCAGCAGCTCCAGGCCCTCGCTGCGCAGGCTCTGCATCAGCAGTTGGCGGCCGCGCGCCCAGGTGCTCATCATCACGAACAGCAGCAGGCCGAGCACCCGCGGGAACCAGCCGCCGTCGAAGAACTTGATGGCGCAGCCTGCCACGAGCAGGGCGTCGACGCACAGGAAGAAGGCCGTGGCGCCGATGGCCAGCGGCGTGGGGAGTCGCCAGCCGTCGCGGATGACGAAGTAGGTCAGCACCGTGGTGATGAGCATGGTCAGCGTCACCGCGATGCCGTAGGCGCCGGCGAGTGCCGACGAGCTGCCGAACATCAGCACGGCGCCGATCACGCCGGCCAGCAGCGCCCAGTTGACGGCTGGCACGTAGATCTGGCCCTGCTCGCTGGCCGAGGTGTGGCGCATCGTCAGGCGGGGCAGGAAGCCCAGCAGGATGGCCTGCTTGGTCATCGAGTACGCGCCCGAGATGACGGCCTGCGATGCAATGACGGCCGCCATTGCGGCCAGCACCACCATCGGCAGCACCCAGTCGCTCGGGAACAGGCGGAAGAAGGGGTTCTCGATGGCGGTCGGGTCCTTCATCAGCAGCGCGCCCTGACCGAGGTAGTTCAGCGCCAGCGACGGGAACACCAGCCCGGTCCAAGCGAGGCGGATCGGCTTCACGCCGAAGTGCCCCATGTCGGCATACAGCGCCTCCGCGCCCGTCAGGGCCAGCACGATGGCGCCCACGGCGGCGAAGAGGTGCCAGCCCCGCTCGCTCAAGAAATGCCAGGCCGCCAGCGGGTTGAGCGCCGCCAGGATCTGGGGCTCCTGCAGGATGTGGACCACGCCGATGCCGCCGAGCACGCCGAACCACAGCACGATGACCGGGCCGAACACCTTGCCGACGGCGGCCGTGCCGAAGCGCTGCACCACGAACAGCGCCAACAGGATGGCCGCGGAGATGGGCAACACATAGGGCTTGAGTGTGGGTGTGACCACCTCCAGGCCTTCGATCGCCCCCATGACCGAGATGGCCGGCGTGATGACGCTGTCACCGTAGAACAGCGTGGCGCCGAACAGGCCGAGCAGCAGCAGACCGTGGCGCAGGCGAGGGCGTTGCTGCACGGCTTGCGCGGCCAGGGCGGTGAGTGCCAGGGCACCGCCTTCGCCGCGGTTGTCGGCGCGCAGGATGAGGATGACGTATTTGAGCGTGACGACGAGCATCAGTGCCCACACGATCACCGAGGTGGCACCGACGAGATTGCGGGCGTCGAGCGCGACGCCGGTGGCGGGCAGGAACACCTCCTTGAGGGTGTAGAGCGGGCTGGTGCCGATGTCGCCATAGACGACGCCGATGGCGCCCAGGGTCAGTGCGGCCAGGCCGCTGCGCTTGTTGTCCTGATTCATGCCTTGATCGCCGGAAGCGGAAACAAAAGTTTCTCGGCCTTCGCATCAAGAACGCATCAAGATTTGCTGCAGTGCGGAAATGCCGTGGATGGATGCGACATGTCACCGACATCGGCGACCCGGTGGCCCCGGCCGAGGCGGGGCCCTCGAGCGCTCAGGGCGCAGGCGGCGGATCCAGTCGCCCGAGCACCGCGAGCTGCCCCGCCGCGGGCCGCAGCGCGACGCCCTCGCCCGATGACGGGTAGACGCCGCTCAGCCCGGTCACGTTCACCTGGTGCGTCACGACCACCAGCACGCCCGGGCCGCGCCAGGCATCGAGCAAGCGCCGCGCTTCGGCCAGCTGGCCGGTCTCCTGCTCCGGGCGCTCGAAGAAGGACGCGAAGGCGCCTTGCGGCTGTGGCACGACGGCAGGGAAGGCCAGGCGTGCCGTCTCCAGCGTGCGGCACCAGGGCGAGGCCCAGACGGCGCCGATGGGCACCGGGCCCAGCCGCTGGCGCAAGGCCTCGCCGATCTGACGGGCCTGTACGCGGCCCGCGTCACTCAGGTTGCGCTGGGTGCTGCAGTCACCCAGCTTGAAGCCGGGCGGGTCGCCGCCGCCGGGTGCCAGCGCATGGCGGTAGAGCACGACGTCGCCGTCCTTCAGTTCCCAGGCCCAGCCGGTGGCGTGAGCGCCGCAGAGCAACAGGCCGATGAGGCAGGTTTTCATCGGTCGGATTCTGCGAAGGTCCGTGCGCCCGCGCCGGCGTGCGGGCGAAGACCCCGCACGGCCGTCCGGCTTCGGGCTTCGCCGGCAGCCAAGTGAGCACGCGCGACATCCGCAGGGACGCAGGCGGCCGGCGTCGCACACTCGCAGCATGACTGCATCTGCTGCCCCCACGCCCGGCCCGGCGGCGCTCGCCGGCCTGAAGGTCATCGAACTCGGCCAGCTGATCGCCGGCCCGTTCGCCGCCAAGACGCTGGCCGACTTCGGCGCCGAGGTCGTCAAGATCGAGCCACCCGGCGGTGGTGACCCACTGCGGCAATGGCGGTTGATGCTGGACGGCACCTCGGTGTGGTGGCAGGTGCAGTCGCGCAACAAGCGCTCGCTGGCGCTGGACCTGCGCACGCCCGAGGGGCAGGACGTCGTGCGGCGCCTGGCCGCCGAGGCCGATGTGCTGATCGAGAACTTCCGCCCTGGTGCCATGGAAGGCTGGGGTCTGTCGCCCGAGGCGCTGCGTGAAGCCAATCCGCGCCTCATCGTGCTGCGGGTGAGCGGCTATGGCCAGACCGGGCCCTACCGCGACCGGCCCGGCTTCGGCGTCGTGGCCGAGGCGATGGGCGGGCTGCGTCACCTGACGGCCGAGCCTGGCCGCGTGCCGGTGCGCGTGGGCGTGAGCATCGGAGACACGCTGGCCGCGCTGCATGGCGTCATCGGCATCCTGCTGGCGCTGCAGCATCGGCACACGACGGGGCAGGGGCAGGTGATCGACGTGGCGCTGTACGAGGCGGTCTTCAACTGCATGGAGAGCCTGCTGCCGGAGTACAGCGCCTTCGGCGTCGTGCGCGAGCCGGCGGGCAGCGCGATGCCGGGCATCGCGCCGACCAACGCCTACCGCTGCCAGGACGGCGGCTACGCGCTGATCGCGGGCAATGGCGACAGCATCTTCAAGCGGCTGATGACGCTCATCGGCCGTGACGACCTGGGCCAGGACCCGGCGCTGGCCAACAATGCTGGCCGCGTCGCGCGCGTGGCCGAGATCGATGCAGCCATCGGTGCCTGGGCGGCCCAGCGCTCCGTAGGCGACGTGCTGCAGGCGCTGGACGGCGCTGCCGTGCCGGCCGGGCGCATCTACACCGTGGCCGACATCGCCGCCGACCCGCACTACCAGGCGCGCGGCATGCTGCAAACCGTGCAGCTCGACGACGGCCGCGTGCTGGCCGTGCCGGGCATCTGCCCGAAACTCTCGGCCACGCCCGGCAGCCACCGCCGCAATGCGCCCGCGCTGGGCCAGGACTCCGATGCCGTGCTGGCCGAACTCGGCCTGAGCCCGGCGCAGATCCAGCGCCTGCGCGAGCAGGGCATCGTCCACTGAACCGCGCCGCCATGATCGATCACCTCGACCACCTCGTGCTCACCACCGCCCGCCCCGAGGCCTGCGTGGACTTCTACACCCGCGTGCTCGGCATGCAGCTCGAGACCTTCATCGGTGGCACGCCGCCGGTGGAGCGGCGCGCGCTGCGCTTCGGTGCGCAGAAGATCAACCTGCACGTGCAGGGCGCCGAGTTCGAGCCCAAGGCCCACCTGCCCGTGCCGGGCTCGCTGGACCTGTGCTTCCTGGCGGCGATCCCGCTGGAGGCGGTGATCGAGCGTCTGAAGGCCGCCGGCTGGCCCATCGTGGAGGGCCCGGTGTGGCGCACGGGTGCCACGCGGAAAATCCGTTCGGTCTACGTGCGCGACCCGGACCACAACCTCATCGAACTGTCGGAGCCCGCGCCCGGCGCCTGAGCGGTGGCAACACGCCGTTGACACGGTCCGGCGATGATGTCCACTTCGCTGCGCTTGCCCGACTGGGGCAGCGCCCTTGGGATTCCTCGTGTGACGACGCTCTCGATGACGACTGCATCCAACTCCCGTCGCTGGGCCACCCCGGTGGTCATGGCCAGCTTTGCCTTCATGGCCGCCACAGGCGTGCTGATGTTCTTTCACTGGCATTCGCCGCTGCAGAAGGAACTGCACGAGTGGCTCGGCTGGGCGCTGGTGACGGCCGTGCTGCTGCACGTGCTGTCCAACGTGGCCGCGTTCAAGCGGCATTTCGCCGGGCAGCGACTGGCGGCGGTCCTGCTCGGTGCGGTGCTGCTGGTCGTGGCGGGCACGTCCTTCATCCGGCCGGCCGAGAGCAAGGGGGGCTCGGTGTCCGCGGTGGCGGTGCAGGCTCTGGCCAAGGCGCCGCTGCCGGCGCTGGCGCAGGTGTTCGGGCTGTCGACCGCTCAGGCCCGGCAAGCCTTGTCGGCGGCAGGCCTGGATCTGCCGCAGGACAGCTCCACGCTCGACGCCGCCGCCCAAGGCCAGCGCGAGCGCATCGGCAAGGGCCTCAAGGCGCTGGCCGCTGCCCTGCCGACCGGCAGCCGCTAGCCCGGTCGGCGGGGCCTCCTAGAATCCGGCCCCTTTTTGCCCCGCCTGCGCTTCCGGCTCCCATGGACATCGTCGTCAACGAAGAACTCAAGGCCTACATCGACCCGCTGACGCCCGAGGAGGACGAGGCCCTGGAGCGCAGCCTGCTGGCCGAGGGCTGCCGCGATGCGCTGGTGCTTTGGGGCCAGGTGCTCGTGGACGGGCACAACCGCTACCGCCTGTGCATGAAGCACGGCCTGCCTTTCCAGACGGTGCAGAACCCCCGCTTCCAGTCGATGGAAGACGTGCACCTGTGGATGATCGAGCAGCACCTCGGGCGGCGCAGCCTGTCGGACTACCAGCGCGGCGTGCTGGCGCTGCGCAAGCGCGAGATCGTGGCGGCGCGCCGTGCGCGGCGCGTGGCGGTCGAGTCGGGCGCGGCGCCTGCCGAGGTGCCCGTGGAAGCCCAAGCGCCAGCGCCATCGCCGGTGCCGCCGCAAGACAGCCTGGACTCGCGCGAGGCACTGGCCAAGGCCGCGCGCCTGAGCAGCAGCCAGGTCGTGCTGATCGAGAAGATCCAGAAGCAGGGCGCGCCGGCGTTGGTCGCGGCAGTCAAGGCGGGCGTCGTGTCGATCAATGCGGCGGCAGCCGTCGCGACCTTGCCCGCCGAGGAACAGGCCGCCGTGGCCGCCGCAGGTGCCGACGAACTCAAGCAGGCGGCCAAGCGCGTGCGCGAATCGAGGCGTCGCGCGCCGGCGCCCGTGAGCGAGTCGGCCCAGGAAGCAGCGGCCCCGGGCTTCGGCGACTCGGACCCCACCGTGGAGGCGCTGCAGCAGCGGGTCGCCGCCCTCGAAGCCGAGAACGCTGCCTTGCGCGCGGAACTTGCCGCGCTGCGTGCGGCCGCCTGAAGCGCGTCAGTCGCGGAAGGTCGGCGCGGCACCCTTGCCGGCCATCATCGCGCGGCTCAGGTCCTCGCTCATCAGCATCGCAGCATTCCACGTGGCGATGTAGTTCAGGCCATCCGCCACCGAGTGGTCGCGCGCGTAGTTGAGCTGCTCCTTGGTGCCGCGGATGGACAGCGGCGACTTGGCCGCGATGGAGGCTGCCAGCTCGTGCACGCCGGCCTGCAGCGCCTCGCGGCTGTCGAACACGCGGTTGACCAGCCCGATCTCGCGCGCCTCGGCCGCCTCCACGCGACGGCCGGTGTAGGCCAGCTCGCGCACCAGGCCCTGGCTGCCGATCAGCTTGGGCAGGCGCTGCAGCGTACCGACGTCGGCCACCATGCCGATGTCGATCTCCTTGATCGAGAAGTAGGCGTCGGCGCTGCAGTAGCGCATGTCGGCGCAGCAGATCAGGTCGATGCCGCCGCCCACGCAGGCGCCATGGATGGCCGCGAGCACCGGCTTGCGGCAGCGCTCCAGGCTGGTCAGCGTGTCCTGCATGTCCAGGATGACGCGGCGCAGCGCCTCGCGGGTGCGGCCGTCGCACGGGTCCTGGATCTGCGGCGCCAGGCCCATCATCATGGCCAGGTCGATGCCGGCGGTGAAGTGGCGGCCTTCGCCTTCCAGCACGGCCACGCGCACCTCGGCCTGGGCGTCGAGCCAGTCGAAGGCCAGGCGGATGTCCTGCCACATCGTCGCGTTCATCGCGTTGGCCTTGTCGGGGCGATTCAGGCGCACGGTGGCGATGTGGTCCTGGACGGCAAGGGTGAGGGTTTCGAGTTGCATGGGGTCAGCGTGGGGTGGTGTGCTCGCGCAGCCACTGGGCGAGCGTGGGTTCGTCGATGTCGCCGGCGGCGACGGCGAGCATGGTGAGCGTGGCGCTGGCATCGTCTGCCGTCAGTTCGGCGCCGTTGAGCACGAGGAAAAGTTCCATCGCGACGTAAGCCGTGCGCTTGTTGCCGTCAATGAAGGGATGATTCTTGGCCAAAGCCACTGCATACGCAGCAGCCAGGTCGAAGACGTCCGGAGCTCCATAGAGCGCGAGATTCTGGGGACGGGCGAGGGCTGATTCAACGAGGCCTTCATCGCGTGTGCCAGAGCCCCCGCCATGTTCTGCGAGTTGTTCCAGGTGAACTGCTTGCAGCACGTCGGCACTCAGCCAGCGCCATTGGCGTGGCGGGCGACTCACTTGGCCAACTCGTGCAGCACCGCCCGGCGCTTCTTCATGATGTCTCGCGCCGCGTTCATCTGCTCTTCGAATTCCGGGCTGTAGGGCGTGAGCAGGACGCCATTGACGGCTTCGGAGAGGTACAGCACGTCTCCCTTCTCCACCTTCAGCCGCGCCAGCACCTCCTTGGGCAGGATGACGCCGACGGAGTTGCCGATCTGGGTGAGTTTGAGTGCGCTCATGGCAGGCGGCCTGACGTTATAACGAACGTAATACTAGCCGCCCGCTGTTGTGCGGACAAGGCACCGGTCAGACCGGCACGAGGTCCGCCGCTCGGGCCACCGCGTAGCTGGTGGCCTGCGTGGGCACGTGCAGCATCCGGCCGCCTGGCACGCCCGGCAAGGTACTCATTTCCGCCGCGCCAGCCGGGACGAGCCCGAGGAGCCGCTCCACGTGCAGGGCCACGGCGCCAGCGTCGCCCTGGAGCACCACGACGACACCTCCCGGTGTCGGCACGCCGCGCAGCGGAAGGTGGCGACCGCGCCAGGTCAGCGTCTGCTGGTGGGCATCCAGCGGGCCGCTGTCCACGACCGCCAGCACGTCATCGATGGGCAGCGCCGCCGTTCGGCCGGACTGGAAAATGAAATAGGGGCGGTCGTTGCTCGCGCGCGCGCTCTGGGCCTGGCGCGCGGCGCTGAGCGCCAGGGCCGACTCGGGCAGGGCGTCGAGCAGCTCGGGCACGCGCAGGGCCTGCACGGGACCGTCGTCGTCAGTCCACGCCTCCCCGCGCCAGGGCTGGGCGCCTGTTTCGGGCGCGACGGCCTGCATCGGGGCGGAAGTCATGCCCAGCAGTTCGTCGACCGGCAGGGCCAGTGCGCGGCCGCTGGCGTCCTGCACGACGAGGGCGAGCGGCGCCGTCGACGTCGATGACTGTCCCGTCAAGGCGCCCGCCTGCAGCACGGGCAACGTGCCGCCGCGCCATTCCGCGAAGCCGGCCGAGGCACCGCCGGGTGCCAGCCGCGTCTTGAGTGACGGCATCGGCATCAACTCGGCCACGTGGCGCATGTCCACGGCCAGACGGCGGCCCGCGACGAGCACCAGGGCCAGCCGCGGAGATGCCGTGGTGCTGCGACCGCTGTCGTCGCCCGCGTCACTCACGCGCGCTTGCGATGTGTCACACCAGAGCGCCAGCAGGCGCATCAGCCGCTGGGGTTCCAGCACGCAGACAGGCGGCTCGTCGGGCGCGTTCGCCGGCAGCACGGCATCGAACAGCTCCTCGGGATCGTCGCGGTGATGGATGCGTTGCACGTGGGCCGCCGGCACGCGCCGCAGGCCCAGCACCTCGTCGACCTGGATCGCCAGGCGCTGTCCGCCCTGTTGGAGCGTCAGGTAGCAGGGCACCGGCTCGGTGACGGCCGTGACATCGCCGTCCGCACGGGCCGGCAGGGTGACCCAGCGACCCAGATCCACCACCGGCACCGGGCCCTGGGGTGTGGGCAGCAGACCCGTGACGGCCCCCTGGCGGCGGGGCAGTTGGGTCAGGGCCTCACGACTGGCGTGGGCGCCCGCCACCCACGCGGCCGGCACCCCGAGATGCAAGCCGCCGATGCGCGCCAGCACGAAGGGCTGATGCCCGCCGACCGTCGGGGCGGTGCTCATGCGCGTTGGCCGAGGGCGCTGGCCTGCAGTTGGCGGAGCAACTCGGCCGCCTCGCGCGTGGCCTGCGACTGGCTTTGCGTGGCGGTGTGGATGCCCTGGGCCGCGTCGCTGCCCGAGCGCACGGAGTCGAGGATGCGGGAGAAGGCGTTCTCGGCCTCGTGCGTGAGGCGGCTGCCGTCATCGACGCGGCCGGCCGTGGCACCCACCAGCATCGCGATCTGGCGCGCGGCACCGGCGGATTTCTCAGCCAGCTTGCGCACCTCGTCGGCCACCACCGAGAAGCCCATGCCGTGTTCGCCGGCGCGGGCTGCCTCGATGGCTGCGTTGAAAGCGAGCAGGTGCGTCTGGTTGGCGATCTGGCCGATCGTCTCGACCATCTGCTGGATGTCCCGCGAGCTGCGCTGCATCTCGTCGATGGCCTCACGGGCCTGGGTCAGCAGGGCCGAGCCCGCCTGGGCCTGGCCGACACTGGCCTGCGACTGCCCATTGGCGTCCTGCGCGCTGCGGGCGATGCCGTCGATCGAGCCGCTCAGGTCGGACAGCACCTGGGTCATCGCGCCGATCTTGCTCGCGACCTCCTGCTCGCGGCGGACGTGGTCGGTCACGTCCGTGGCCACCTTCATCACACGGGTCGGGCGGCCCAGGGGGTCCAGGATGGGGTTGTAGGAGGCTTCGATCCAGACCTCGGCGCCGAGCTTGCCGCGGCGCTTGAAGCGGCCGGCGGCGAAGCGACCGGCGTGGAGGTCGGCCCAGAACTCCCGGTACTCGCGCGACTGCGCATGGTCGGGCTCGCAGAACAGGCTGTGGTGCTGGCCGCGGATCTCCTCGAGCGTGTAGCCCATCGCGCGCAGGAAGTTGCTGTTGGCGTCCAGCACACGCCCCTGCAGGTCGAAACTGATGACCGCGGCGGAGCGGCTGATCGCGGCGAAGCTCGATTGGGCGTCTGTCGCGGCGAGCTTCTGCGCCGTCACGTCCAGGGCGATCTTGACGATCTTGCGCGGCTTGCCCTCGGCGTCGAGGATGGGGTTGTAGGAGGCCTGGATCCAGACCTCCTGGCCCGTTCGGCTCAGGCGTCGGTATTCGCCGGTGCGGTACTCGCCACGCTGCAGCGATGCCCAGAAGTGCAGGTAGTCGGCCGACTGCGCCTCTTCAGGGCTGCAGAACATCCGGTGATGGCGCCCCACGACCTCGTCGGCCTGGTAGCCCAAGGTGCGCAGGAAGTTGTCGTTGGCGGCCAGCACGCAGCCGTTGAGGTCGAACTCGATGACGGCTTGCGAGCGCTGCAGCGCGGCGTCGCGGGCCAGCAGGTCGGCATGGGCCATGGCGCTCTCCCGCGTGTCCAGGGCCAGCTCGAGCCACATGGGAGGCGTGCCTTCAGGCCCGGGCAAGGGCAGATGCGCGAGGCTCGGCCAGATGGACTGGCCATCGGCACGCACGCGGCGCGCCGCGCGCGGCGTCTCCTGGACACACTCGCCACGGCGCCAGGCCGGGCGTTCGGGCGCAGGGAGCTGTTCCTCCTCGGGGCAGAGCAGCGCATGCGGCTGGCCCACCAGGGCTTCACGGCTGTAGCCGAGCAGGGTCAGCATCGCGGGCGAGGCGTCGAGGATGAGGCCATCGGCGTCGACCGTGAGGGTGGCCAGGCTGTCGACCGTCAGTGCGGGGCGGGTGCGAGCCGTGTCCGGCGAGTTCAGATGGGGCAGGTCAGAGCGCATGACGACGTTCGCAACAGGGTTATTTCGATAGTTTCGATATTAATGATCAAATAGGCGAAGGCAATGGCATCGTTTCCAGAGGTCGCGCCAATCGTGCGAAATTGGCGGGATGACCGCGGCAGCGCCGGTGGCGGCTGACCGGCGGATACTTCGGGCCATGATCCATGCCACCAAACGCATTGCCGGCGGCGCCGGCCTGGCCGCCGTGCTCGTCAAGCGCGCGCCCGTGCTCGAACTCGACTGGGACACCCGCAGCAAGAGCCGCTTCTCGGCCACCGATTCCACCGGCCGCGAGATCGGCGTCGTGCTGCCACGCGGCACCGCGCTGCGCGGCGGTGACGTGCTGGTGGCCGAAGATGGCTCGCTGCTGCGCGTCGTGGCCTCGCCCCAGCCCGTGCTGCAGGTGCGCCATTGCCGCGAGCACGGCTCGCCCTTCGACCTGTTGCGGGCCGCCTACCACCTCGGCAATCGGCATGTGCCGCTGGAATTGCAGCCCGAGTTGCTGCAGTTCGAGCCCGACCCGGTGCTGGCCGACATGCTGCGCCGCCAGCACCTGATCGTCACCGAGGCGCAGGCGGCGTTCGAGCCGGAAGGCGGCGCGTATGGCGAGGGCGCGGGTCATGGCCCTCATCACGGCGAGCATGACCACGACCACGGTCATGCGCACGGTCACGCGCACGCGCATCACGACCACGCGCACCACGATCACGCCCACGCCCACGCCCACGCCCATGCCCCCGTGCCGTCCGGCAAGCCGGTCGGCATCCCGGTCAAGGCGCAAGACGCCGGGCATGTGCACGGCCCTGGCTGCGGCCACGACCACTGATGCGCTCTGCCGGCGATGCCTCGCTGCTTCACCTGCTGTGGCTGGCGAGCCCTGCGCTGCCGGTGGGCGGCTTCAGCTACTCGGAGGGCCTCGAAGCTGCGGTGGACGCGGGTGTCGTGCATGACGAAACCAGCGCCGGCGACTGGCTGCTGAACCAGCTCGAACTTGTGCAGGCCCGGGCCGAGTTGCCGGTGGCCGCCGCCGCCCACGCCGCGACCCTGTCGCTCGACGTCGGCCGGCTCACGTCCCTCAACGACTGGGTGCTGCAGGCCCGCGAGACCAGCGAAAGCCTGCAGCAGACCCAGCAGATGGGCCGCAGCCTGCTCGTGTGGCTGCAGGGTCTGGTGCCGGACGCGGCCGTGCTGCCCTTGCTGCAGTCACTCAAGCCCGCACCGACCTGGCCGGTGGTCATGGGCGCCGCGGCGGCGTCGCGCGGCGCGGCGCTGGAGCCGGCACTGCAGGCCATCGCCTTCGGCTGGGCCGAGAACCTCATGCAGGCGGCCGTGCGCTGCGTGCCGCTCGGCCAGACGGCTGGCCAGCGCCTGCTGGCACGGCTCGTGCAAGTCATTCCGACAGCCGTGGCCACTGCCTTGGCCGCGTCCGAGCCCATGGCGTTCTCGCCGCTGCTCGGCGTGCATGGCGCCCGCCACGAAACCCAGTATTCACGCCTCTTCCGCTCATGACCGCACCGCTGCACGCCATCCCGAATCGCACCAAGAAACTGCCGCCGCTGCGCGTGGGCGTCGGCGGGCCGGTGGGGTCGGGCAAGACCACGCTCGTCGAGATGCTGTGCAAGGCGATGCGTGACACCTGGGACCTCGTGGTGGTCACCAACGACATTTACACCAAGGAAGACCAGCGCCTGCTCACCGTGGCCGGCGCGCTGGCCCCCGAGCGGATCATGGGCGTGGAAACGGGCGGCTGCCCGCACACGGCCATCCGCGAGGACTGCTCCATCAACCTCGAAGCCGTGGACCGCATGCTGGAGAAGTTCCCGGACGCGGACATCGTGTTCGTGGAAAGCGGGGGCGACAACCTCGCCGCGACCTTCAGCCCGGAGCTGTCCGACCTGACCATCTACGTCATCGACGTGGCCGCCGGCGAGAAGATCCCGCGCAAGGGCGGCCCCGGCATCACGAAGAGCGACCTCTTCGTCATCAACAAGACCGACCTGGCGCCGCACGTCGGCGCCGACCTGGACATCATGCGCAGCGACACCGCCCGCATGCGCCCGGTCAAGCCCTGGGTCATGACCAACCTCAAGACCCGCGAGGGTCTGGCCGAGGTCGTGGCCTTCATCGAGAAGAAGGGTTTGCTGGTTGGCTGAGCCTGCCCTGGCGGGTGGGCCGGTCCGCTGGCCGGCACGCCTCACTCTGAGTGCCACACGCGACGGTGACGCGACGCGTGTGCACGCGCGCCACGACGGGCCGCTGCGCCTGCTCAAGACGCTCTACCCGGACGGCCCGGGCATCGCGCAGGCGGTACTTGTGCATCCGCCGGGGGGCCTCGTTGGCGGGGACCGTCTCGACATCGACATCGACGTGCAGGCCGGTGCCCACCTGCTCGTCACCACGCCGGCCGCCACGCGCTTCTATCGTTCCGTCGCGGGCGAGGCGGCGCAGGTCGTCCACGCCCGCGTGGGGGAGGGCGCCCGGCTCGAGTGGCTGCCCCAGGAGACCCTGGCCTACCCCTCCTGCGAGGCGCGCAATGAAGTGCGATTGAGCCTGGCCTCCGGCGCCAGTCTCTTCGCGACCGAAGTGCTGGGACTCGGCCTGCCCGCGGCCGGCGAGCCGTTTGACCGTGGGCGCATGCTGCAGCACCTGGAGATCACCGGGCAGTGGCTGGACCGCGGGCGGCTGGATGCGGCGGACGCCGCGCTGCTGCGCGGCCCGTGCGGGCTGGATGGCCATGCGGTCCTCGGCACGCTCGCCTATGCCCAGACCACGCCCGTGGACGGCGCTGCGGCGCTGCTGGACGATGCGCGGGCCTTGCTGCACGAGGTGCCCCGTGCCGGCGTGACCCTGCTGCAAGGGCCCCGTGGCGCCGTGCTGCTGGCGCGGGTGATCGGGGATGAGGTCGAAGCGGTCACGCAGGCCTTGCGCCGTGTGCGCGCGCTGTGGCGTCAGCGGCTGTGGGCCTTGCCGACCTCGGACCCGCGGATCTGGGCCACCTGAGGCCCGTCGATCAGTCGTCGCCGCCGGGGATCTGCTGGCGCAGCTTGACAGCCGAATCGCCCTTCTTGCGCATCTTGATGTTCATCATCTCGACGCCCAGCGAGAAGGCCATCGCGAAGTAGATGTAGCCCTTGGGCACGTGGTGGCCGAAGCCTTCCGCGACGAGCACCACGCCCACCACCACCAGGAAGCTGAGCGCCAGCATCTTGATCGTCGGGTGGGCCGACACGAAGCGACCGATCGGGCCGGCGAACAGCATCATCAGCGCGACCGAGCAGATGACGGCGGCAATCATGATGCGCACGTCGTCGACCATGCCGACCGCGGTGATGATCGAGTCCAGCGAGAACACCAGGTCGATGACCATGATCTGCAGGATGATCGCGGCGAACGCCGCCTTGGCCTTGGCGCCGGCGCTGCTGTGGTCTTCTTCCTCGCCTTCGAGCGAACCGTGGATCTCACCGGTGCTCTTCCAGATCAGGAACAGGCCGCCACCGATCAGGATGAGATCGCGCCCGGAGATCGGGCGGTCGAACACCGGCAGCGTTAACAGCGGCTCGACCATGCCGACGATCCAGGCCAGCATCATCAGCAGGCCGATGCGCATGAACATCGCAGCGAACAGACCCAGCCGGCGGGCAACTTCCTGGCGCGCCTTGGGCAACTTGTCGACCAGGATGCTGATGAAGATGATGTTGTCGATGCCCAGCACCAGTTCCAGCGCGGTCAGCGTGAGCAGGGCGATCCAGGTCTGCGGGTCGGTCAGCAGTTCGAGCATGGCAGGGGCCGGCGGCGCGTGGAAGACCGCGGATTGTCGCCAGCCGCCTGAGCGCGCGGGTTCAGCTCGCGGCTGAAGGAGGTTTCGGGTTTTCTTGCGGTGTCTGCCGGCTCAGACCGCGGCGCGGCGGCGCGCGGCCGACGGTGTGCCCGGCCAGCCGGCGGCCACCCAGGCGCGGCGCAGTTGCAGCTCGGTGCTGAAGCCAGCCGCTTCGCTCGCGGCGGCCACGCTCGCACCCGCCTCCAGCGCCTGCCGTGCGACGGCCAGGCGCACGCCGCGGACGTAGGCCTGCGGGCTGATCCCGGCATGCTGGGCGAAGAGACGGCTCAGCGTTCGCGGCGTGGCGGCAGCCAGGTCGGCCATGCGCGGCAGCGTCCAGTCCTCGGCCGGCGCGGCACTCACGGCGTCCTGCACGCGGTGCAGCCGGGCGCTCAGGTGTTGTCGATGGGACAGCAGCGGCGAGAGCTCCGGATCCGCCGGCCCGCGGCGCAGCGCCACCGCCATCTGCTCGGCCACGCGGGCCGCGACGAGTTCGCCGGCGTGACCGGCGATGAGGTGCAGGGCCAGGTCGATGCCGGCGGTCACGCCGGCACTCGTGAACACCTCGCCGTCTTGCACGAACACGCGGTCCTGCAGCACGGTGCAGTCCGGCGCGAGGCGCGCAAGATCGCCCAGGTGCTGGTGATGCGTCGTGGCACGGCGCCCCGTCAGCAGGCCGGCCTGGGCGGCCAGCAGTGCACCGGAACAGACCGTCACGAGGCGCAGCCCCCGCTGGCCGGGCGCCAGGCGCGCGAGCCACGCGAGCAGCCCTTGCGGCGCCTCGGGCTGACGCTGCTCGGCCGCCGACGTGCGGCCGACGAGCACGACCCAGCTGCCGCCGGCCAGGGTGTCGGGCAGCGGCTCCAGGGCCTGCAACTGCACGCCGACGGACCCGGTCGCCTGGGCGCGATCGCTGACGAAGCGCAGCGCGAACGGCTCGACCGCCAGCCTGAGTGCGGCGATCTCCAGGCTGGCCAGGCGGAACGCTTCCGCCGGGCCGGCCCAGTCGAGCACGAGGCTGTCGTCCTGCAGGACGAAGACGACCTGCTTAGGCAACGGCGACGTCCTCGGGCGTGACGGCCCGCAGGGCGGCGTCCACATCCAGCACCTGGGCGAAGCGGCCCGCCAGCACGGCGGCCGTGCGCGCGCGGATCTGGGCGGGCGTGAGGGGCGTGCCGTCGGGATGCTGCATCGTGAACGTGAGTGTCGCCTCGGGCACGTAGATCACGTCCCAGCCCAGGTCGCTGGCATGGCGGGTGGTGGTCTCGCAGCACTGCTCGGTGCGGATGCCGCTGATGACCAGGCGGCGCACGCCCTGCTGCGTCAGCCAGACGTCCAGCCCGCTGCCGATGAGGGCGCTGTGGCGCGCCTTGTGCACCGTCAGCGCGGCAGAGAAGTCGCGCAGGCCGTCCAGCGGGCGCACCAGGCCGCTCTCCAGGCTGAAGGGATCGGCGCCGGTCGGGTCCGGTTGCACGTGGAAGACGCGCACGACCGGCAGGCCCGCCGCCTCGAAGCCGGCGATCAGCCGGTTCTGGGCAGCCAGGTAGGTGGGCACTTCAGCCGGCTCGAAGTAGGGGCGGTGGGCGAAGGACTGCTGCACGTCGATGACGATGAGGGCGGTGGTCACGGGGGGCCTCTTGAGGTGGGATGAGGCCTCCAGTGTTCCGTCGCCGTTCAAGGCTCGCCACGCGCTGGCGGACGTTGATCGATCAGTTCAGGACAAGCCCAGCGCGCGGCGCAGTTCGGCGGGCGTGTAGGGCTGGCGACGCCGTGGCCAGTCCTGCACGAGCGCGGTCATGCGCTGGTTCAGCGGCGCCGAGCGGCCGAGCTGCTGCGCCAGGCGCACGATCTCGCCGCACAGCGCGTCGACTTCGGTGGTGCGGCCGGCGGCCAGGTCATCGGCCATGCTGGAGCGGGCCTTGGCGTCGATCCGCAGCATGCGGGCGGCCACGAGCCGGAACAGCGGCGACGGCAGGCGCAGCACCTTCAGCAGCCGGCGCGGCGGCAGCGGCGTGACCTGCGCGACCGGCCGACCCGCGGCGGCCAGCAGATCCAGCGCCTCTTCCTGCA
Organism: Burkholderiales bacterium; assembly: GCA_003963005.1. Taxonomy (GTDB): domain Bacteria; phylum Pseudomonadota; class Gammaproteobacteria; order Burkholderiales; family Burkholderiaceae_C; genus Pelomonas. The sequence goes on from RXJW01000091.1 coordinate 29,853, forward strand.
GCGCGGCCAGGATGCGCCGGTAGCCGCGCTGCAGCAGTTCGTCGCGCAGTGGCAGGCCGGAGAGCGCATTGACCGGATTGTTCAGGTTCAGCAGCAGCTTGCCCCACTGCACCGGGGCGAGGTCGGCATGCAGGTTCAGTCGCATGCCCACGCGGGCCAGGGCCGTCTGCCAGGCGGTCAGCGCGACGTCGTCGGGGCCGCCCTCCACGGCCAGTGCTCCGCCGGTGCCGCGGTGGTAGTGGCCGGGCGAGATCTCCGCCACGTTGTAGGGCACCATGCCGGCGTGCCAGCGCAGTTGGGGCGCCACCTCATGCCCGGCGGTCGCATTGCCGATGCCGTTCTGAAGGCTGACGATCGGCGTGCCCTGCGGCAAGGTGAGCCCGAGCGCGGCGGCCGCCTCGACGGTGGCCCCGGACTTCACGGACAACAGCACCAGGTCCGGTTTCAAGCCTGGCGGCGGCGTTTCGTGAAGCCGCAGGTCCAGGGCGGGAATGTGGCGGTCCAGGCCGTCCTGGTCGGTCAAGTGCAGGCCGTGCTTGCGCAGCGCCGCGAGCACCCGCGGGCGGCCCACGAAATGCACCGGAACGCCAGCCAGGTGGGTCAGGCCACCGATGAAGCAGCCGACCGAGCCGGCGCCCATCACCAGAACGCCGGTCATGCGGGCGGCAGTCAGACGGGGTGCGCCAGGTCGCGCAGGTGGGTGGGGCCGACGCGCCTCTCGATCTCGGCCAGCAGGGCCCGGCCCCAGCCGAGCATGAACAGCGCCTCGCCGACGACGAACATCGGGCCGACGAGCAGGCCGACGAGGTCGTCCACGAACGCCGGCTTGCGGCCTTCGTAGTAGTGGCCGATGAATTGGAAGATCCAACCGACGACGAAGGTGCCCACACCGACGACCAGCCAGCCGGTGGTGCTGGCGCCGTGCACGGCCGTCATCGCCAGCGCGGTCAGCAGGCCGTTGACGATGGCCGTGGCAATGCCCAGCGCCAGATTGCCCCGCGTGAGGTACCACAGGGCGCTCAGGCCCCACAGCACGATCGCGGCGTTCATGGGCGAGCCGGCCAGCGTGAACTCGGCCCGGGCCAGCAACGCGCTGATGGCAAAGACGATCAGCGGGATGCCGATGAAATGCGTCGCGATGTTGCGGCGGTCGCGGTGGTAGGCCGCGTACTGGGCCATCAGGTCAAGGGCGGAACGAAAGAGGCTGGCCATGGCGGGGCTCCGGTCAGGAGGATGTGGCTATGCTAGATCAGCCGGCCCGGACCGTGCCGGACCCGGCCTTGGACAACCTACCGATTTCCACCGATTTGAGCGTGCAAAAGACACTTGGGAGGCCCCGCCGTCGCGGGCTGTTGATCGCCGTTGGGGCCGCGCTGGTGGGTTGCGCCGGCGAGCCGCGGGTGGCGAACGCCCCACTGGCCGGCGGCGACGAGTTGCGCGTGCTGGTGTTCCGGGGCGGCACGGCGGCCCGACTCGGGCACAACCACGTGCTGCGCGCGGGCGATCTGCAGGTCAGTTGGGCAGCGGCCGGGCCGACGCTGCGCTTCCGGCTCGACGCGCTGCAGATCGACCCGCCCGCGCTCCGCACCGCGCTGGGCCCGGCGTTCTCCTCGGCTGTCGACGATGCCGCGCGCGAGGGCACCCGGGCGAATCTGCTGAAAGCGCTGGACGCCGCCGCGCATCCCGAGGTGAGCGTGAGCACGCTGCAGCAGGTCGGCGAAGGCCCGCGCCGTGCGGTGGAGGCCGAGATCCGCCTGCACGGCGTCGTGCGCCGGCAGTGGTTTGTCGCGGAGGTGGACGGCACGCGGGCGCGCGGCGAGGTGGTGATCCGGCAAAGCGACTTCGGGGTCCAGCCCTTCACCGTGCTGGGCGGCCTGCTGGCCGTGCAGGACGCACTGATCGTGCAGTTCGAGCTAGTCCAGCGCTAGGCGCATCAGGTCCTTGGCCAGGCGCCGCCCGTCGGCCAGGCGGATGGCATCCGGCAGGCTGCCATAGCGCACGAAGCCCTGGCTGGCGTAAAGGCCGATGGCCGCGCGGTTGGTGGCGGTTACGCTGAGCGTGACCTGGGCCAGGCCAGGCGTGGTCTTGAGCCGGTCGATCGCCTGCACCAGCAGGGCCCGGCCGATGCCGCGGCCGGCATGGGTGTCGGCCACCATCATGCCGATCAGGTGCGCCAGGTGCTGCACGTGGCGCCGCGGTTCCCGCTCGCAGGTGATGGCCCCCACGAGGTGGGCGCCGTCCAGGGCGACCAGCGTGAACAGCGTGCTCCCACCGGCGCCGCCCGACAGGCGGTTGCGGTAGCTGGCCAGGTCGCGCCGGCCTTCGGTCTCGGCGTCGCTCGTGAAGGCCTCCGGGTGGCCGGTCAGCATGGCGTCGCGCAGCGCCTTGTAGGCGAGCAGGTCGGGCTCGACCATCGGGCGGATGAGAACGTCAGCCATGCAGGTCCGCGAGCTGGTTGAAGTTGCTGAAATCCGCTTCCCTGTCGAAGCGGGCCACACCGTGCGGCTGCTCGCGCATCCAGCGCAGCACGGCCCGGCCGCCGCCGTGCAGATAGCGGGCCAGAGGTTCGCGCAGGCGCACGTGCAGCAGGGCGTGGGTGGGATGGTCGCGCTCGGCCTGGGCATAGGCCAGCCCGTGCGGCGCGGCGGCAGCGAGCAGCCGGGCCGCGAGGTCGGCCGGCGGCTGCGGGGAGTCGCAGGGCGCGGTCAGCAGCCAGGTGTCGTCAGGGAGCGTGTCGAGCGCGGCCAGCATGCCGGCCAGCGGCCCGGCGAAGGCGAGGTCCGTGGCGTCGGTCAGCACCGGATGGCCGAAGGCCGCGTAGGCCTCGAGGTGGCGGTTGGCGCTGATCAGCAGCCGGCTCACCTGCGGATGCAACGCGTCGAGCACGTGCGCGACGAGCGGTCGCCCCTGCCAGGGCTGCAGCCCCTTGTCGACGCCGCCCATGCGGCGCCCCTGGCCGCCGGCCAGCACGAGGCCGACGATGGGCGCCGTCACAGCGGGGGCTCGCCCGGTGCGCCGGGGAAGGCATCGGCGGCACGGCGCGGGCCCTTCATGACGGCGGTGACCCAGCAGCCGATCAGCCAGGTCGCGACCATCGTCAGCGCGAAGAGGATGGTGCCGACGACGACGAAGTCGATCAGCAGCTGGCGCCGCACGGCGTCGTCCGCAAGACCGGGCTGGACGAAGTCCTTCGCGAACTGGCCGACCGCCCAGGGCAGCAGGAGCGAGCCCGCCACGGCGGCCGCCGCGCGGCGTTGGAGCAGGGGCGTGAACCAGCCCGCCATGTTCAGCCGCCGATGTAGTGCATCTCGACCCGCCGCTCGCCCTGCGGCGCCTGGCCGCTGCCGCGCAGCTGCGAGTAGCGGTCCGTGCGAACGCCCCAGACCTGCGCGACCGCAGCGGCGAGCTGGTCGTCGCTGACGGCCTCGGGCCCGCGCAGCAGTCCGCGCAGGTCGTGCCCCCGGGTCGCGAACAGGCAGGTGTAGAGCCGCCCCTCGGTGGACAAGCGGGCGCGGTTGCAGTCGCCGCAGAAGGCCTGGGTGACGGAGGAGATGAAGCCCACCTCACCGGCGCCGTCGGCGTAGGCCCAGCGCTCGGCGGTCTCGCCGGGCGCACTGTGCGACAGCGGCACGAGCGGGAACACCGCGGCGATGCGATCCAGCACGTCGCGCGAGGGCAGCACCTGGTCCATGCGCCAGCCGTTGGTGGCGCCGACATCCATGTACTCGATGAAGCGCAGCACGACGCCGCTGTGGCGGAAGTGCCGCGCCATCGGCAGGATCTGGTCGTCGTTGACACCGCGCTGCACCACCATGTTGACCTTGATCGGTCCCAGGCCCGCGACCTGCGCTGCCGCGATGCCGTCGAGCACGTCGGCCACCGGGAAGCCGACGTCGTTCATGCGCTGGAACACGGCGTCGTCCAGCCCGTCCAGACTCACCGTCAGCCGCTTGAGGCCGGCCGCGCGCAGTTCGGCTGCCTTCTTGACGAGGGTGGACCCGTTGGTGGTGAGGGTCAGGTCGAGTTCCCGGCCATCGGGCGTGCGCAGTTCCGCGAGCATCGCGATCAGGGCCTCCAGCCCGCGGCGCAGCGTGGGTTCGCCGCCCGTGATGCGCAGTTTCTCGACCCCGAGGCCGACGAACACGCGCGCCAGCCGGGTGATTTCCTCGAAGCTCAGCAACTCGGCGTGCGGCAGGAACGCGTGGTGCTTGTCGAACACCTGCTTGGGCATGCAGTAGCCGCAGCGGAAGTTGCAGCGGTCCGTCACCGAGATGCGCAGGTCGCGCAGCGGGCGGCCGAGCGTGTCGGCGATCAGGCCTGCCGGCGGCACGGCATCCGCCGGCACCTCGAGCGGTCGGGCCGGCGGGCTGTAGACGAGAGGGACTTCGCGCGCACTCATGCCTGGATTCTCACCCTGGACGCGGCCCGCCGGCGGGCCAAGGGTTTGCACGCCAGTCGCGCTTCGCGTCCTCAGCTTGAGTGAGACCCTGGCTGCCGGCTCTTGCCAGCCGTCACGCCGGCCGGTTGAATCACCCCATGGGTGCAGTCATTCATGCGGACCTGCCGCGCTTCATCGCGTTCGGTGAGGCGCTGACCGACCTCATCCGCACCGGGCCTGAGCACTGGCGCAGCGCCTGTGGCGGGTCGCCCTGGAACGTCGCGGTGGCGATGTCCACCCTTGGCCAGTTGAGTGCCTTTGCGGGCGCAGTCAGCCAGGACCCCTTCGGCGCCGATATCTGGCGCGCGAGCCAGGAGGCGAACCTGGACATGCGTTTCATCCAGCAGTTGCCCCGGCCGCCTTTGCTCGCGGTGGTGCATGAGCTGGACCCGCCGCGCTACTTCTTCATCGGCCAGGACAGCGCCGACCTGGCCTTTCGCCCCGAAGGCCTGCCGGCGGGCTGGACCCGGGCCGTGCGCTGGGCACATTTCGGCAGCCTCGGCCTCGTGCGCGAGCCGCTGGCCGGGCGGCTGCGGGCGCTCGCGCAGGCCCTCAAGAGCGAGGGGCGGCTGATCAGCTACGACCCGAACTTCCGTGCGCCGCCCATGGACTCCCGCTACGACGACACGCTCGAACAGATGTGCCGGATGGCTGACGTGATCAAGGTGTCGGACGAGGACCTGCGCGGTCTGTTCCGCGTGCCGGACCACCGCTCGGGGCTGGCGCAGATCGCGGCATGGAACCCGGGCGCCTGGCTGCTGTTGACCCGTGGCGCGGCGGGTGCGACGCTCTACCACGGTGTGGAAGAAGTGACGGGCCGCCCACCGCCGGTGGCGGTGATCGACACGGTCGGCGCCGGCGATACCGCGCTCGCGGGTCTGCTGGACAGCCTGATGCGCCATGCCGCCGCGCCGGCCGCCGAGCACTTGCGCTGGGCCCTGGCGGCCGGTGCCGCCGCCTGCACGGTGGAGGGGTTTTCGGCGCCGGCACCGGCCCGCGTGGCGGCATTGGCCGAGGCGGTGGAGATCGTGGGGAACTGACGCTCCGCAGCGGCGGCCGGGGGCCGCGTGAGGGTGGTCTTCCTGGGGTTTTCCCGCCCCGCCCTTGATCCAGGTCAAGCTCGGTTCTACGATTAACCGACCGGTCGGTAGAGAAATTCCATGCCCGAACAGACGATCCTCGTTGAACAGCACGGCGCCGTGCGCCTGCTGCGCCTGAACCGCCCCGAAGCGCTCAACGCGTTCACGACGGGCATGCTCAGCCAGCTTCGCCAGGCGCTGGAGTCTGCGGCCGGCGACAGCGCCACGCGCTGCGTGCTGATCACCGGCGCCGGTCGGGCCTTCAGTGCCGGGCAGGACCTGACCGACCCGCATGTGGCGCCGAGCCGGGACCCCGGCGCCGCGCCGAAGGACATCGGCCATCTGCTCGACCACTACTACATCCCGCTGGCGCTGCGCCTGCGCAGCATGCCGGTGCCGGTCATCGCGGCCGTGAACGGCGTCGCCGCGGGCGCCGGGGCGAGCGTGGCCATCGGCTGCGACCTCGCGCTGGCGGGCGAGAGCGCGAGTTTCATCCAGGCCTTCTCCAAGATCGGCCTGATTCCGGACTGCGGCGGCACCTGGCTGCTGCCGCGCCTGGTGGGCCGCGCCAAGGCCCTGGAGCTGGCCCTGCTGGGCGACAAGCTCAAGGCAGCGGACGCCGAGCGCCTCGGGCTGATCTCGCGCGTGCTGCCCGATGCCGAATTGATGGACGCCGCCATGGCCGCCGCGCAAAAGCTCGCCGGCATGCCGACGCGGGCGCTGGTCGAGACCCGCATCGCGCTGGACGAGGCGCTCAAGTTCGATTTCGAGACGGCGCTGAAGCGCGAAGCGCAGCTGCAGAGCCAGATGGGCTTTGCGTACGACTACCAGGAGGGCGCGGCCGCCTTCCTGGACAAGCGCAAGCCTGTGTTCCGGGACCGCTGATGGACGCGCAGGCCATCGCGGAGAAGGTCCGCGACGTGATGTTCGCGGACGATGCCGCGAGCCGCATGCTGGGGCTGCAGATCACCGAGATCTCGCCCGGCCGTGCGGTTGCGACGATGACGGTGAGGGCCGACATGCTCAACGGCTTCGCCCTCTGCCACGGCGGCCTGATCGCCACGCTGGCGGATTCGGCCTTCGCCTTCGCCTGCAACAGCCGCAATGCGCTGACCGTGGCCTCGGGCTTCGGCATCGACATCCTCAAGAGTGCCCGGCTGGGCGACGTGCTGACCGCGACCGCAGCCGAAACCTCGCTCGCCGGCCGCACCGGCCTGTACGACATCACCGTGACCAACCAGCACGGCGAGCTGATCGCCGTGTTCCGCGGGCGTTCGCACCGGCTGGGCGAGCGCCGGGTCTTCGACGAAGGAAACGCATGAGCGCCAAAGCCCCGATCCGCATCCCGAAGCCGGGCGAGCTGGACCCGATCGAGACCGCCAGCCGCGACGAGTTGCAGTCCCTGCAGCTGGAGCGCCTGCGCTGGAGCCTGCAGCACGCCTACGACCACGTGCCGCACTACAAGGCCAGCTTCGACGCCAAGGGCGTGCACCCGTCGGACCTGAAGACGCTGGCGGACCTCGCCAAGTTCCCGTTCACGACCAAGCATGACCTGCGCGCGAACTACCCGTTCGGTCTCTTTGCCGTGCCGCGCGAGAAGCTGGCGCGCATCCATGCGTCGTCGGGCACGACGGGCAAGCCGACCGTGGTCGGCTACACGCTCAAGGACATCGACCACTGGGCCCACCTAGTGGCACGCTCCATCCGCGCCTCGGGCGGCCGGGCCGGTGACCTGGTGCACGTGGCCTACGGCTATGGCCTCTTTACCGGCGGCCTGGGCGCGCACTACGGCGCCGAGCGGCTGGGCTGCACGGTCATCCCCATGAGCGGCGGCCAGACCGAGAAGCAGGTGCAACTGATCACCGACTTCAAGCCCGACATCATCATGGTCACGCCGAGCTACATGCAGGTGCTGATCGAGGAGTTCCGCCGCCAGGGGCTGGATGCACGCGAGTCGTCGCTGAAGATCGGCATCTTCGGCGCCGAGCCCTGGACCGAAGCCATGCGCCGCGACATCGAGCAGGGCGCGGGCATCGACGCGGTGGACATCTACGGCCTCTCCGAGGTGATGGGACCGGGCGTAGCCAACGAGTGCATCGAGAGCAAGGACGGCCCGGTCATCTGGGAAGACCACTTCTACCCCGAGATCATCGACCCCGAGACGGGCGAGGTGCTGCCCGACGGCAGCGAGGGCGAACTGGTGTTCACCTCGCTCACCAAGGAAGCGATGCCCGTCATCCGCTACCGCACGCGGGACCTGACCCGGCTGCTGCCGCCCACGGCGCGCAGCATGCGCCGCATGGGCAAGATCGTCGGCCGCAGCGACGACATGCTCATCATCCGCGGCGTGAACCTCTTCCCTACGCAGGTGGAGGAGCTGGTGCTGCAGGAACCTGGCCTGGGTGGCCAGTACCAGCTGGTGGTGACCCGCGACGGCCACCTGGACGAGCTCGTCATCCGCTGCGAGCTGGCCCTGGGCGCGACCGACGACGGCATCGGCAAGCGGCTGAGTGAGCGCATCAAGAACCTGATCGGCGTGAGCGCGACCGTGCGCGTCGAGCAACCCGAATCCATCGAACGCACGCTGGTGGGCAAAGCCCGCCGCGTCGTCGACAAACGAAGCAAGCCGTGAATACCCAACACAGCCACAGAGCCACAGAGACACAAAGGCGCTCGGACCTCTCTGTGTCTCTGTGCCTCTGTGGCTGTGTTCTTCGTCCCGAGCAAAGGAGCCTGTGATGTACACCCAAGCCATGGATCTGATGGCTCGCGAAGCCCGCCCCAAGGTCGTCAAGAGCGCCGAGGAGCTGGCCCGCGAGGAGGCCTTTGAAGCCCGCATCGATGCGGGAGACTTCATCGAGGCCAAGGACTGGATGCCTGATCACTACCGCAAGACGCTGGTCCGCCAGATCAGCCAGCATGCGCACAGCGAGATCGTCGGCATGCTGCCGGAGGGCAACTGGATCACCCGTGCGCCCACGCTCAAGCGCAAGGCCATCCTGCTGGCCAAGGTGCAGGACGAGGGCGGGCACGGCCTGTACCTGTACGCCGCCGCCGAGACGCTGGGCACCAGCCGCGACGAGATGACCGAGGCGCTGCTGTCGGGCAAGGCCAAGTACAGCTCCATCTTCAACTACCCCACGCTGACCTGGGCCGACATCGGCGTCATCGGCTGGCTGGTGGACGGGGCGGCCATCATGAACCAGGTGCCGCTGTGCCGCTGCTCCTACGCGCCCTACGCACGGGCCATGATCCGCGTCTGCCGCGAGGAGAGCTTCCACCAGCGCCAGGGCTACGAAAGCCTGCTGGTGATGATGCAGAAGGGCACGGCTGCGCAGAAGGCCATGGTGCAGGACGCCGTGAACCGCTGGTGGTGGCCGGCGCTGATGATGTTCGGCCCTGCGGACAAGGACTCGCCCAACTCCGAGCAGAGCATGCGCTGGGGCATCAAGCGCGTCTCCAACGACACGCTGCGCCAGAAGTTCGTCGACGCGACCATCCCGCAGGCCGAGATCCTGGGCGTGACCGTGCCGGACCCTGACCTGAAATGGAACGCCGAGCGCGACAGCTACGACTTCGGCGTCATCGACTGGCGCGAGTTCTGGCGCGTGGTGGGCGGCGAAGGCCCCTGCAACCGCGAGCGCCTGGCCGCCCGCAACAAGGCCTGGGACGACGGCGCCTGGGTGCGCGAGGCCGCACTGGCCCACGCGAAGAAGCAAACCACGGCGGCTCGGGCCGCCTGAAGATAAGACGCCACAGAGACACAGGGGCACGGAGACATCGCGCCTCCTCCTCTGTGTCTCTGTGCCTCTGTGGCTGTGTTTGAAGGAAAGATGATGAGCAACAACAGTTCCGCGGAATGGCCGCTGTGGGAAGTCTTCGTCCGCAGCAAGGCGGGCCTGGACCACAAGCACTGCGGCAGCCTGCACGCCGCCGACTCGGCCATGGCCATCCAGATGGCGCGTGACGTCTACACCCGGCGCCAGGAAGGCACGAGCATCTGGGTCGTGCGCTCCGAGCAGATCGTCGCCAGCGACCCGGTCGAGAAGGGCAGCCTCTTCGAGCCGGCCGATGACAAGGTCTACCGCCATCCGACGTTCTATGAACTGCCGGAACAACTGAACCACATGTAAGGACAGGCCCACCCCCTACTCGCTTCGCGAGCCCCCTCAAGGGGGCAACGCCGACGGCCCGGCAAAGCCGGTTCCGTGGCGTTCGCTGGGTTGAGCCCACTGGCTGTGAATGGAACTGCGAGACCCACGATGTCTGAACCCCGACTGACCTATGTCCTGCAACTGGCGGACACCTGCCTCATCCACGCCCAGCGCCTGGGCGAATGGTGCGGCCATGCCCCGGTGCTGGAAGAAGACCTGGCCCTGTCCAACATGGCCCTGGACCTGCTCGGCCAGGCCCGCGCGCTGCTGACCTACGCCGGTCAGCTCGAAGGCGCCGGCCGCGATGAAGACCAGCTCGCCTTCCTGCGCGAGGAGCGCGACTACCGCAACCTCGTGCTGGTGGAGTTGCCCAACGCAGTCGCGAGCCCCAGCGACGGCAGCGGCGGGCGTGATTTCGCGCTGACCACGCTGCGCAATGCCGCGATGGCGATCTGGCTGGAGCTGCTCTACGAGCGCCTGCAGACGAGCGCTGACGCCGAACTCGCCGGCATCGCCGCCAAGTCGCTGAAGGAAGTGCGCTACCACCGCCAGCACAGCAGCGACTGGGTCATGCGCCTGGGCGACGGCACCGCCGAATCGCAGGCCCGCATGCAAGCCGCGCTCGCGGTGCTGTCGCCGTACTTCAACGAGCTGTTCGCGGCCGACGGCGTCGAGGGCGTGGCCCCGGCCTGGCGCGAGATCGAGGCCGAATGGCGTGCGCGCTGGGCCACGCTGATGGCCGAGGCCACGCTCACGCTGCCGCGTGACAGCGCGCTGCAGCCGCAGGGCCACCGCGGCGTGCACAGCGAGCACATGGGCCACCTGCTCGGCACGATGCAGTACCTGCAGCGCGCCTACCCGGGCGGCGTCTGGTGATGAACCTGGACCTCGCGCGTGCGCGCCTGGCCGCCGTGCCCGACCCGGAGATCCCGGCGGTGAGCCTGGTGGAGCTGGGCATCGTGCGCGACCTGCGCCCGCACGGCGCGGGGCTGGAGGTGGTGCTCACGCCCACCTACAGCGGCTGCCCGGCCACCGAGCTGATCGTCGACGACGTGCGCGCGGCGCTCGCCGAGTTCGGCGACGTGACCATCACCTTGCAGCGCTCGCCCGCTTGGACGACCGACTGGATCACCCCCGAGGGCCGCGAGAAGCTGCAGCAGTACGGCATCGTGCCGCCGCAGTGCAGTGCCGAGCAGGCGATCTCGGTCGTGCCTCGGCTGCGCTGCCCGCGCTGCAGCGGCGCGCAGACCGAGCAGCTGTCGCGCTTCGGCTCCACGCCCTGCAAGTCCACGTGGCGCTGCATTGAGTGCGGTGAGCCGTTCGAGTACTTCAAGCCAATCTGACGATGATCTTCAAACACAGCCACAGAGGCACAGAGGCACAGAGGCAGCCGGATGGAGGCGTCTCTGTGCCTCTGTGCCTCTGTGGCTGTGTTCCTTTGTTGCCTATCGCTTCCACCTGACATGGCCTTGCATTTCCACCCCCTGCGCGTGACCTCGGTCGAGCGCGACACCGACGACGCGATGGTGGTCGGCTTCGAGGCGCCGGCCGAGGGCTTCGGCTTCGAGCCGGGCCAGTACCTGACGCTGCGGGCGACCGTCGGCGGGCAGGAGCTGCGCCGCAGCTACTCCATCTGCTCGGACCGGTCGCTGAAGGTCGGCATCCGGCGCGTGGACGGCGGCGCGTTTTCCACCTGGGTGCATGAGCAGGTCAAGGTGGGCGACGTCATCGAGTCCTACCCGCCGCAAGGCCGCTTCGTCATGCCCGCGCCGCGCACGGTGGGCCGGCATGTGCTCTTCATCGCCGGCGGCTCGGGCATCACGCCCATCCTGGCTTTGGTCTCGGCCCTGCTCGAACGCGAGCCCGAGGCGCGCGCAACGCTGGTCTACGCCAACCGCCGTACCGCGTCGACGATGTTCAAGGAAGAACTCGAAGACCTGAAGAACCGCTTCATGACGCGGTTGTCGTTGCACCTGATCTTCAGCCGCGAGGCGGTCGATGCGCCGCTCTACGCCGGGCGCCTGGACGCCGGCAAGCTCAGCGCCTTCCTCGCCGGCCCGGTGCCGGCGGCGAGGGTGGACGAGGTGTTCGTCTGCGGGCCCTTCGAGATGAACGACCAGGCCGAGGCGGCCCTGCGCGGCGCGGGTGTCCCGGCCGACCGCATCCACATCGAGCGTTTCGGCACGCCGCAGTCGATGAGCGGGCAGCCGGCGCCGCACGAGGTCAAGGCTGGCGACGCGGCACAGGCGCGGGTGACGGTGATCCGCGATGGCATCTCGCGCGAGATCGAGTTCCATGCCACCGACCCGAGCCTCCTGGATGCTGCCGCGCGTGAGGGCATGGATGTGCCGTTCTCCTGCAAGAGCGGCGTGTGTTCCACCTGCCGTTGCAAGCTGGTGGCGGGTGAGGTGCGGATGGACCGCAACTTCGCGCTCGACAAGGACGAAGTCGCGGCCGGGTTCATCCTGAGCTGCCAGGCCCATCCGCTGACCGAGCGCGTGGTGATCAGCTTCGACGAGCGGTGATGCATCATCCACAGCCTCAGAACACGGCCACAGAGGCACAGAGGCCCAGAGGGGCCGTGCTATCTCCTTTCTCTGTGTCTCTGTGCCTCTGTGGCTGTGTTCTTCACCTTTGCCAAAGCCTCCCCGATGGCCCGTAAACGCGCTCCAGGTTTTGAAGCCCAACGCGAGGACATCCTCGCTGCGGCGGCCCGTCTGTTCGCTACGCAGGGCTTCAGCGCCACGTCCATGAACCAGGTCGCCGAGGCCTGTGGCGTGGCCAAGCCGACGCTCTATCACTACTTCCAGGACAAGAACGATCTGCTCGCACAGATCTGCGACAGCCATGTGCACGCACTGCTGGCGCTGGTGGAGGAGGTCAAGGCGCAGCGCCTGGCGCCCGACGCCGAGCTGCGCGCGCTGATCGAGCGCTTCACCCGCGTCTACGCAGACGCGCTGGACCAGCACCGCGTGCTCACCAGCGAGATCAAGTTCCTGGCCGACGCCGAGCGCGAACGGCTGCTGGACGTGGAGCGCCGCGTGGTGGCGGAGTTTGCCGGCGCGTTGACCCGCGTGCGGCCCGAGCTGCGCGACGCCCAGCTGCACAAGCCGCTGACCATGCTGCTCTTTGGCATGATCAACTGGACGTTCACCTGGCTGCGGCCCGACGGCGACCTGTCGCCCGAGGCGCTGGCGGGCCTCGTCAGTGATCTGTTCTTCGGTGGTCTCGGCGCCGTCCAGGTGCGCCAGCCTGCCGTCATTCCATAAACCCGAGGAGACGACCCATGAAGCCCTTCAAGCAACTCGCCCTGGCCTTGGCCGCCACGCTCAGCCTGGTGGCCCACGCCGACATCAACGTCGGCGTCACGCTCTCGGCCACGGGCCCGGCCGCCTCGCTGGGCATCCCCGAGAAGAACACCTTCGCGCTGATGCCCACGACGCTCGGCGGCCAGAAGGTCAACTACATCGTGCTGGACGACGCCTCCGACACGACCACCGCCGTCGCCAACACGCGCAAGCTCATCACCGAGAACAAGGTCGACATCATCATCGGCTCCACCGTCACGCCCAATTCGCTGGCGATGATCGATGCGGTGTCGGAGTCGGGCACGCCGATGATCTCGATGGCCGCCTCGGCCCGCATCGTCGAGCCGATCGACGCCAAGAAGCGCTGGGTCTTCAAGACGCCGCAGAACGACATCATGATGGCCCTGGCCATCGTGACGCACATGGTCGACAACGGCATCAAGACGGCCGGCTTCATCGGCTTTGCCGACGCCTACGGTGAAGGCTGGTGGGGCGAGTTCAACAAGATCGCCGCGGCCAAAAAGCTCAACATCGTGGCCAGCGAGCGCTACAACCGCACGGACACCTCCGTCACGGGCCAGGTGCTCAAGCTCGTGGCGGCCCGGCCCGACGCCATCCTGATCGCCGGCTCCGGCACGCCCGCCGCGCTGCCGCAGAAGGCGCTGAAGGAACGCGGCTACGCCGGCAAGATCTACCAGACGCACGGCATCGCCAACAACGACTTCCTGCGTGTGGGTGGCAAGGATGTGGAAGGCACCCTGCTGCCCGCCGGCCCGGTGCTCGTGGCGGCTCAACTGCCCGCTGACCACCCGGTGAAGAAGAGCGCCCAGGACTACATCGCCAAGTACGAGGCCGTGCACGGCAAGGGGTCCGTCTCGACCTTCGGCGGCCACGCCTGGGACGCCGGTCTGCTGCTCGCCGCCGCCGCA
>RXJW01000055.1 GCA_003963005.1 Burkholderiales bacterium
GTTCTCCTTCGTGCTGACCAACGAGAACCTGCCGCACCAGCTGGCCGACTGGCTGCTGTCGATGAACCTGGGCCAGAACGGCTTCCTGTTCGTCGTGAACCTGGTGCTGCTGGGCGCCGGCAACTTCATGGACCCGTCGTCGATCATCCTGATCATGGCGCCGATCTTCTTCCCGGCGGCCATGCAGCTCGGCGTGAACCCGGTGCACTTCGGCATCCTGATCGACGTGAACATGGAAGTGGGCCTGTGCCACCCGCCGGTGGGCCTGAACCTCTACGTCGCCTCAGGCATCTCCAAGCTCGGCATCACCGAACTGACCAAAGCGGTCATGCCCTGGCTGCTGACGATGATCGTCTTCCTCGTCATCGTGACCTACTGGCCATGGCTGACACTGGTGGTGCCGCAGGCCATGGGCATGCTCTGACCGGCGGCCGACGATGTCGATGAGCCCGCTCGTCTTCGCGCTGGGCTTCGCCATCGTGGCGCTGCTGGTCTACATGGGCCGCTACAGCGGCCGGGTGCGGGCCGAGGCCAGCCGCTTCATCGCCGCGCCGCCGGAGGCCGTCTATGCCGGTGTCGCCGACCTGCAGCGCTGGCAGGCCTGGAACCCCTGGCTCGAACACGCCCGGGATGCCCGGCCCGACATCGACGGCGTCACGCTCGCCTGGAACGTGCCCGACGTGGGCCGCGGCAGCGTGCGCCAGGTGACACAGCGGCCCGGCAGCGCGCTGCGCCAGCAGTTCGACTTCGCCCTGCCCTTCGCCTGCAAGGGCCGCTCGGACTGGCAGTTCGCCCCCGCGCCGGGCGGCACCCGCGTGACCTGGCGGTTCCAGGGCCGCGTCGCCTTCACGCTGCGCGCGTTCGCGGCCACGGTGCAGGGCGCGACGGGGCTGGACCTGCGCTTCGGCCTGGACCGCCTCGCTGCCTCGCTGGAAGGCCGATCACCGGACTACACGCTGGCCTACGCCGGCGTGCAGGACCAGCCTGCGGCCTGCTTCGCCCAGTTGATGCACCGCGGCCCGCTGGACCGTCTCGCGGCGGACCTGCCTGACCGCATCGACGACGCCCGCCGGCTGATGACCAGCGCCGGGCAGTTGGCTGACGGCGACGCGGTCGTGCACTACCTGAAGACCCAGCTCAAGCTGCGCGTCGTCGACTGCCGGGTTGGCCTGGCCATCGACGCAGACGCCCCGGTCCCCGACGGCCTGACGCGCCACCAGCAGCCGGCCCACGCCGCCTACGTGCTGCACTTCGACGGGACGCCGGAGGCGCTGGAGCTGGCCTGGTACCAGGCGATGCAGCGCCTGCGCGTGGAGCAGCGCCAGCCGCATCCGCAGCTGCCGCCCTCCGCGCGCTACGCGGGCCCGTCGGCGCCGGGCACCCGCGGGCGGGTGACGCTGCTCCTGCCGCTGAAAAGCTGAACCCCCGCACCGCCGCGGCATGAGCCGGCACGGGAGTTGCGTAACCCGGCCTGACATGCCCACGACCCTCTTTCCTCTGCCCGGCCTGCGGGTGCTGCTGGCGGACGCTGGCCAGCGCCGCAGCCCAGTCATCCGCCTGGAGTTGATCCGGCTGCGCTGCCAGCTGGTGGACGTCATCGACCTGATGGCACAGCCTGAGGCGCTGCCGCCCGCCCTGGACCGGCTCGCGCCGGAGCTCCTGCTGATCGACTGCGATCAGCCGCCGCCGGTGCTGATCCCCCAGCTCGGCGAGGCCCTGCAGCGCCAGCCGCGCCCGGTGCTGCTGGTGGCCGAGCAAATGACGCCCGAGCAGATGCGCGATGCCCTGGGGGCCGGCGTGAGCACGCTGCAACTGGCGGGCCTTCCCCCTCAGCGACTGGGCGCACTGCTGCAACTCGCCCTGGCCCGCTTCGAACACGACCAGAGCCTGCAGCGCGACCTGCGCCAGACGCAGACGCAGCTGGCCGAGCGCAAGCTCGTCGAGCGTGCACGCGGCATCCTGATGCGCGAACAGAGCCTGGACGAGGAAGCGGCCTTTCAGCGCTTGCGCCAGATCGCCATGGACAGTGGCCAGACGCTGGCTGCGGTGGCCACGCGCCTGATCGACGCCGACCAGCTGCTGCGCCCACGCTGACGCGGCACCGGGCCGAACTGGGGCGCCGCGCACCAAAGCGGACACAACGGGGCAAGGCACAGCGGTGCAAACCGCCCCGGGCCATGGCAGCGCTGCGCCAGTGGCGTGCAATCCGCACGATGCCCGCACGCTCCTGGGCTGGCACACAACCTGCATTGATATTCCCGAGGCCTGCAATGGCGCTGGCCTCTCGGGCCAGCCGTCCCTGTGGAGCGGCTGGCACTTCGGGACAACGGCGTCCATCCTCTCCCAGTGCGTCTTCGCTGCCGACGTGTGGCGCGGGCGGAGCGTGGCTGCGACGCCGTTGCGCCCTGCACGCCCCCAGGAGCCCGTGATGACCGCCCGCGAGAACTCGACCGACCAGCCCACTCAGCCCGATCTGTCCCGCCGCAGCCTGCTGGCTGCCGCCGCCAGCCTGCCCGCGCTCGGCCTGACGGGTGGCGCGTGGGCGCTGGGCTCGGACAAGCCCGAGAAGGAAGAGGTCCGCATCGGCTTCATTCCGCTGACCGATTGCGCCAGCGTCGTCATGGCCTCGGTACTGGGCTTCGACAAGAAGTACGGCATCAAGATCATCCCCACCAAGGAAGCCTCCTGGGCGGGCGTTCGCGACAAGCTCGTCAACGGCGAGCTGGACATGGCCCATGTGCTCTACGGCCTTCTCTACGGCGTGCACCTTGGTGTGGCTGGCCCCAAGAAGGACATGGCCGCGCTGATGACGCTCAACCGCAACGGGCAGGCCATCACGCTGTCCAAGAAGCTGGCCGATGCCGGCGCGGTGGACGGTGCCTCCCTGGCCAAGGCAATGGCCAAGGACAAGCGCGATTACAGCTTCGCGCAGACCTTCCCGACCGGCACGCACGCCATGTGGCTCTACTACTGGCTGGCCGCACACGGGATCAACCCGTTCAAGGACGCCAAGGTCATCACCGTGCCACCGCCGCAGATGGTGGCCAACATGCGCGTGGGCAACATGGACGGCTTCTGCGTCGGCGAGCCCTGGGGCCACCGCGCGATCATCGACGGCATCGGCATCACCGCCACCACCACGCAGGACATCTGGCCGGAGCACCCGGAGAAGGTGCTCGGCACGACCAGCGACTTCGTCAAGAAGTACCCCAACACCGCCCGCGCCGTGATCATGGCCGTGCTGGAAGCCAGCCGCTGGATCGACGCCGGCCTCATCAACAAGAACAAGATGGCCGAGACGATTGCCGACAAGGCCTACGTCAACACCGGCGTGGACGCCATCAACCAGCGCATCCTCGGCCGCTACCAGAACGGCCTGGGCAAGACCTGGGACGACCCGCGCCACATGAAGTTCTTCGACGACGGCGCGGTCAACTTCCCCTACCTGTCCGACGGCATGTGGTTCCTGACCCAGCACAAGCGCTGGGGCCTGCTGAAGGACCACCCCGACTACCTCGGCACCGCCAAGGCCATCAACCAGACCCAGCTCTACGCCGAAGCCGCCGGCGCGCTCAAGATCAGCGTGCCCAAGGACCCGATGCGCAGCTCCAAGCTGCTCGACGGCGTCGTGTGGGACGGCAAGGACCCGGCGAAGTACGCCGACAGCTTCAAGCTCAAGGGGTGATCGCCATGGTGTCCGCCGTTTTCCATTCGCCCCGTGAGGCCGCCGCCGCGCCCACGGCCTCTGCTGCCTCCGCGACTGTCGTCCGCCCCGCCATGCCTGCCACCGAGACCTCGCCAGTGCCCGCTGCCAAGCCGGCGCGCGACCCCATCGACTGGAAAGGGATCGCGCTGCGCGTGCTGCCGCCGATCATCAGCATCGCGCTGCTCATCGGCCTGTGGGGCCTGGCGACGCAGAAAGGAGGCTCGTTTCCAACCCCGGCGGCCACCTTCGACGCCGCCGTCAAGCTCTTCTCCGACCCGTTCTACCGCAACGGTCCGAACGACCAGGGCATCGGCTGGAACATCCTGAACTCGCTCGGCCGCGTGGGCATGGGCTTCGGTCTGGCGGCGCTGGTGGGCATCCCGCTGGGCTTCATCATCGGCCGCTTCGAATTCGCCAACCGCATGGTGTCGCCGCTGATCGCGCTGCTCAAGCCGGTGTCGCCGCTGGCCTGGCTGCCCATCGGCCTGCTGGCCTTCAAGAGCGCCAACCCGGCGGCGATCTGGACGATCTTCATCTGCTCGATCTGGCCGATGGTGGTGAACACCGCGGTCGGCGTGCAGCGCGTGCCGCAGGACTACCTGAACGTGGCCCGCGTGCTCAAGCTCAGCGAGTGGAAGGTCATCACCCGAATCCTGCTGCCCGCGGTGCTGCCTTACGTGCTGACCGGCGTGCGCCTGTCGGTGGGCACGGCCTGGCTCGTCATCGTCGCCGCCGAGATGCTGACGGGTGGCGTGGGCATCGGCTTCTGGGTGTGGGACGAGTGGAACAACCTCAACGTCGCCCACATCCTGATCGCCATCTTCGTGATCGGCACGGTGGGTCTGCTGCTCGAATGGCTGCTGATCTCGCTCGCCAAACAGGTCACCTTCGACGGAGATTGAACCCATGAAGCCCTTCATCCAGGTCCAGGACGCCGAGATGGTGTTCACCACCCGCAAGGGTCGCTTCCATGCACTGCAGAACGTCAGCCTCGACGTGCAGCGCGGGGAGTTCATCACGCTGATCGGTCATTCAGGGTGCGGCAAGTCGACGCTGCTGAACCTGATTGCCGGCCTGCTGCAGCCGACGTCAGGCGCTCTCATCTGCGACGGCCGCGAAATTGCCGCGCCGGGGCCTGAGCGCGCGGTCGTGTTCCAGAACCATTCGCTGCTGCCCTGGCTGAGCTGCATGGACAACGTGCTGCTCGCCGTCGAGTCGGTGTTCGGCGGCAAGGAAGCCTCGGCCAAGCTGAAGGTGCGCGCCCGCGCGGCGCTCGAACTCGTCGGCATGAGCCATGCGCTGCACAAGCGCCCGCACGAGATCTCCGGCGGCATGAAGCAGCGCGTGGGCATTGCGCGGGCGCTGGCCATGGAGCCCAAGGTGCTGTTGATGGACGAGCCCTTCGGTGCGCTGGACGCGCTGACGCGGGCCAAGCTTCAGGACGAGTTGCTGAAGATCGTCGCGCGCACGCAGAGCACGGTGATCATGGTCACGCACGACGTGGACGAGGCGGTGCTGCTGTCGGATCGCATCGTCATGATGACCAACGGACCGGCGGCGACGATCGGCGAGATCCTCGACGTCGACATTCCGCGGCCGCGGGTGCGGGTGGAGTTGGCCGAGGATGCGCGGTATGTGACGGCGCGCAAGGAAGTGATCGACTTCCTGTACACGCGGCATGCGCATGTGGAGCAGGCGGCTTGATGCGCTGATTGCGGGTTTCGGGGTTGGTTGCTCTTGCTGAGAACCTTTCGACTCGGTGCACCGAGGCGCTAAGGCTCCACGCAAAAGCAACCCACAGCCCAGCACCAATCAAAACACCACCTCCACCCTCAACCCGCCCTCCGGCCGATTGCCGAGCACCAACACCGCCCCCTGCCGCCGCACCAACTGGTGCGCGATGTACAGCCCCAGCCCCGTCCCACCGGTCTCGCGGTTGCGCGACCCCTCCACCCGCCGGAACGGCTGCCGCACCCGCTCCAGTTCCGCCTCGGGAATGCCCGGCCCATCGTCCTCCACGACCAGCCGCGTCACGCCTGCCGCCAGGTCCACCGTCACGCGTGCCTGCCCGGCATACCGCAGCGCGTTGCCGACGAGGTTGTCCACCACGCGCCGCATCGCCACCGGGTCGGCCTGCACCACCGCGGTCGGGCCCTCGAAGCGCACGTCGGCGCCGGTCTCCGCCAGGTCGTCCACCGCCGACTGCGCCAGTGCGGAGAGGTCGACCCGCTGCAGCGCCGCCGCCTCGGCGGGCCGGAACACCTCGATGACGCTCTCCACGAGCTGGTTCATCTCGCGCAGGTCGTCGATGCAGCGCTCGCGCACCTTGGGCTCGACCTCGCCGGTTTCCAGCCGCAGGCGCATCCGCGTGAGGGGCGTGCGCAGGTCGTGCGAGATGGCCGCCATCATCAAGCCCCGCTCCTCGAACTGGCCGCTCAGTTCAGCCGCCATGCGGTTGAAGACGGCTGCGGCTTCGCGCACCTCGCGGGTCCCGTCGTGCTCGTCCAGCCGGGGCGCCGGCTGTCCGCGTGACAGCGCCGGCGTCAGCTGCTGCGCTGCGCTGACGAGCCGCCGCACCGGGCGCGCGAGCCACCGCGACCCCCACCATGCGGCCAGCGCGATGACGATCAGGCGCACGCCATAGTCCACGACGCTGCTGCGCCAGGGCAGCTCCGGCGGCAGTGACGGGAACGTGGGCAGCGCCGGGGGTGATGCCGGTTTCATCCCGTCGGGCGACGGGCCGCGCCGGGGCGGCCCGTCCATCCCGGGACCCTGAGGGCCATGGGCATGCAGGCCTGGCAGCCCGCCGCGGGCGTCCGGGCCACCGGGCGACATCAAGGTCCGCGTCACCAGGCCCCATGCCACCAGGTGGCTCAGCGCCAGGGCCGCCCACATCAACAGGAAAAGTCGCAGGCCGAGCCGGTCCCAGGTCCGCAAGAACTTCAGCATGGGCTCACCTCGGCATCGAACAGATAGCCCTCGCCGCGGACCGTGCGGATCAGGCTGGGCTCCCGCGCGGTGTCGCCCAGCTTGGCCCGCAGTCTGGACACGGCGAGGTCGATGCTGCGGTCGTTCACCTCGACGCCGGGCGCGCGGGTCAGGTCGATGAGCTGGTCACGACTCAGCACGCGGCCCGGGCGCTGAACGAAGGCGCCGAGCAGCCGGAACTCCGCCGCCGACAACGCGATGCCGACGTCTTCCGCGTTGATCAGCTGGCGCGTCATGCGGTCGAAGCGCCAGCGTCCGAAGCGCAGCAGCCGCGCGTCGTCGTCCACACCGCTGAACTGACCCTTGGTGGCGCGGCGCACGAGCGCCTGCAGGCGGGCCACCAGTTCGCGCGGCTCGAAGGGCTTGGCAAGGTAGTCGTCCGCACCGAGTTCAAGGCCGACGACACGGCTCATGGTGTCGCCACGGGCGGTCAGCATCAGCACGGGCGGGGCGTCGGGCAGGGTCTGCAGCCAGCGCAGCAGCGCCAGGCCGTCCTCACCCGGCAGCATCAGGTCCAGCACGATCGCATCGAACGTCGCCAGCGGCAGCATCTGGCGCATCGCCTGGCCATCGCCCGCCGCGCTGACCTGCCAGCCGAAACCGGCCAGGTAGGCCGCCAGGCTCGTGCGGATCTCCGCATCGTCGTCGACGACCAGCGCGCGCAGCGTCATGCCGCGATGCCGACCCGCAGGGTGGCGACGTAGCCGGCACTGGCCGAGCCGGTGATGCCGACGAGTTGGGTGCTGTAACCGTCGCTGAAGATGCCGTCGGTCGACAGGCTGCTGGCGGCGTTGTTGGCCGCGCTGCTGCCGTAGCCGCTGGTGGCGTAGACGGCCGTGCTGGCCTCCGCCGGGAAACACATCTGCGAGGTGCGCAGCTTGTTGTTCCAGTTGGTGGCGGTGGCGGTGCTGCGGTAGACCTCGAAGTGGATGTGCGGCACCCGTCCGGCGTAGCAGCCCGGGTAGATCGTCTGGAACGTGACCCGGCCGTCGCTGCCGGTGGACTGCACGCCGCGCAGATAGTTCTCGCCGGTCACGCCGCTGGAGTACATCGAATAGCGGCCCTGGGCATCGCAGTGCCACAGGTAGATCGCATAGCCGCTCAGGTCGGCGCAGGACGCGTTGGTGTTCACGAGTTCGATGATGACCTGCAGCGGCACCCCGGTGGCCACGCCGCTGGCGCCAGCGATGCTGGCGCGGATGTCGCTGCGCACGATGCCGCTCAGCGCCAGGGCGTTCGCAATGCTACCGTTGGCCGTGTTCGAACCGTCGCCCGGGTAGGGGCCGGCTGTCTCCTCGGGAATGACCGAGCAGGTGCTGGATGTCGAGCCGCTGCTGCCGGAACTGCCCGAGCTGCTGGAGCCGGAGGTCGAACTCGTGCTGGCGACGGCGTCGCCCCCACCGCCGCAACCCACGAGACCGAGGCCGGCCAGCCCCCCGGCACCGCCCACCAGCCAGCGCAGTGCGCCGCGGCGGCTGCCGGCCTGGCGCATCAGGCGTTCGAGGTCATGGGCGAGGCCGAGATCGTGATCGTGCGGGTGAGTGGCCATGGCAGGCTCCTGGGTTGGGATGGCTGCCATTGCATCGCCGTCATGTATCGGGGCCTTGCCCAGTTTGTGTCAGGCCTGACACGTCAGCCCAGGATGAGCTGCAGCGAGCCCTGCAGCGCGCGGATCAGGTCCTCCAGCGCCTGCAGCAGCCGCTCGCTGCCCTGGTGCATGCGCTGCACCGCCTCGCCCGGCTCCACGCGCAAGCCGCGCAGCAGAACGAGCCAGGCCTCGTCCACGGCGGCAAACGCCGGCTGCAGCGCCGGGCTGGCCAGCGGTGTCGCGCGCACGGCGTCATAGGCCTGGATGAATTCGTCCAGCCCGGCAGCCAGGCCGGTTGCGTCGTGGCCGGGCACGACCTGGGCGAGCAGCCCCTCCTTGGCCAGACGCTGGCTCAACAGCCGCAGCCGCGTCACCTGGGCCAGCAGCCCCACGGGGCGCTGGCCGGCACGCTCGCACAGCCGGGCGACCAGCAGCTCGCTGCTCTCCAGCAGCCGCTGGGCCGCCTCGTCGCTGCGCTGGAGATCCGGCTGGCGGCTGGCCAGGGCAGGCTGAAGCTGCCGCCACGCGCTGGCCACCGCGGCCTGCTCGGCGGACAGGTCCTCCCGGAGCAGCTCGGCCAGGCGTTCGAGGTTGGCAGCCACACGCGCCATCGACGCGTCAAGCAGCGACTGCGCCTCGCGCCGCTCCGGCAGCGTGAGCCGCGGCCACTGCCGCAGGGTCTGCAGCTTGACCATGCGCTGGCTCAGCATCCGCTGCGCCCCGGCGCGCTCGAGCGCCTCGGCCAGTTCGGCCGTGCGCACCACACCACGGGCCACGTCGGGCAGCTTGGACTGCGTCTGCATGGCCGTGCTGCGCAGCAGCGCGAATGCCGCCGCTTCGTCGATGCCGCGGGCCTGCATCAGCAGGCCCTTGGCCCGCTCGGTCCACTTGCGCTCGTCGAGCTGCGCACGCACGAGCTGCTCCTGCGCCGTGAACCGGACCGCCAGGCCGCCCGTCCACGCCAACACCGCCGCCTTCAGGGGCAGCGCCGTGTCGGCCGGCAGCCACTGCACGATGCCACGGCCGATCAGCGCCTCGCGCACGCCGGCCGACGGTGGCGGCGAGAGCAGCAGCACCGGGCAGGCGAACGGTCGATCCGACCCGGCCAGGGCGGCGAGCGAGGCAGCGTCCGGACAGCTC
Source organism: Burkholderiales bacterium (assembly GCA_003963005.1). Classification (GTDB taxonomy): domain Bacteria; phylum Pseudomonadota; class Gammaproteobacteria; order Burkholderiales; family Burkholderiaceae_C; genus Pelomonas. Next base: position 9,423 of record RXJW01000055.1, read on the forward strand.
AGCAGCCCGATCGCCGAGGGGTCGACCGGCGTGGTCAGGTCCGGCACGGCCTGCAGGCGCCAGCCCTCCCGCTGGAGATCGTCGGCATCCAGGGGCAGGTCGGGGCTGCACAGCAGCAGGCGGTCCGTCGCGGTGCGCGTGATGGCGGAGTCAGGCATGGGCGCCAAGTATCCGGGCAAGCCGGGCCGCCCGACAGCATGCGCCGAGCTGGTGCGGTTTTGGGGCGAATGCACCCGCACCGGGCTCGACAACGCTTCGGCGTGGGGCGTCGCATGCGGTTTTTCACGCTGCAACCGGGCTGGAGGCCAGCGTCATCGCTGGCACATCGCTTGCGATGCAAACAACGGACCAGGAGCCGCGCATGAAGAAGCTCAAACTCGTGATGGTGGGAAACGGCATGGCCGGCGTGCGCACGCTGGAGGAACTGCTGAAGATCGCGCCCGACCTGTACGAGATCACGGTGTTCGGCGCCGAGCCCCATCCCAACTACAACCGCATCCTGCTGTCGCCCGTGCTCGCGGGGGAGCAGACGCTGGACGAGATCGTCCTGAACCCGCTCGCCTGGTACGAGGAACACGGCATCACCCTGCACCTGGGCAAGCCGGTGACCGAGATCGACCGCGTGCGCCGCCGTGTCGTCGCGGCCGACGGCAGCACGGCCGACTACGACCGCCTGCTGATCGCCACCGGCTCCAACCCCTTCGTGCTGCCGGTGCCCGGCAAGGACCTCGACGGCGTCATCGCCTACCGCGACATGGCTGACACGCAAGCCATGATCGACGCCGCCGCCCGGTACCGGCACGCCGTCGTCATCGGCGGCGGCCTGCTCGGCCTGGAGGCGGCCAACGGTCTGATGCGCCGCGGCATGCAGGTGACCGTCGTGCACCTGACGGGCACGCTGATGGAACGCCAGCTGGACACCGTGGCGGGCGAACTGCTGCGCCAGTCGCTCGCCGAACGCGGCCTGAGCTTCAGGCTCGGCGCCCAGACCCAGGCCCTGCTCGGCAACGAGGCGGGCCGCGTGCGCGCCGTCCAGCTCAAGGAGGCGGGCGGCGAGGTCGTGGAGGTGCCGGCGGATCTCGTCGTCATGGCGGCCGGCATCCGTCCGAACACGGCGCTGGCGGAGCGCGCGGGCCTGCTGTGCCAACGCGGCATCGTCGTGACCGACACCCTGCAGACGGTGACGGACCCGCGCATCTACTCGGTCGGAGAATGCGCCGCCCACCGCGGCATCGCCTACGGTCTGGTGGCGCCGCTGTTCGAGCAGGGCAAGGTCTGCGCCACGCACCTGGCGCAGTTCGGCATCGGCCGCTACCAGGGCTCGGCCGTCAGCACCAAGCTCAAGGTGACGGGCATCGACCTCTTCAGCGCCGGCAACTTCAGCGGCGGCCCGGGCACGGAGGAGATCGTCATGAGCGACCCCTTCGCCGGTGTCTACAAGAAGCTCGTCATCCAGGATGACCGGCTCGTCGGCGCCTGCCTGTACGGCGACACGGTGGACGGCAGCTGGTACTTCAAGCTGCTGCGCGAGGGCCGCAAGATCGCCGACATCCGCGACAAGCTGATGTTCGGCGAAGCCGGCGCCAACATCGGTGACGTCGGCCACCAGGGCATCAACCGGGCCGCCGCGATGGCGGACACCGACGAGGTCTGCGGCTGCAATGGCGTGGCCAAGGGCACCATCTGCAAGGCCATCCGCGACAAGGGCCTGTTCACGCTCGACGAGGTGCGCAAGCACACCAAGGCCAGCGCCTCCTGCGGCAGCTGCACCGGGTTGGTCGAGCAGCTGCTGATGGCGACGGCCGGCGGCGACTACTCAGCCGCGCCGCAGAAAAAGGCCCTGTGCGCCTGCACCGACGCGAGTCACCAGGAGGCCCGCGACGCCATCCGCGCCGGCCACCTGCTGACGCTGCCCGAGGTGTTCAAGGCGCTGGCATGGCGCACGCCCGACGGCTGCGCCACCTGCCGACCGGCGATCAACTACTACCTGATCAGCACCTGGCCCAAGGAGGCCGTGGACGACCCGCAGAGCCGCTTCATCAACGAGCGCAGCCATGCCAACATCCAGAAGGACGGCCGCTACTCGGTCATTCCGCGCATGTGGGGCGGCGAGACGACCGCGGACGAGCTCCGCCGCATCGCCGACGCGGTGGACAAGTACCAGATCCCGACCGTCAAGGTCACCGGCGGCCAGCGCATCGACCTGCTGGGCGTGAAGAAGGAAGACCTGCCCGCCGTCTGGCGCGACATTGGCATGCCCTCCGGCCACGCCTACGCCAAGGCGCTGCGCACCGTGAAGACCTGCGTGGGCAGCGAATGGTGCCGCTTCGGCACGCAGGACAGCACCCAGATGGGCAAGGACCTGGAGCGGGCGCTGTGGCGCATGTATGCGCCGCACAAGGTCAAGATCGCCGTGTCCGGTTGCCCGCGCAACTGTGCCGAGGCGGGCATCAAGGACGTGGGTGTCATCGGCGTGGACTCCGGCTGGGAGATCTACGTCGCCGGCAACGGCGGCATCAAGACCGAGGTGGCGCAGTTCCTGTGCAAGCTCAAGACCCCCGAGGAGGTGCTGGAGATGAGCGGGGCGTTCCTGCAGCTCTACCGGCTGGAAGGCTGGTACCTGGAACGAACCGTGCATTACGTGAGCCGAGTCGGACTCGATCACGTGAAGCGCAAGCTGCTCGACGACGTGGAAGGACGCAAGGCGCTGTGGGCGCAATTGCAGTTCAGCCTCGACGGGGAGCCGGATCCGTGGTTCGACTTCGAGCCGGCGCAGGTGGATCTGCGCCAGTTCGGCAAGCTCAACGTCTGAAACCACTTGTCCGGAGCGCCCGTATGCAGTCCTCGCGTCGCCAGTTGCTGATGTCCGCCACCCTCGCCGGCATGTCGGCTCTGCCCCTCGTCGGGCAGTGCCAGGCGCCGGCCTCGTGCGCGACGCCCAGCCTTGGTGCACTGACGCAGCGCATGGGCAAGGCCTGGCTGTGCACGGCCGACCCTCAGCTGGCCCCGGTTGCACAGCAGGTGCTCAAGGACAGCCAGCTGGTGTTCCAGCGGCAACTCGTGCAGCTTCATGCCGGCACCACCAGCCCGGAACAGGCCGGCAGCCTGCGCGCGCTGGCCCGCCGCTATGAGGACTACCAGGCCCTGTTTGCGGTCGCGCCGGCGGCTGACACCCACCGTGCGCTGCTCACCACCGCCAACGAGATGCTGACCCTCGCTCAGCTCGCCAGCGGTGACCGCACCGCACTGCCCTGGCAGGCCCGCCTGGCGGCACGCCAGCGGCTGCTGTCACAGCGCATCGCCCTGCTCGGCCTCGCGCAGGTGGACACCGTGACGACCCGTCGCGAGCGCCAGAGCGCCATCTACGAATTCGAGGCCGGCCTGCAGACGCTGCGCGAGGCCGGCAATGCCACCCTGCGCCCCCACCTGGCCGCAGCCGACGCCGCCTGGACCCCGCTGCGCGATGCGGCAGGTGCCGGCCAGCCGGCCCCGGTCTTCACGACCAGCGAGCGGCTGCTCGTCGTGATGGACGCGGTCACCGAACACTGTTCCCGCATCACCTGAAGGTTGCTCGATGGACTGGACCCGCATCTGCGCCCTGCAAGACATTCCCGTGCTCGGCTCGCGCCGGGTCCAGCGCCCTCAGGGCCTCGATGTGGCCGTGTTCCGCAATGCCGCCGACGAGGTCTTCGCCCTGCTCGACCGCTGCCCGCACAAGGGCGGGCCCCTGAGCCAGGGCATCGTCTTCGGCACCAGCGTCGCCTGCCCGCTGCACAACTGGACGATCCGCCTCACCGACGGCTGCGCCCGCGCGCCCGATGAAGGCTGCACGCCGGCCTTCCAGGTGAAGGTCGAGGCCGGCGACGTGTTCCTGTGCCGGACCGAACTCGACACCCTCGCTCTCGACCTGCCCGCGCCGGTGGCCGGCCCCCGCCTGAGCATGGCCAACGCCTGAAGGCTTGCACGCCCGGGAACCCGACCATGCGCGAAACCAGGTCCACCTGCCCCTACTGTGGCGTCGGCTGCGGGGTCGTCATCGAGCACGATGGCGCCCAGATCACGGGCGTGCGCGGCGACCCCGACCACCCCGCCAACTTCGGCCGCCTGTGCACCAAGGGCACGATCCTGCACCTCACGGCCACGCCGGTCGTGCTGCAACGCCAGCGGCTGCGCGAGCCGATGCGGCGCGCCACGCGGGGGGCAGCGCCCGAGGTGATCGACTGGGCCACGGCCAACGGCGAGATCGCCGAACGGCTGCTCGCCCTGCGCGCGGCGCACGGCCCGGGCTCGATCGGCGTCTACATCTCCGGACAGCTGCTGACCGAGGACTACCACGCGTTCAACAAGCTGGCCCGCGCGGTGCTCGGCACGCCCCACATCGACTCCAACTCCCGGCTGTGCATGAGCTCCGCCGTGGTGGGCTACAAGCAGGCCCTCGGGGCGGACGCGCCGCCCTGCAGCTACGAGGACATCGAACTCGCCGACTGCGTGCTGGTGAGCGGCGCCAACCCGGCCTGGGCCCACCCCATCCTGTTCCGCCGGCTGGAAGCCGCGCGGGCCGCGCGCCCGGGGCACAAGCTAATCGTCATCGACCCGCGCCGCACCGAGACCGCCGAACTGGCCGACCTGCACCTGCAGCTCCGGGCCGGCACCGACGTGGCGCTCAGCCATGCGTTGCTGCACGCCATCATCTGGCAGGGCTGGACGGTGCCGGACTTCATCGCCGCGCACACCGACGGCTTCGACGCGCTCAAGACCCTGGTGCGCGACTGGACGCCGGCCCGCGCCGCACAGGTCTGCGGCGTGCCCGAGGCGGCGATCTGGCAGGCGGCCGAGTGGTTCGCCACCGCCCCCGCCAGCCTGAGCCTGTACTGCCAGGGCCTCAACCAGAGCAGCAGCGGCACGGCCAAGAACACCGCACTGATCAACCTGCACCTGGCCACCGGCCAGATCGGCCGACCCGGCGCCGGCCCGTTCTCGCTGACGGGGCAACCCAACGCCATGGGCGGGCGCGAAAGCGGCGGCATGGCCACGCTGCTGCCCGGCCACCGCGACCCGTCCCGAGCCGAGGACTGGGCGGACATCGCCCGGCTGTGGGGCGTGCCGGACCTGCCGGGGCAGCGCGGCCACACCGCGGTCGAGATGTTCGAGGCCGCGGCCCGCGGCGAGATCAAGGCGCTGTGGATCGCCTGCACCAACCCCGCACAGTCCCTGCCCGACCAGGCACTGGTGCGCCAGGCACTGGAACGCTGCGAGCTCGTCATCCTGCAGGAGGCCTTCGCCCACACCGCCACCGCCCGCTACGCCGACTACCTGCTGCCCGCAGCCACCTGGGGCGAGAAGGAAGGCACGGTCACCAACAGCGAACGTCGCATCAGCCGCGTGCGCGCGGCCGTGCCGCCGGCCGGCCAGGCGCGCCCCGACTGGCGCATCGTGCGCGACATCGCCACGCTGATCGACGCGGGCCTCGGCCGCCCGGCCCGCCTCGTCGCCGCGGGACCGGAAGACCTCTGGTGCGAACACCGCGAGGCCACCCGCGGCCGCGACCTGGACATCACCGGCCTGTCCTGGGCGCTGCTCGACGCGCAGGGCCCGCAGCAGTGGCCCTACGTCCAGGGTCCGACGCCACGCCTGTACACCGACCGGCGCTTCGCCACGCCCGACGGTCGCGCCCGCTTCATCGCGCGGCCCTTCCGCCCGCCGGCCGAAGCGCCGAGCCCGCTGCGCCCCTTTGCACTGACCACCAGCCGCCTGCGCGACCAGTGGCACGGCATGAGCCGCAGCGGCACCGTGCCAGGGCTGTTCGCGCACGAGGGCCGGCCGGCCGTGCGCGTTCATCCGGCCGATGCAGCCCGACGGCGGCTGGCCGACGGTGAACTGGTGCGGGTGCGCTCGGCCCGTGGCGAGGTCGTGCTGCCGCTGCGCCTGGACGACACGCTGCCGCCCGCCGGTGCCGATCTGCCGATGCACTGGGGCGACGAGTTCATCGGCGCTCAACTCGGCATCAATGCGATCACGCCGGGGGCGTTCTGCCCCGACGCCAAGCAGCCCGAACTGAAGTTCAGCGCCGTGGCCATCGAGCCCGCCGACCTGCCCTGGCGCCTGAGCGCCTGCGCCTGGGTGCCCGCCGACCAGGGCCCCGCGCTGCGCGAGCGGCTGCGCGCGCTGATGCCGCACTTCGGCTACGCGCACTGCCTGCCCGAGCCCACGCGCGGCGAGTGGTCAGGCTGGACCTTCGAGGCAGCCTGCCAGCACGCGCCCGCCGCGACCCTGGTCGACGCCCTGGCCGACGCCGTCGGGCTGCGCGGCCCCGACGTGCTGCGCTACGCCGACGCGCAGCGCGACCGCCTGCGCCTGCTGCGCCTGGCGGACGCCGACCTCCAGGCCGCGCCGCTGCAAGCCCTGCTGCGGGTGGGCCTGCATGACGAAGGTGCCTGGCTGACCGACCTCTGGCGCGCCCGCACGGCGGCCTCGACCGTCGGCCGCTGGCTGCTCTCGCCCGGCGCCCCGCCGACCAACACGCCGGCCGTGAGCCCGCAGGTCTGCAACTGCTTCGATGTCCGCGAAGACGTGATCCGCCTGACGCTCGCCCGCTGCAGCGGCAGCCCGGGCGAGCGGCTGGCCCAGCTGCAGGCCGAGCAGCGCTGCGGCACGCAGTGCGGCTCCTGCCTGCCGGCCCTGCGCCGCCTGGTGGCCACCACACCCGAGGAGGTGCCCGCATGACCCATCCCGTGGCCCTGGTTGGCGCCGGCCCCGGCGACCCCGAGCTGCTGACGGTGCGCGCGCTGCGCCGCATCGAGGCGGCCGACGTCGTGCTGGCCGACGACCTGATCGACCCGCGGGTCCTCGCGCTCGTGCGCGGCCGGTTGCTGCGCGTGGGCAAGCGGGGTGGATGCATCTCCACGGACCAGCATTTCATCCACGCGCTGATGATCCGCGAGGCCCGGGCCGGGCATCGCGTCGTGCGGCTCAAGGGCGGCGACCCCTTCGTGTTCGGACGCGGCGGCGAGGAGGCCGATGCGCTGCGCGAGGCGGGGCTCACGGTCGAGGTGGTGAGCGGCCTCACGAGCGGCATCGCCGGCCCGGCTGCCGTGGGCATCCCGGTGACGGACCGGCGCGCCTCCCCGGGCGTCATCCTCGTCACCGGCCACCCCGGCGAAGGGCGCGAGGAGCCGGACTGGGCGGCGCTGGCCCGCACCGGGCTGACACTCGTCATCTACATGGGCGTGGCCCGCGCGGCGGCCATCACGGCCCGGCTGATGGCCGCCGGCCTGCGGCCCGACCTGCCGGCGGCCGTGGTGAGTGCCGCCCACACGGCCGCGCAACGCCACGCACTGACGACCCTGGCCGATTTGCCCGACTGCATCGCCCGCGAGGGGCTGCGCAGCCCGGCTCTGCTGGTCATCGGCGAGGTCGCGGCGCAGGCGGCAGCCAGCGGGCACTGGCCCGCCCGGATGACCGGCTGAATACGGCCCCGCGGCGCGGACCGTCAGAGCTTGAAGCTGCTCACCAGGCCCGCGAGGCGCACCGCCTGCTCCTTGAGCGACTGCGCCGCTGCGGCCGACTGCTCCACCAGCGCGGCATTCTGCTGCGTCATCTGATCGAGTTCGGTCACGGTGCCATTGACCTGCGCGATGCCCTGGCTCTGCTCCAGGGCCGCGGCGCTGATCTCGCCGATGATGTCCGTCACGCGCTGGACCGACCCGACGATGTCGGTCATCGTCGAGCCGGCATCGTTCACGAGGTGCGTGCCGGCCTCGACGCGCTCGACGCTCGCCCCGATCAGTGCCTTGATCTCGCGCGCGGCCTCGGCCGAGCGCTGGGCGAGCGAACGCACCTCGCCGGCCACCACGGCGAAGCCGCGCCCCTGCTCGCCCGCACGGGCGGCTTCCACCGCGGCATTGAGCGCGAGGATGTTGGTCTGGAAGGCGATGCCGTCGATGGTGCCGATGATGTCGGCGATCTTGCGGCTGGCGTTGTTGATCTCGCCCATCGTGCTCACCACGCGCGACACCACCTCGCCGCCGCGACCGGCCGTCTCGGCCGCCGCACCGGCCAGCTGCTTGGCCGTCATGGCCGAATCGGCGCTTTGCGTGACGGTGCCCGTGAGCTGCGTCATCGAGCTGGACGCCTGCTGCAGGTTCGACGCCGTCTGCTCGGTGCGCTGCGACAGGTCCATGTTGCCGGTGGCGACTTCGGTGGATGCCACCTGGATGCTCTCGGCCGACTCGCGCACCTGGCCGACGATCTCGGCCAGCGACTGCTGCATGCTGGCCAGGGCCTGCATCATCTCGGCGGACTCGTCGCTGCCCTGCACGGTCAGCGAGCGTGACAGGTCGCCACCGGCCATCGACTCGGCGAAATTCTTGGCCCGCGTCAGCGGCTCGATGATCGAGCGCGAGATCTGGAAGGCCAGCGTGCCGCCGAGGACCACGCAGACGACGAAGGTGCCGATCAGCCCGGCGAACAGCTGTTTCTCCAGGCTGTTCACCTTGGCGAACACCTCGTCCCCGCGCTTCTTCAGGTCGGCCTCGATGCCGCCGAGCATCGTCAGGGCCGGGTCGAAGCTGGCGTCGGCCGCCTTCATGTCCTCCTGCGCGGTCTGGGCGTCGGGGTAGCCGTCGGCGGCCAGTTTGTCGGCCACAGGCCGCACGGCCTTGCGGTAGTCCGTCATCAGGCCGCGGAACTTGGCGAGGTTTTCCTTGCTCTTCTCTTCGGTCGCGAAGGCGCCGAAGTCGTCCATCGCCTTGTCCAGCCCCGCTTGGGCCGCATCCCATTCCTTGCGCGCACGCGCGGTGGCTTCCTTGTTGAACAGCGACGCCACCAGCGTGGACGTGGCCGTCTTGCTCTGCAGCAGCTGCGTGCGCGCCGCCACGGTGATGTTGGACGACGGGATGAGCTTCTGCGTGATGCCCTCCAGCGCCTTCTGGGACACGTGCAGGCCGAAGGCCCCCACCGCCACCAGCAGCGCCGTCATCAGCAGGATGACCCCGAAGGCCAGGCGCAGGCGGGCTTGGATACGCAGACGTCGCAGCATGGGAGTTCTCCTCTGGCAGGCAAGAGTCACGTGAAGCTGATCGATTGAAGCAGAAACCCGCACGTCCCAGGCCAGACGGGCTGGTAGGCTCGCGCCATCCTTCACGCCTTTGTGCCCTGCCTCAGCGTCCACCATGAGCTTCCTGGCCATCGACATCGGCAATACCCGGCTCAAGTGGGCCCTCTACCCGGCAGGCGCCGAGCCGGGTCACACGCCCTTGCAGCATGGCGCCGTCTTCCTTGAAAACATCGACCGGCTGGCCGACGAGGACTGGCAAGCCCTGCCCCCGGTCACCAGCATCCTGGGCAGCAACGTGGCCGGGGACGCGGTGCGCCGACGCGTCGAAGAGCAGATGGAGCACTGGGACCTCGCCCCGCGCTGGGTGGTGCCCGCGGCGGCGTGCGCCGGTGTGCGCAACGGCTACGACCACCCGACCCGGCTCGGTGCCGACCGCTGGGTGGCCGTCATCGGTGCCCATGCCCATGCACGACGCCGCGGCTTCACGGGTCCCGTGTTGACCGTGATGGTCGGCACGGCGGTCACCGTGGAGGCCTTGTCCAGTGACGGCCAGTTCCTGGGCGGCCTCATCCTGCCCGGGCACGGCATCATGCTCCGCGCACTCGAAGGCGGCACGGCCGGCCTGCGGGTGCCCACCGGCGAGGTGCGAGACTTCCCCACCAACACCAGTGATGCCCTGACCACGGGTGGCACCTTCGCGATCACCGGCGCCATCGAACGCATGCACCGGCTGCTGACACGCCGCGAAGGCCGCGAACCCCTGCTGCTGATGACGGGGGGCGCTGGCTGGAAGGTGTCCCCCGCGCTCGACGTGCCCCACGAGCTGATCGAAGGCCTGATCTTCGACGGGCTGCTCGCGATCCGCACCGGCTGACCTCACGGCCGCCCCCGGCTGGCTACGGGCAACGGGCTGCGGGAGCCGTGCCCCGCCGCAGCGCCGCATCGGGCGAATCCACAGGGTTGGGGATGGCAAGGCCGCCGCGTCCCGGCATGGTCGTGTCCTGCCGCGGGGGGATCGCACCCCTGGTGCGGGCCCCGGGGGTCGGGGCTTGACGCCAACGATCGGCGACTCTCAGGGGGGCTTCATGAAGAACACGCATCCGCGTCATCGCATCGCCATGGCCATTGCGGCCAGCCTGCTGGCGGCGAACGCACCACCGGCCGGGTCGGCGGTGGTCGTCGTCGGCCCCTACTTCGGTGATCCCGGGGGCGCGGTGCTGGCCAATGGCGCCAACGTGTTCCTGCCTGGCACACAGATCTGGCTCGCGACTGGCGCCAATGCCTCGCTGACCGCCACGGCCGGCAGCCAGGTCGATCTGGGCAGCCTCTACCTGGGCCGCGGTGGTACGGGTGTGGCGGTGTTCGATGGCGCCGGCACCACCCTGCGCTTGAACGGTGACGGCCGCAGTGCCCGGCTGACGTTGGGCATGACGACCGATGGCAGCCTCACCGTGAGCGGCGGCGCCCTGCTCGACGGCAGCTACCAGCCGGCGAACTGCCTGGTCGCCAACCCCTTCTGCGGCACCATCATCGGTGACGCCGCGGGCTCCAGCGGCGGGCTGACGGTCTCCGGTGCCGGCAGCGAAGCCCGCCTCATCGGGCCGGTGGTGATGGCCCTGGGCAGCATCAACGGCCCCGGCTACGGCACCGCGGGCGCGACGACCCGCGCCAGCGTCCGCGTCGAAGCGGGCGGCCTGCTGCGCACCGAACCGGTCAGCGCCGGCAGTGACTTCATTCCGCCCGCGGGCAACGGCCAGGAGAGCAAGCTCGTGACCGTCCTGGTGGACGGCGCGGGCTCCCGCTGGCTCATCGGCGGCGGCTCGCTGGTGGGCAATGACGCCGGCATCGATTTCGCCCACGGTGCGCGTGTGTCCGCCACGCTCGACATCACCCACGGCGGCCGCCTGGAAGTGCAGGGCGACCCAGGCCGCAACTTCGGGTTGCGCCTGGGCACGGGCGGCAGCTTCAGCGGCACCGTGAGCGGCACGAACTCGGTGCTGTGGGCCAATGGCGATCCGACCCAGGGCTACATCCACCTCGCCGAGGGCGGCGGCACGGCACGCCTGGACGTGACGCAGGGCGGTCTCGTCGGCGGCGGGCGCTACGTGCAGGTAGGCCTGAACGGTGGCACGGCCACGCTGAACCTGGACGGCGGCGCCGCCGATTTCTCGGGCGCGGATGTCGCCGTGGGCAACGCCGGCACCGGCACGCTCACCCTCACCCACGGCGGCCGCATGGACGCCCGCCAGCTCAACGTGGCGTCCGGCCAGCAAAGCAGCCAGGGCACGATCGCCCTGGACGGCAGCAGCACCGTGCTGGCACTTCGTGCGGTCGACGCGCACCGCCTGTCCGTCGGTGCTGCCGGCACGGGCGCGTTGATGCTGAGCGGTGGTGCGCTGCTGGACGCCGGTGGCGATGTTGCCGCCTGCGCCGGCCGCTGGTGTGGCAGCTTCATCGGCCAGTTCGCAGGGTCCACGGCCCGCTTCACGGTCACCGGTATCGGCAGCGAGGCCCGCTTCATCGGTGACCTGAGCATCGGCGACAACAACGTGTCGAGACCGGGCATCGAGGGCTTTACCGCGGGTGAGATCAATGGCGCCACGCGGGCCCGGGTCGAGGTGCTCGCCGGCGGCCTGCTGCGCACCGAGAGCGTGAACGTGGGCGGCTGGTCCTACGGTGGATCGCAGGGTGGCGGCGAGCGCAGCTTTGCCGACCTCGTCGTCAACGGCAGCGGCTCGACCTGGCTGATCGCACCGGACCCCCTGTCCAACCGGGATGCGGTCCTGAACCTCGCACGCTCGCGCGGCGCGGTCTCGACGTTGGAGATCGCCGACGGCGGTCTGCTGCGCCTACAGGCCCCGACGGGCCGCAATGCATCGGCCGACCTCACCGCGGGCCGCTACGCCCCCGGCGACCCGACAGCCGGCGGCGGCAGCAGCGTGACCACCGTCCGTGGCACCGGCTCGCGCTTCGAGATCAATGGCGAGACCTCGCGCCTGGTCGTCGGCAACAGCGCAGGCGGCAACGCGCTGCTGCAGGTCAAGGACGGCGGTGCGGTCACGCAAGGCGGCCGCACCTGGAGCTACCTGAACATCGGCGAGACGAGCGCCACCGGCCGCGTCGAGATCCTGACCGGCGGGCAGGTCAGCGGCGCACGGGTCGTCAACGTCGGCAGCGGCGGTGACGGCAGCCTGCTGATCAGCGGCGCGGGCAGCCTGCTGACCACCGACCGCAGCGGCACGGCCGTCGGCCAGCTCAACGTCGGCCAGCAGGGCCAGGGCCGGGTCGACGTGCAGAACGGCGGCGCCGCATCGGTCTTCTCGCTCCAGGTGGGCCAAGGCGCGTCCTGGGGCGATGTGGTCATCGACGGTGCCGGCAGCCAGGTCGCGATGGACGCGCTGGACCGGCACCGCATGTCCATCAACAACGGCAGCGTGCTGGTCTCGGGCGGCGCGCTGCTGGATGCCACCGTCAATGCGGCCGCCTGTGCCAACCGCTGGTGCGGCACCTTCATCGCCAACAACGCGGGTGATACCGGCGTGTTCACCGTCACCGGCAAGGGCAGCCTGGCGCGCTTCATCAGCAACTTCAACGTCGGCCAGAGCGACGTCACCGCGCCTCCCGCCACGCCCTGGACGCTGGGCGAACCCGGCGGCACCACGCTGGCGCAGGTCAACGTGATGGCCGGCGGGCGACTGGAAACGGAACAGGTGTTCGTCGCACAGGGGCCCTCGGGTCCGGCCAGCACCGGCAGCGAGTCGGTCATCGCACAGGTGCGGGTGAAGGGGGCAGGCAGCGTCTGGTCCATCAGCGGCGCCAACGGCCGGGCCGGCGGCTACACCACCGGCATCGGTGCCGCCGCCAACACGCTGACCGACCTGCAGATCACCGACGGCGGTCAGCTGCAACTCTCGGCTGACGCCACCACGGCCACGTACGTCCAGCTCGGTGCCAACGGCGGCGTGCACCGCATGAGCGTGACGGGCCGCGGTTCCAAGGTCGTCTACGGCACCACCAACAACGCCGGGCTGTGGGTCGGCCGCAACGGCGCGACGGCCAGCCTGAGCGTGGCCAACGGCGGCGCGATCGAGGGCATCAACCGGCTGCAGGTCGGCAACACGGGCGCGAGCGGCTCGCTCACCGTGGCCGGTGGCGGCAGCCGCATCGACTACGGTCCGAGCTTTGCAGACCTCTTCATCGGCCGGCAGGGCGGCAACGGCGCCGCAGCCATCACGCAAGGTGGCGTGGTGTCGATGACCGCCGCGCTGCCGCGTCTGTTCATCGGCTCGGGCGAAGGCGTCGCCGGCACGACGGGCGCCCTGCGCCTGGATGGTGCGGGCAGCCTGCTGAATCTCACCAGCCCCGCGAGTGCCGCCGGCGCCTTCGACCTGCCGCAGGCCAATATCGGCTGGGGTGGCACCGGCACGGTCGACGTCACGGGAGGCGCCCAATTGAGCTTGCTCGGGCAAGGCACTTCCACCGTCGGGCAACCAGCCAACACCCGCCTGACCGTCGGCCAGAGCATCAGCAACCTGCCGGGCACCGGCACGCTGAACATCAGCGGGACCGACTCGCGCGTCCGCGTGACGGGCACCGATGCCGCCGTGTTCATCGGCCGCAGCGCCGGCGGCAGCGGCACCCTGAACCTCGCTGCCGGCGCGGCCGTGGACACCACGCTGCTGGACGTCGGATTGGGGGGCGGCGTGGGCACGCTGCAGGCGAACGCCTCGACGATCACCCTGACCGGCCAGTGGGCCGGCAGCAGCATCGGCTCGACGCTGGGCATCGGCCTGGCCGCGGGCTCGGTGGGCAGCGTGCGCCTGGCCAACGGCTCGCTGCTGTCGATCAGCAACCCGGGCAGCCAGGGCGCCTCGCTGCTGATCGGCGGCGCCAACAGCGCACCGGGCGGCAACGGCAGCCTCGTGGTGAGGGCGTCCACCGTGCAGATCGCCGGCCCGTCCGGCGCCACGGGTGCCGTCGTGGGCTACAACGGCAGCGGCCTGGCGAGCTTCGAGAACGCCAGCACACTGGACGTGGGCAGCACGGGCAGCGTCATCGTGGGCTGGAAGCCGGGCTCGACCGGTGCCCTGAATGTCAGCGGCGGCTCGACCGTGCTCGCGAACTACGTGGGCATCGGTGCTTCAGCCGAGGGCGACGGCGGCGTGGCCAGCCTGATCGTCAACGACACCAGCAGCCTGACCGCCACGACGATCGAGGTGGGCAGCAAGGGCTACGTCGGTGGCACCGGCACCCTGATCGGCAACATCATCAACCGCGGCGTGTTCAACCCGGGCAACTCGCCCGGCACCTTGCATCTGCAGGGCAGCTTTGCCAACCAGACGGGCGGCCGGCTCGTGCTGGAGGTCGGATCGGACGGCGCCGGCGGCTTCATCACCGATCAGCTCGTCTTCGATGCCGGCACGAGCGTGAGCCTGGGCTCGGTGCAGATCGAGTTCCGTTTCCTGGGTGCTGCCGACCCGAATGCCTTCCTGGCCAGCGGCGCGTTCCAGATCGACAGCTTCCTGCGCCAGGGCGGCAGCGGGCTGAATCACGCCCTGCTCGGCAACGCCAGCTTCTCGGCCACCAGCACGGCCTACCAGTTCACGTCCTTCACGTTCACGCCGGACGGCGGCGCGGTGTTCCAGGCGCAGGCGGTGCCGGAGCCGGCGACGTGGGCGCTGTGGGGTCTGGGGTTGGCCTGCGGCAGTTGGCTTCATCGGCGCCGACAGCGCGCCTGACGGCAGCAGCACCTGGGGAAGTCCCCCTCACGCCGTCGTTTCGGGCTCCATTCACATCGCGGCTCTATCTGAGGAAAACCATGGTCCAGTCAACCTTGTTTCACGGCGCGCTTCGCGGCGCTGACGTGCCGAAGCGCTCATCTCAGTTCGAAGGCCGATTTGGCCGCATGTTCCGCAGCCTGCCGCCAGCAGAGTTCAGCGCGAAGGATCTGCAGGCGCTTGCGGCGTCTGACGTCATGCTGTCCCAGCCCGAACTCTCGGAGGACAAGCAACGGCCCTCAGCCACGCCGGAGAACGAACTCGACATCGAGGAAAACTTCGACATCCCGGCCGGGTACACCTATGTCGGGCAGTTCATCGACCACGACATCACCTTCGACCCGGTCAGCCAGCTCGACCGGCTCAATGACCCGGACGCACTGACCGACTTCCGGACGCCACGGCTTGATCTGGACAGTCTCTACGGCCGCGGGCCCTTAGACCAGCCCTATCTGTACGACATGGGCAACCCGCGGCGGGCTGCCAAGTTCGCGCTGGGACGGCCCTTGACCTACGGCCACCATCCCAGCCCGGCGCACGATCTGCCACGGCTCAACGGACACGCCGTCATCGGCGACAAGCGCAACGACGAGAACGTCATCATCAGCCAGTTCCACGGCGCGATGCTGAAGTTCCACAACGCGATGGTGGACGCTCTGCCCGCAGGAACGCCCTTCGACAAGGTGGCCCAACAGGTGCGCTGGCACTATCAGTACGCTGTCATCAACGACTTCGTGCGGCGTATCTGTGGTGACGCCGTGCTGGAGGACGTGTTGCCGCATTTCCGCAGGGGCAGGAGCATCTTCGATGCACCGCCGCGGCTGCACTTCTACAGTTGGCGCAACGACGCCTTCATGCCGATCGAGTTCAGTGCGGCAGCGTATCGATTCGGGCACTCGATGGTGCGCCCGATCTACCGGTTGAACAAGGTGTTGGATCTGGGCGGGCCGGCTGTCGGCGAGGAGCCCGCCCTGCAAGGCCGGCACCTGATCTTTGCCGGCGTATCTGCCCGCGCGCTGAATGGCTTCCGGGAGTTCCCGGCGGAGTGGGGCATCGACTGGTCACTTTTCTTCGGCGTGCCGGATCGACGCGCCTCGCATCAAGGCAAGTCGCGGGTTCAGCCCAGCTACAAGATCGATGCCTCGCTCGTGAACCCGCTCGGCTTCCTGCCGGAGTTCAGCGAGCAGCCCAGCGCGGAAGACCGGGTGACGCTGGAGAATTTCCAGGCAAAACCCGTGGCCGGCCAGCGCCCCAACCTGGCTTTGCGCAATCTGATGCGCGGCATGGCGATGGGCCTGCCCAGCGGGCAGGACGTGGCGCGGGCGATGGGCTTGCCGGCCTGGGACGGCCAGCGCCTGCTGATCGGCAAGGCAGCGTACGAGGACGGCAAATTGCAGGCGAAGCGGCTCGACGAGGTGGCGCCGAACCTGTCCCGCTGCACCCCGCTGTGGGCCTATGTGCTGGCCGAGGCCACAACCCAATGGCACGACGAGGTGACGGCTGCCAAGCTGAAGCCGGAGGCGGCCAACCAGGTCGGCACGCGGCTCGGGCCGGTCGGTGCGCGCCTCGTCGCCGAAACGCTCGTCGGCCTGATCCTCGCCGACAGCCACAGCTTTCTCGCCCAGGACCCCAACTGGGTACCGACCGCCGGCAGCGCACGGGAAAACTTCGGCTTCGATTCGATACTGCAAGTGGCCGGGCTGCTGTGAACCCGGCCGGTAGCCCCGTCAGACCAGACCAGCCTTGCGCAGCCCATCGACCGTGAAGGGTGCCAGGGGGTCGGCGGCGAAAGCAACGATGCTCTTGGTCCAAATATTGTTGGTGTCACCCGTCAATCCGATGGATTCGACACCGGCTTGGACCACGCCCGGGGTGTCGGAGTACACGATCGCACTCTCGACATAGTTCTCGACCCAGGACAGCAGACATTGCACCCCATTGCCTTGGGTCTGAGTGGTATCAATGATGCCCGGCACCCGCAGGCAACGCTGATTCGGCCGGGTTGTGTCCACCTCCTTGTAAATTTCCGCTTTGGTTGGCGGGACCAGTGCTTTATGGCCGCTGGGAAACTTCAAGACGAGTGCCACGGTGACTTCTTTTCCATCTTCCACGATCACTGCTCCTTGCAGGTTATTGAGTTGAGCCCTCCCTGATCGGCGGGCCCATCGAGGGTAGCTGACCTGGATGCCAAGAGCTATGAACCAAGTGTCTAGAACCTTTGGCCTGGGCCTGATGGGCTTGTTGCTGGCCGTCGCGCTGCAGGCAGACAGCACGGCGCCGCGGCAGCGCCACCGGGTCGTGTTCCTGGGGCGGATCAGCAGCACGGTCGACCCCGGCTACCAAGGCCTGTTGCAGGCCCTGTCCCACCTGCCCGGCGGCTGGCGTGATCGCGTCGAACTTCGCTTCGTGACCGCCTTGCTGCCCGATGGCAAGAACCGCATCGGGTCGGCGATCGATGAAGCCCTGGCCTGGCAGCCACAGGCGCTGGTGGGCAGCGCGTTCGTCGCCAGCAAGCTCAGGCAGCGCGGCGTGCAGACCCCGGTGCTGTTCACAAGCTTCGTCCACCCGGTGCGCACGGGCCTGGTCAGCGCCACCGGCACGCGGCCGGAGCCGGTCGCTGGCGTGTGGATCGCCGACGAAACGGACGCCAAGCGCCTGGAGCTGCTGCATGACGCCTACCCCGCTGCCCGCACGGTGGCCGTGCTGATGGACCGCAGCTGGGGCGAGGCCACCGAAGCTGTGACGGTGCTGCCACCGCTGGCCCGCCAGCTGGGTGTCGAACTGACCCTGCTCTACGCCGACGACCTCCAGGAGGCCCAGACGATCTTGGCGCGACCCGACAGCCTGCGGTTCGATGCCTGGATGCTGCCGCCCACAGGGCTGAGCTACCTGTCAGCGGTGCCGCTGCTGAAGATACTCGGCAGTTGGGGCAAGCCGGTCATCACGGGCGACACGGCCGACGTGCGACGCGGTGCGCCGCTGGCGCTGATGGTGGAGGACGATTTCCGCTGGGACGCCCAGGCCGAGGTCCTGGCCCGGGTGCTGCAAGGCGAACATCCGGGAGCCATCCCCATCCAGCGCTCCTACAAGGCCGTGCTGTCGGCCCGCCCACAGCCCCTCGGCGGCTTCCCGCCGCCCTCGGCGACCGTGCTGCGCCGAGCGGATCTCATCGTCCCATGAGCCTCACATCCGCCGCCGAGCCACGCGTGCGTCGCTATCGCCCGATCACGCGGCGCTTCGCGCAGTGGGTGATCGGCCTGACGCTGGGCCTTCTGCTGGCACATGGCGCGGTGGAGAGCGTCTTCGCCTACCGTGAGTCCCTGCAGCACATCGAGCGGCTTCAAGGCGTGCAGGCGGAGGCCGCTGCCTTGGAGATTGCCAGCTATGTGAAGCAGCTGCACGCCGGCCTCGCCCGCGTGGCCATGCAACCTTGGGGGCTGGCGGGTTTCGGCCCGTCCCAGCAGCGCGAGGAGTTCCATCAGCTGATGCGGGCCCAGCCGGCCATCACGGCGCTGCAAGCCGTGGATGCCAATGACCGCGAACGCATGTTCGCATCGCGCTGGCTGCCCGATCGGCAGGACAGCGGCCGGACGGTTTCACTGCCCCCTGCCGCGACGGGTGTGCAGCATGGCAGGACACAGTTTCTGGACGGTGAACTGCCGACCTTGCAGATGGCTGCCACAACGGGTGATGGGGCGATCCTTGCGACCGTGGACCTGCGTCACCTCAGCGAGATCGTGTCCCGCCCGCAGGCGGGCGCAGGCGGCGTGGCCTACGTGGTCGACGGCCAAGGTCTGCTGATCGCGCATCCGCGCGCACTCCGGGCGATGGGGCGGCAGGACTTGTCAGGCACCGAGGGCGTTCAGCTGGCCCGCGCCCGCAGGCAAGCCGGCGCCATCGCATTGCATGACATCGACATGCGCAACCTGGCGGGGCAGCGAGTGGTGGTGACGGCAGCCCAGGTGCCTGGCACCGACTGGATCGTCTTCATGGAGCAGTTGCGCAGCGAAGCCTTCGGACCCGTGCGGGATGCGATAACGCGCACCGCCGTGCTGATGATCCTCGGCGGCACGCTGGCACTGGTGCTGGGCAGCTATTTCGCACGCCGG
The DNA here is from genome assembly GCA_003963005.1 of Burkholderiales bacterium. Lineage (GTDB taxonomy): Bacteria > Pseudomonadota > Gammaproteobacteria > Burkholderiales > Burkholderiaceae_C > Pelomonas. Next base: position 28,364 of record RXJW01000055.1, read on the forward strand.
CTCGCAGCCCCAATCGTCGCCCTGCGCAATGCCACTGCACGCATGGCCGCAGGCGATCTGCAGGCCCGTATCGCGGCACGGCACCATGACGAGGTCGAGGACCTCGCACTGGATTTCAACCGCATCGTCGAGCAGCTGCGCGAGTCCTACGCGACGCTGGAAGCCAAGGTCGCCGACCGCACCGCCGAACTCTCCGATGCCCGCGACGTCCTCGCCGCCCGCGCCGACCAGCTCACCCAGCTCAAGGACGAAGCCGAGCGTGCCAACGCCGCCAAGACGCGCTTCCTCGCCGCTGCCAGCCACGACCTGCGCCAGCCCATGCATTCGATCAGCCTGCTGGTCGGCGTGCTGCGCGCCCGGCTCTCAAACCCAACCCAGATCGACCTGGCGGACAAGGTGCAGGCCTCGGTGTCGACCATGGAGAACCTGTTCGGCAATCTGCTGGACATTTCCAAGCTGGATGCCGGCGCGGTGCATGCGCACATCGAGGACGTGGACCTCGGCTGGCTGCTCGAGCGGGCAGCCCACACCTGGATGCCGCAGGCCCAGGAGAAGGGCTTGAGCCTGCGGGTGCGCCCGGGCCGCTGGATCGTCCGCGGCGATGCGACGCTGCTGGAGCGCATCGTGGGCAACCTGCTGGCCAATGCCATCCGGTACACGCGCCAAGGCGGCGTGCTCGTGGGTTGCCGGCGCCGCGGAGACCACTGCGAATTGCAGATCTGGGACACGGGCCCAGGCATCGCCGCGGAGCATCGCGAGGCCATCTTCGAGGAGTTCTTCCGCATCGGCGCCCCCGGCACCGGCCAGGAGAAGGGCCTGGGTCTGGGGCTGTCCATCGTTCGCCGCTGCGCCGGACTGCTGGGTTACGACATCTCGGTCGAGAGCCGTGAAGGGCGCGGCTCGGTCTTCAAGGTGCGCCTGCCCCTGGCGGCCGTCAACCGGCTGCCCCAGGCGTCGGACAGCCAGCCAGGCGCGCTGCCGCAGTCTCTCGACGGCAGCTTCATCGTTGTGGTGGATGACGAAGCCACCAATCGCGAGGCCGTGCGGGATGCCCTGCTCGCAGCCGGCTGTCACGTGGTGACCGCGTCTGGCGCCGACGAAGCGCTCGCGCAGTTGCAGGCCCACCTGCGTACACCCGACCTCATCCTCACCGACTACCAGCTCGGCGCGGATGGTGACGGGCTTGACGTCATTCGGCGGCTGCGCGCCCACTACGACGAGGAGGTGCCCGCGATGATGGTGACCGCCAACACGGATACCGGTCTCGGCGTCCAGGCCGCCTCGCTCGGTGCCAGACTGCTGCACAAGCCGGTCGGCCTGCAGCGCCTGCTCTGGGCGATCAAGGAGACGCTGGAGGGCGCCTGAGCGGTGGGTCTGCCGACGCGTCGAAGCGCAGGCCGAGCCGGCCTGCTGCCACGACTGCCTGGGTTCGCGTCGTGACGTTGAGCGCACGCAGCACGGCCGACGTGTGGGCCTTGACCGTGCTGAGCGACAGATCCAGTTCCCGCCCGATCAGCTTGGCCGGCTTGCCCTGCAGCAGCAGGTGCAGGACCTCAGCCTGGCGTTGCGTGAGACCGAGATCAACCGGCCGGACGGTGGTGGCCCCGATCGCAGACGCTTGCGCCGCCGGAAAAGCCGGCGGCGCAGGCGCCGCGGCAGCGGTGGCGGGTGCGGATGCCGGCCCCGGGCTGCGCGCAGCCAGGAAAACGCTCGGCGGCAGATAGATGCCCTTGGCCAGGATCAGCTTGAGCGCCCCGATCATCACGGCTGACGTGGAGCTCTTCGGAATGAAGCCCATCGCACCCGCGTCGAGCGCGGCAAGTACGGTGTCCTTGTCGTCTGCCGAGGACATGACCACGACGGGCATCTCCGGATGCGACTCGCGCAGCCGCTTGACGCCTTCCAGGCCCGACGCACCGGGCAATCCCAGATCGATGAGCACGAGGTCCGCCGCGCCGCGCTGATCGATGACGTCAACGGCCTCCTCGCAGCTGCCTGCCTCCCAGGTCTCCAAGGGCTGGACGAGAGGCCGCAACAGCAGGGCGATGCCCTCGCGGAACAAGGTGTGGTCGTCGACGAGCAGAACTCTCATGCAGGGCATTCCGTAGCGACCCATGTTAGCGAGCAAAACTCTTCCTGACGGGCTTGCCGCCCAGGCCTTTTGGCTCGGCCAGACGGCCTATACCGCACGCCGACGGTTCGCCCGGCAGGAAGACCGACGGACGTGTGGCCCGCGCCACCCGGCGGCGCACCACATGGCCATGCGGGTGGGCCATGCAGGCGATGCGCCGTCGCGGGGCGCCCCTCAAACTTGACGACAACCAACCACCGCTGTCATCACCATTGATCAGGGAGATCCGCATGCAGACTGCGCTTCACAACCATGCCTTCAATGTGCGACGCCGGCCCGCACCGGCCATGCCCTCGAACGCGAGCCAGGTGCTGGCGGCGCTGCCACAGCCCATGCTCGTCGTGCGGCCGGACCGCCGCCTGCTGTTCTGCAACCGCAGCGCCGAGACCCTGCTGCAGGATCACCGTGTGGACGTGACCGCCGGCCACCTGATGCGGATCGGCCAGATGGACGCCGCTCAGCTGGCGTCACCGCTGCGGCTGGCACTCGCCGGCTCCACGAGCTGTGTCGGCCTGTGGTTCACACCCCGCATCAGCACAGGCTGGCTGCACAGCACGCCGCTGTCAGAAGATCTCGCTGCCTGCACGGGCTGGCCGGACGACGCGGTGCTGCTGGTCATCCACCTCGACCAGCCGGCCCTGACACAGGCGGCCCGCATCGACGCGCTGGCACGCCACAGCCGGCTCAGTGCCGCGGAACGCCATGTGCTGATGCTGCTCGGTGACGGCATGACGGTGGAGAGCGCCGCCACGCACCTGGGCCTGTGCCTGTCCACCTTGCGCAGCCATGTGCGCAACCTGCTCGGCAAGACGCAGGCCCCGTCGTTGATGCAGTTGCTGCGCTGGGTGGGGAGTGGCCAGCCGCTGCCGCACTGAGCCCGGTCAGCCGGGCGGCGGCGGCACACCGTTGCGCAGCGCGGTGACCTCCGCGCGCAAGGCGCCCACCTCAGCGTGCACCTGGCGCAGGATGTCGTGCTCCATGCGCCGCTCCGAGGTCTCGACCCACATCGCCGCGATGGCGGCCGTGACGAGCGAGAGCACGGCATAACCCAGCAACACGACGAACACGGCAAAGATCTTGGCGGCAGGTGTGCTGGGCACGATGTCGCCGTAGCCCACCGTGGCCGCGGTCGTGAAGGCCAGCCACAGGCCGTCACCCAGCGTTTGCACGCGCGGCTCCAGGGCCCAGAAGCCGACACCGCAGAAGCACAGCACCGCAAACGCCACCAGGAGCAGGTAACCGAGCCCGCCGCGGGTGATCCAGGGCCTCAGCGTCCAGACCATGCGCACGAGGCTCAGCAGCGCGACGGCCAGGCGCACGGCCAGGCTCGCGGGTGAGTCGATGCTGGCCGGCAGCAGGGCGGCCGCGACGAGACCGGCGATCAGGGCCAGGTCCAGCACGTTGCGGCGCAGGTGCTGGCGGGGGTGGTCCAGGTGGCTGGCGACACGCCACACCGCCAGGGCCAGCATGCCCGCGGCCGACAGGTAGAGGGCCGTGGCCAGCGGCGTGGGCAGTTGCTCCAGCAGCTCGATGTAGAACGCCGGGATCGTGGACACCAGCGACGCGAGCACCGGCCAGCGCCACCGCGCCCGCTCGCGCACGGCGACGCTGCTGGTGCCCGGCGGGTGCGCCAGGCCCCAGGTGCGCGAGGGCGGGTGCGGGGACATGCCGCGAGCCTAAGGCGGGCGCGTCGCCGGCAGCTTGCGCTAGCGCAAGCCCCGCAGCCAAACTCACAGGATGAAGCGCGACAGGTCTTCGTTGGCCGCCAGCGCACCGAGCTTGGCGTCCACGGCGGCGGCATCGAGCGTGACCGTCTGGCCCGACTTGTGCGGCGCATCGAAGCTGATCTCGTCGAGCAACCGCTCCATGACCGTGGCCAGGCGTCGTGCACCGATGTTCTCGGTGCGCTCGTTCACCTCGAAGGCGATCTGCGCGAGGCGCCGGATAGCCTCGGGCTGCAGGTCGAGCGTCACGCCCTCCGTGGCGAGCAAGGCCTGGTACTGCTTCACCAGGCTCGCGTGCGTGCTGGTGAGGATGGCCTCGAAATCCGCCACCGACAGCGAATCCAGCTCGACGCGGATCGGCAGCCGCCCCTGCAGTTCCGGAATGAGGTCACTCGGCTTGCTGAGGTGGAAGGCGCCGCTGGCGATGAAGAGGATGTGGTCGGTCTTCACGAGGCCGTACTTGGTGGATACCGTCGTGCCCTCCACCAGCGGCAGCAGGTCGCGCTGCACGCCCTGGCGCGACACCTCGGCGCCGCCATGCTCGTTGCGCGAGGTGACCTTGTCGATCTCGTCGATGAAGACGATGCCCATCTCCTGCGCATTGGACAGGGCCGTCGTGCGGATCTCTTCCTCGTTGACGAGCTTGGCGGCCTCTTCGTCGACCAGCAGCTTCATCGCCTCGGCGATCTTGAGCTTGCGGGTCTTCTTCTGCCCGGCACCGAACTGGCTGAACATGCCCTTGAGCTGCTCGGCGACGTCTTCCATGCCGGGTTGATTGCCGAAGGGGCCGAGCACTTCCATCGTGGGCTTGGGTGCGAGCAGGTCGAGCTCGATGTCCTTGTCGTCCAGCTGGCCCTCGCGCAGGCGCTTGCGCATCGTCTGGCGGGTGGCGCTGTCGGCCTCCACGCCAGGCAGCAGCACGCCGAGGATGCGCTCCTCCGCGGCATCTTCGGCACGCGTCTGGCAACGGCGCACGGCGACCTCGCGCTCCTGCTTGACGGCCACTTCCACCAGGTCGCGGATGATCGAGTCGACATCCTTGCCGACATAGCCCACCTCGGTGAACTTGGTGGCCTCGACCTTGATGAAGGGCGCCCCGGCCAGCCGCGCCAGGCGGCGGGCGATCTCGGTCTTGCCCACGCCCGTCGGGCCGATCATCAGAATGTTCTTGGGCGTGATCTCGGCGCGCAGCTTGTCGTCCACGCGCTGGCGGCGCCAGCGGTTGCGCATCGCGATCGCCACGGCGCGCTTGGCGGCCTGCTGGCCGACGATGTGGCGGTCGAGTTCGGAGACGATCTCCTGGGGGGTCATCGAGCTCATTGGAGTCCCTCGTTCGACGAATGCATCGACCGATCCCCCGAGGGGAGGGTCGCTTGCTGGGGACGGCCCGGCGCTCCGCAGCTCATTCCAGCACCTCCAGCGTGTGGTTCTGGTTGGTGTAGATGCAGATCTCGCCCGCGATCTCCAGCGACTTCTTGACGATGTCCGCCGCGCTCAGCTCGGTGTTGGCCAGCAGCGCCTTGGCCGCGGCCTGCGCAAACGCGCCGCCCGAGCCGATGGCGACGATGCCCTGCTCCGGCTCCAGCACGTCGCCGTTGCCGGTGATGATCAGCGAGGCGCTGCGGTCGGCCACGGCGAGCATGGCCTCCAGGCGACGCAGCACGCGGTCCGTGCGCCAGTCACGCGTCAGCTCGACCGCGGCGCGCACGAGATGGCCCTGGTGCTTTTCCAGCTTGGCCTCGAAGCGCTCGAACAGCGTGAACGCATCGGCCGTGGCGCCTGCGAAGCCGGCAAGCACCTGGTCCCGGTAGAGCTTGCGCACCTTGCGCGCGCTGGCCTTGACGACCGTGTTGCCCAGCGTGACCTGGCCATCGCCGCCAATCGCGACCTGCCAGCCGGCGGGCGTCTGCCGCCGCACCGAAACAATCGTGGTGCCGTGATACACGGCCGAAAAAGAATCAGAAGACATAGGTCGCCCAAATGAGGTCGACCCCCAGTTTCGCAAGATTCCGCTCTCATCCGGAGCGGCCGCATCGTGCCCCCCGGAGCGGCCCGCCGCGACCCCTCCAGCGACTGCCACGGATCCGGCTCCGCCGGGCCGTCGGCAGTGCCCCCTTGAGGGGGCGCGCGTCAGCGCGTAGGGGTGGGCTAATTGACCCGGACTTTGACCTTGGCGTGCTCGTTGATGCCCATCGCACCAAAGAACAAGGCCACCAGCCGGTGGGCATCGGTGAACACCACCGCGCGGTTCTCGCTGCGGCGCTGCAGCACCCAGTTGAGCAGGTCGCCCGCCGCCATGAAGTCCAGGCGGATCAGCTTGGTGCAGGAGATGTTGATGACCGTGGCATCACCCGTGTCGCTGGACAGGCCGCGCAGCAAGTCGGAGATGTCGCCGTTGAGTTGGCCCATCAGCTCGACCTGGGCCACCTGCAGCTCGGCGACGCTCGTGTCCATGAACGTGGACTGCGCTTCGGACTGCATCGTGCTCGTCGCCGGGCTCGTCGTCGACGTGCCTTCGCCGCCCATGCGCACACGGCACTTGGCGCGTTCCCAGGACGGCGGCGAGACCTCGTAGGTCACGCAGTAGTCGATCGCGGCTTCGTCGAACTGGTCAGGGCGGTTGACCAGGCGCAAAGCCTCCAGGCGCAGCATCCACAGCGCCGGGTCGGTGTCGCGCTCGCCGACGGGTGCCAGCTCCTTGAGCTGGTTCAGGAAGCGGTCACCACCGAGCCAGCGCTGGTCGATGGCCTGGTTGGCCCAGTGCCGAAGCAGGTCGCGCAGCTTGATGGCGGCGTCGATCTCGATGTCGTCCAGCGAGCCCCAGTCGAAGACCCAGGGCAGCGGCAGCGTCTCGCTGCGCCGTTGCAGCACGGCGACGTCGTCCGCGGTCAGGTTGGCCGGCGCGGTCCAGCTCACCTGGGCCGACTTGCCCATCGGCGAGCGGCTCGCCTGGCGGGTGGACTCGGCCACCAGCTTCGGCATGGAGAACCACTGCGGCGCGGACAGGCCGAACTGCTGCGCGTACTCCACGGCCAGGGCCTCGAACTTGCCCTGCGCCCCCGTGGCGCGGTAATGATCGAACAGCACCAGCCAGGTCTCGCCGTGCAGGTTGCGGCTGCCGCCCGGGTGGACGAGGTCGGTCAGGGACCGCTCGCTGGTGTCGTAATCGGCGTTGGCGAAGGCGATGACGGCTTCGTCGAGTTCGGGGTCGTGCACGACCTCCTGCACCTCGACATCCGGCGTCGACTCGGCCAGCGTGAACGACAGCGGCATCTCCAGCGGCGGCAGGTCAGGCAGCCGGCTGGGCGGCGAGTCGGACAGCGGCGGGATGGCCGCGCCCATCGTGACCGATGCCGGCGGCGTGGGGGCCTGCAGGCGCTGCACCTCGCGTGGCGTGGAGAACTCGCTCACTCGCCCGCCCGGCGCCTCGCCGCCCGGCGGCGTGGCGATCGTGGAAGCAAACGCGGCCGGACGCGTCGGTGTCTCGAAGAAGCCGGGCTGCTGCTTGGGCACGGCCTGCGTCGTCGCGAAGCTCTCGCCCACCATCTGCTGCTCGATCTCGTCGATCTTGGCCTTCACGCCGAGATCGATCTTGGAATTCGGCTCGCTGATGCGGTCCTCGTCGCCCAGGCGAGACGGCGAGGACGCCAGCGCGGCGAGCTGCTCGGGCGTCAGGCCTTCGCGGCGTATGCGGCGCAGCATGTCGAGCTCGCGCTTGCGCACGAAGTCGTTGCGGCGCTTGCGCTCCACCATCGCGCGCAGTTCGGCCTTGGCGAGATCGCCCTCGGGGTCATCCTGGCGCGAGTTGATTTCAGACCAGTCCGTCGTGGGGTTGGCCACGAAGCGCGCGACCTTTCGGAAAAAGCTGTCGCCTTCCTTCGGGTCTGCGGGCTTGGAATCGGTCATGGTCAGAGCTTAATCGCCAAACATCTTCTGCTTGAGTTCACGACGTTGCTGAGCTTCCAGCGACAACGTGGCCGTCGGGCGCGCAATCAGGCGGCCCAGCCCGATAGGTTCGCCGGTTTCGTCGCAGTAGCCGTAGTCACCGCTGTCCAGTCGTGCGATGGATTGCACGATTTTCTTGAGCAGCTTGCGCTCCCGGTCGCGGGTGCGCAACTCCAGGGCGTGCTCTTCCTCGATCGTGGCGCGGTCGGCCGGGTCGGGAACGATGGTGGTGTCTTCACGCAGGTGCTCGGTCGTTTCACCGGCATTGGACAGCACGCCGTCCTTCAGTTCGAGCAGCTTCGCGCGGAAGAACTCGATCTGCTTGGCGTTCATGTACTCCGAGTCCGGCATGGCCAGCACTTCGGCGTCGGTCAGCTCGTGGCCCGGCTTGGTCTTCCAGGCGTTCGCGAGCTTCGGGTCGCCCTTGGCGGCCACGCGGGGCGTGTCGTCGACCTGGCTCGCGCCACGCGCAGGCGGCTTCGGCGGAGCGAAACGGTCAGCAAACCGGTTGGCCGGCGCGGGGACGTCGATCGTCGCGACGTCGGCGCCGGCATCAGTCTTCTTCGCGCCCTTGGGCGCAGCGGCGGCGGTTTTGGGGGCCGGGGTCTTGCTCACAGTCATCTCCTCGCTCGGGGCATGCAACGGCGCGTTGTCGGACCTGGATCCCACTGCTGTTCAGCCGGCAGCCCATTTTTGAGCGCGGCGGATTGTAGCCACGAGGAATCCCGGTTCGACACGCCCCCGAGACGGGTGCCCCGGGGACCGAAAAACATCACGCCAGACAGCCTTCCAGACCTTGCATCAACACCTCTTTGGGCAGGTCGATCCCAATGAACACCATCTTGCTCTGCTTTTTCTCTCCCGGCATCCATTTCGGCCCGAGATCGGACCCCATCATCTGGTGAACACCCTGGAAGATCACCTTCTTGTCGGTGCCTTTCATGTGCAGAACGCCCTTGTACCGGAGCATCTTCGGGCCGTAGACCTGCACGATGGCCCCGAGGAAGTCCTCGAGCTTGGCCGGATTGAAGGGTTTGTCGGCACGGAAGACGAAGCTCTTCACGTCATCGTCGTGGTGATGATGGTGCGGGTGGTCGCAGTGCTCGCCGTGTTCATGGTCGTGGTGATCATGGTCATGGTGGTGATGGTGCCCATGGTCGTGATCGTCGGCCTTCAGGAAATCGGGGTCGATCTCCAGCTTGGCGTTCAGGTTGAAGCCGCGCAGGTCGAACACCTTGGACAGCGACACCTCGCCGAAGTGCGCGGTCTGGATCGGCGCGCGGGGGTTCATGTGCTTGATGCGGTGGATGAGCGCGTCCACCGCCGCCGGCTCCACCAGGTCGCTCTTGCTGATGAAGATCTGGTCGGCGAAGCCCACCTGCATGCGGGCTTCCTGGCGGGTGTTGAGTTGCTCGTCCGCGTGCTTGGCGTCGACCAGGGTGAGCACCGAGTCCAGCAGGTAGGCTTCGGCGATCTCGTCATCCATGAAGAAAGTCTGGGCGACCGGGCCCGGGTCGGCCAGGCCGGTGGTCTCGATGACGACACGCTCGAAGTCCAGCTCGCCCTTGCGGCGCTTGGCCGCCAGGTCGGACAGCGTCGTGCGCAGGTCTTCCCGGATCGTGCAGCAGACGCAGCCGTTGCTCATCTGGATGATCTGCTCATTGGTGTCGGAGACGAGGATGTCGGTGTCGATGTTCTCTTCACCGAACTCGTTCTCGATGACGGCGATCTTCTGGCCGTGGGCCTCGGTGAGCACGCGCTTGAGCAAGGTCGTCTTGCCAGCGCCGAGGAAGCCGGTGAGGATGGTGGCGGGGATCAGGCCTTGGGCAGTGGACATGGCGGGGACCGTTTCGAAAGAAGGCAGCCAACATGGGGCCTCGGTGGCCCAATGCAAGCTTTGTCAAACCAATCGGCTATTCTGTCCCTTCCGCAATACCTTGACAGCGCCCCTTGAGCGAACCGCATTCAGGCAGGCCCCCGAGTCGTGGGGCCGCCAAACACCCGCCCGAGGCCCGCGGCCTCTTGGAGCGCATGCTGGAGTTCCTGCACCCCGGCCCCGACTCCAAGACCGAACTGATCGAAACCCTGGCCGAAGCCGAGCAGCGCGAGCTGATCGAGCCGGAGTCCCGCCAGATGCTGGAGGGCGTGCTGCGCATGGCCGAGCTGTCGGCCGGCGACGCCATGGTGGCCGCGCCGCGCATGGACCTGCTGGACATCGACGCGCCCTACGACGAGCTGCTGGCGGTCGTCATCGACACCGGTCACTCGCGCTTTCCCGTCTACGAAGGCTCGCGGGACAACATCATCGGCATCCTGCTGGCCAAAGACCTGCTCAAGATGCAACGGGCGCCGGAGCTGAACCTGCGCGCCCTGCTGCGCCCCACCGTGTTCGTGCCCGAAAGCAAGGGCCTGAACGAGCTGCTGCGCGACTTCCGATCCAACCGCAACCACCTGGCCATCGTCATCGACGAGTTCGGCAACACGGCCGGCCTGATCACCATCGAGGACGTGCTGGAAGAGATCGTCGGCGAGATCGAGGACGAGTTCGACGAGCAGAACTCCGAGACCGGCATCTACACGCTGGCCGACGGCAGCCAGCGCGTGGCCGGTGACGCCACCATCGCCGCCGTCAACGGCGCCTTCAGCCTGGCGCTGCCCGATGACGACTTCGACACCATCGGGGGCCTGGTGGCCCACGAGCATGGCCGCGTGCCCCGGCGAGGCGAGACGGTCACCGTGGCGGGCCTGAACTTCGCCGTCATGCTGACCCGCGGCGGCGCGGTGCGCTGGTTCAAGGTGACCCGCGCGCCGTCCGACGAGTCCGAAGCGTGACCCGCGCACGGGCAGCAGCCCTCGCGCTGGGCGCGGGCGTGCTGCACACCGCCGCCTTCGCACCCACCGGCGCCTGGTTCCTGCAGATCCTGGCCCTGGTGCTGCTGTTCGGCCTCGTGCAGCAGGCATCGCCACGCCACGCGGCGCTGGCGGGCGGCCTCTTCGGCTTCGGCTGGCTGGCCTCGGGCCTGTGGTGGCTGCACATCAGCATGCACCAGTTCGGCGGTATCCCGTGGGTGCTGGCAGCCCTCGCGGTAGCGCTGCTGGCGGCGTTTCTGAGCGGCTACTACGCGCTGGCCCTGGGCCTCACCGCCCGCTGGGTCGCCCCGGGCCGCGGCCGGCTGCTGGCCCTCGTGCCGGCCTGGCTGCTGGCCGAACTGGCGCGCGCGACGTGGTTCAGCGGCTTTCCGTGGATCGCCTCCGGCTATGCCCACACCGTCGGGCCGCTCGCGGGCTGGGCGCCGTGGGTCGGCGTCTACGGCATTGGCGCGCTCGGGGCCCTGGCGGCTGCCGGCCTGCTGCTGGCCCGGCAACGCGCCTGGGCCACGGCTGCACCCGCGCTGCTGCTGCCGCTGGCCGGATGGCTGCTGCCCCAGGGCTTCACCGAGTCGACCGGGCGGCTGGCCCTGTCGCTCGTGCAGCCGAGCATCCCGCAGGATCAGAAGTTCGACCCTGCCCGCTTCGCCACCAATCTCGGCACGCTCGCCGCGCTCGTCGACGCGTCGCGCGGCCAGGTGGTCATCACGCCCGAATCGGTCGTGCCGCTGCCGCTGTCGCAACTGGACCGCGACACCCTCGCGCACCTCGCCCGCCCCGAGCGGCCGGTGCTGCTGGGCAGCTTCCTGGGCAACGGCGAAGAAGGCTACGTCAACTCGGTCGTCGCGCTCGGCGCCGACTACCACTACGGCAAGCGCCACCTGCTGCCCTTCGGCGAGTTCATCCCGCCGGGCTTCGGCTGGTTCGTGCGCGCGATGAACATCCCGCTGGACGACCAGGCTCGCGGCCAGCATCAGCGCCCCTGGGCCGTGGCCGGCCAACGGCTGCGGCCACTGATCTGCTACGAAGACCTGTTCGGCGAAGACGTCGTGGCCAGCGCCGCCGGCCCGGAGGCGGCGACCGTCTTCGTCAACGTCAGCAACCTGGCCTGGTTCGGCACGCTGATGATCCAGGACCAGCACCTGCAGTTCTCGCAGATGCGCGCGCTGGAGTTCCAGCGGCCGGTCGTGCGCTCCACAAACACAGGCGCGACCGCGGTGGTCGACCACGCCGGCCAGGTCACCGCGAGGCTGGCACCGCTCGAACGCGGCGTTCTGGAGGCGACCGTGGAAGGCCGCCAGGGCGCCACCCCCTACGCCCGCTGGCTGGCCGCCCTCGGCCTGTGGCCGCTGTGGGCCGCCGGGCTGCTCGCGCTGGCCGGCTGCGCCGTGGCCGGCCGCCGCAGGGCCGCCCCATAGAATCGGCCACCCCCTCTCGATCGAGTCTCATGCTGACCTTCCAGCAAATCATCCTGACCCTGCAGGACTACTGGTCCAAGCAGGGCTGCGCACTCCTCCAGCCCTACGACATGGAAGTCGGCGCGGGCACGAGCCACACCGCCACCTTCCTGCGCGCCCTCGGCCCCGAGCCCTGGAAGGCCGCCTACGTGCAACCCAGCCGCCGCCCCAAGGACGGCCGCTACGGCGACAACCCCAACCGCCTGCAGCACTACTACCAATACCAGGTCGTGCTCAAGCCCGCGCCGGCCAACATCCTGGAGCTCTACCTCGGCTCGCTGGAAGCCCTCGGCTTCGACCTGAAGAAGAACGACGTGCGCTTCGTCGAGGACGACTGGGAGAACCCCACGCTCGGCTGCTGGGGCCTGGGCTGGGAGGTCTGGCTCAACGGCATGGAAGTGACGCAGTTCACCTACTTCCAGCAGGTCGGCGGCATCGACTGCAAGCCGATCACCGGCGAGATCACCTACGGGCTGGAGCGCCTGGCGATGTACCTGCAGGGCAAGGAGTCGGTGTATGACCTCGTCTTCACCGAAGGGCTCACCTATGGCGACGTGTTCCACCAGAACGAGGTCGAGCAGAGCACCTACAACTTCGAGCACAGCGACGTCGACTTCCTGCTGTCGGCCTTCGCGGCGCACGAGAAGCAGTCCAAGCACCTGATGGAGCAGCAGCTGGCCCTCCCCGCCTACGAGCAGCTGCTCAAGGCCGGCCACACCTTCAACCTGCTGGACGCCCGCGGCGCCATCTCGGTGACCGAGCGTGCCGCCTACATCGGCCGCATCCGCAACCTGGCGCGGGCCGTGGCACAGAGCTACGTCGACAGCCGTGCGCGGCTGGGCTTCCCGATGGCGCCCAAGGCCTGGGCGGATGAAGTCATCGCCCAGATCGAACTGAAGAACAAGAAGGCGGCCTGATCGATGAGCGCGAACCTCCTCGTTGAACTGTTTGTCGAAGAGCTGCCGCCCAAGGCGCTCAAGAAGCTGGGCGAGTCCTTCGCGAGCGTGCTGGCCGACAGCCTCAAGGCCCAGGGCCTGGCCGCGGCGGACGCCGCCGTCACGTCCTTTGCCTCGCCGCGGCGGCTCGGCGTGCATGTGGCCGGTGTGGCTGCCAAGTCCGCCGACAAGGCCGTGGAGCAAAAGCTCATGCCGGTGGCGGTTGCGCTCACGCCTGACGGTGCACCCACGCCCGCGCTACAGAACAAGCTGGCCGCTTTTGGTGTCAGCTTCGAAGACATACGAGAGTCCACTAGGCGAGCAGTCGACGGCAAAGCGGAGTTCCTCTTCTGGAAGAGCATCCAGCCGGGCGCCACGCTCGCGCAAGGCCTGCAGAAGGCGCTGGACGACACCCTGGCCAAGCTGCCCATTCCCAAGGTCATGAGCTACCAGCTCGCCGACGGCTGGACCGACGTCAAGTTCGTGCGCCCGGCGCATGGCCTGGTCGCGCTGCATGGCAGCGAGATCGTGCCCATCCAGGCCCTGGGCCTGAGTTCCGGCCGCACCACGACCGGCCACCGCTTCGAGGCGGCGCAGGCCGTCGTCGGCATCGACTCGGCCGACAGCTATGCCACCCAGCTGCGCGAGCAAGGCGCGGTCATCGCCAGCTTCGCCGAGCGCCGTGCCGAGATCGCACGCCAGCTCAAGGGCGCGGCCGACGCACTCTCGCTGACCCCGATCGACGACGACGCGCTGCTGGACGAGGTCACCGCCCTGGTCGAGCGCCCGAACGTGCTGACCTGCGCCTTCGAACCCGAGTTCCTGGCCGTGCCGCAGGAGTGCCTCATCCTGACGATGAAGGCCAACCAGAAGTACTTCCCGCTGCTGGACGCCGCCGGCAAGCTGACGCGCCACTTCCTGGTGGTCAGCAACATCGCGCCCGCCGACGCCTCGGCCGTGACCGGCGGCAACGAGCGCGTCGTGCGCCCGCGTCTGGCCGACGCCAAGTTCTTCTACGACCAGGACCGCAAGAAGAAGCTCGCCGACCGCATCCCCGGCCTGGCCAAGGTCGTCTACCACGGCAAGCTGGGTTCGCAAGGCGAACGCGCCGAGCGCGTGCGCGGCATCGGCCACGCCATCGTGCAGCAGCTCAGCATGGCCACGCTGCCCTACACCGTCGAGGCCGATGACGAGTTCAAGGTGCTCGACAGCAAGGTCAAGGAGGCTGCGCTGCTCGCCAAGTGCGACCTGCTGACCGACATGGTCGGCGAGTTTCCCGAGCTGCAGGGCATCATGGGCGGCTACTACGCCCGCCACGAGGGCCTGCGTGACGGCGTGGCCATCGCCATCGAGGACCACTACAAGCCCCGATTCGCCGGCGACGCGCTGCCGCGCAACCACACCGGCACGGTGCTGGCGCTGGCCGACAAGCTCGAAACGCTCGTCGGCCTGTTCGGCATCGGCCAGTTGCCCACCGGCGACAAGGACCCCTTCGCGCTGCGCCGCCACGCGCTGGGCATCATCCGCATCCTGGTCGAGAAGAACCTGCCGCTGTCGCTGCCCGACATGGTCGACGCCGCGTTCGGCACCTTCCCGGAAGGCATGCTGGCCGACGTGCCCAAGGCCCGCGAGGCGCTGCTGCACTTCGTCTACGAGCGCCTGGTGGGCTACCTGCGCGAGCTGGGCTACAGCGCCCAGGAAGTGGAGGCCGCCACGGCCGTTCGCACCGGCGGCTGGGGCTCCATGCCCAAGCGCCTGGCGGCCGTGCGCGCGTTCAACGCGCTGCCGGAAGCCGCCTCGCTGGCGGCGGCCAACAAGCGGGTGGGCAACATCCTGAAGAAGGTCGAGGGCGAGCTCCCGACCGAGGTCAAGGACGCGCTGCTGCAGGAAGCCGCCGAGCGCGCGCTGGCCACGGCCATCGCCGAGGTGCAGCCGGCCGCTGACACCCTGTTCGAGCAGCATGACTACACCGGCTCGCTGCAACGTCTGGCCGTGCTCAAGGGCCCGGTCGATGCTTTCTTCGACGACGTCATGGTCAATGCCGAAGACCCGGCGCTGCGGGCCAACCGCCTGGCGCTGCTGGGCCGCCTGCACGCCGCGATGAACCGCGTCGCCGATCTCTCCAAACTCGCCACCTGACATGCCACGCAACGCCGACCACGCCCACGGCATGAAGCTCGTCATCCTCGGGCGGGACGGCACGCTCAACCGCTACCGCGACGATCACGTCAAGGCGCCGGAGGAGCTGGACCCGCTGCCCGGTGCGATGGAAGCCGTCGCGCGCCTGAACCACGCCGGCTGGCACACCGTGCTGGCCACCAACCAGGCCGGCATCGGGCGCGGTCTGCTGGACATGGCCTCGCTGAATGCGGTGCACATCCGCCTGAACCAGCTGCTGGCCGAGAAGGGCGGCCGGCTGGATGCCGCGTTCTTCTGCCCGCACACGCCGGAGGAAGGCTGCGACTGCCGCAAGCCGCTGCCCGGCCTGGTCCAGCAGATCGGCGAGCGCTTCGATGTCGAGCTGGGAGCAGTCCACATGGTCGGCGCGTCGCTGACCGACCTGCTGACCGCCCAGAACGCCGGCTGCATCCCGCACCTCGTGCTGACCGGCCCGATCGGCAGCCTCGGTGCGGAGGAGCTGGCCAACCTGCTGGTGCAGGTGCCGCGCGCCCGCGTGCACGACGACCTGGCGAGCTTCGCCGAGACCCTCATCCAGGAAGAACGCCGCCGCGTGGCCGAAGCCCGCGGCCAGGCCCTGGCGCCCGACACCCAGGCCGGAGAATTGAACTGATGTCCACCCTGCTGAGCGCCGTTCGCTCGCTGATCTTCGTGCTCGTGCTGGTCGTCACGGTGATCCCGTGGGCGCTGGGTGTGTTGCTGCTGTCGGTCTTCCGTCGCGGGGACCCGGTGTACTGGGCCTGCGCCGGCTGGCTCAAGGTCGCCATCTGGAGCGCGCGCTGGATCTGCGGCGTGCGCTGGCGCATCCAGGGCATGGAGAACCTGCCGACCGCGTCCGACCGCCGCGCGGGTGTGGTGCTGCTGTCCAAGCACCAGAGCACCTGGGAGACGTTTGCGTACCCGGCGCTCCTCAGCCACCCGCTGGCCTACGTGTTCAAGCGTGAACTGCTCTACGTGCCGTTCTTCGGCTGGGCGATGGCGCGCATGGACATGATCCACATCGACCGCGGCCGGCGCACCGAGGCCTGGAACAAGGTGCTGACCCAAGGCAAACGCCTGGGCGGCATGGGCAATTGGGTGATCATGTTCCCCGAGGGCACGCGCATCCCGCGGGGCCAGGTGGGCGAGTACAAGACCGGCGGCACGCGCCTGGCGGTCGAGGCTGGCCTGCCGGTAGTGCCGATCGCGGTGACCGCCGCGCGCTGCTGGCCGCGCAAGAGCTTCCTGCTGCGCCCGGGGACGGTCGACATCTCCATCGGCCGGCAGATCCGACCCGAGGGCCGCGAGCCGGGTGAACTGATGACCGAGGTCAAGACCTGGATCGAGTCCGAAATGCGCCGCCTCGACCCGGAGGCCTACCAGGACCCTTCGCCCGCCGGCGTCGCCGGCCAACCCGCCCCCACCCGCCACTGAGCACCATGCCCGCCAAGCGCCCGGCCCCACTCCTGCAGGACAGCCAGCTGTCGCTGTTCGACGTGGCCCCGGAGATCACGCCCACCGAGCCCGGCGCGGCGCGCGCGCGGCGCGAGCTGCTGCTGGGCCAGCACCGCATCGGCTACGAGCTCAAGCGGGCACGGCGGCGCAGCATCGGTTTCGTCGTCGGCCCACAGGGACTGCGCGTCAGCGCGCCACGCTGGGTGCCGGTGACCGAGATCGAGCGGGCGCTGCAGCACAAGGGCGAATGGATCCTGCGCAAGCTCGTCGAGCAGCGTGAAAGGCAGCAGCGCATCCAGGCCTCGCGCATCGAGTGGCTGGATGGCGGCACGCTGCCCTACCTGGGCGCCACGATCACGCTCGTGCTGGCACCGACCGAACGCGAAGTGGTGTGGGACGAAGCCCAGCGCCAGTTGCGTCTGCCGCTGGCGCTCGGTGCCTCGGCCGAGCAGATCCGCGACCTCACCCAGGCCTGGCTGCAGGCCCGCGCGCGGGAGGACTTCCTGCCGCGCTGCCGGCACTTCGCCGAGCGGCTGGGCGTCACGATGAAGACGCTGCGCCTGTCTTCCGCCCAGACGCGCTGGGGCAGCGCGAGCGCGGACGGCAGCATCCGACTGAACTGGCGGCTCATCCACTTTGCGCCGGCCATCATCGACTACGTCGTGGCCCACGAACTGGCTCATCTGCGTGAGATGAACCACAGCCCTGCCTTCTGGGACACGGTGCGCTCCGTGCTGCCGGACTTCGAGCGCTCGCGCGACGCGCTGCGCGAGGAGTCCATCGTCGTGCAATAACGGCGTCAGCAAACGGAATTTCGCGGCTATTCCCGACTTGTGAATATTCCCACCCCGGGCACTTCACCTTCAGCAACACTCCGCCCCGACGCTGTCACCACAGGTACCCGTGACCGGCAACGGCCGGAGGGAGCGAAGGTACCAAGGCTAAAAACGAGTCGCCGTCCTCGATCTTTCATCGGGGGCGGCGTTTCTCTTTAGGGCGCCGCTGAATCGGCGCGTCAGGCCGGCCGGAAGCGGTAGACGCCGTCCGCCCCGTGCTCGCGCACCAGGTCGCCCTGCAGCCACAGCGCATTCAGGTGAGCGATCGATTCCCCCATCGCGAACGTGGTCTGGTGCAGGTCGAGCTTGCGCTTGAACAGCACGGACAGCAGCCCGGCCGCATGCGTGGGCTCGGCCGCGCAGGCCGCCATCACCTCGGACAGCCGCTCGTCGTGGTGCTCGCGCAGCTGGTCGATGCGCTGGTGCAGGCCCATGAAGGGCTTGCCGTGCGATGGCAGCACCAGCGTGTCGGCTGGCAATGCAAGGTAGCGCGCCAGTGAGTTGAGATACAGCGTCAGCGGGTCGGCCTCGGGCTCGACATCCACGACCGACACGTTGGTCGAGATGCGCGGCAGGACCATGTCGCCGCTGATCAGCAGCGGAGCGCCCTCGGCCTCGGGGCAGAACAGGCTGATGTGCTCCGGGGCGTGACCGTAGCCGGCGATGCAATGCCAGGTGCGCCCACCGATCTCGACCTCGCTGCCGTCCATCAGGCGCCGGTAGCTCGCCGGCACCCTCGGCACCATCTTCGGGTAGTAGTCGGCGCGAGCGCGGATCTTCTCCAGCGAATCCGGGTCGGTCAGCCCGTGGCTGCCGAAGAACGCGGCCGCCGCTGCGCCCCCCATGCCGACGGTGGAACTGCTGGCCAGGCGCGCCAGGTTGAAATCCGTTGCGCTCATCCACAGGCGGCAGCCCCACTTCTCGGTCAGCCAGTGCGCCAGGCCGAGATGGTCGGGGTGGAAGTGCGTCGCGATCACGCGCAGCACCGGCAGGCCGTCCAGCCGCTCGGCGAACACGCGCTCCCAGTTGGCGCGCGTGTCATCGCTGGCAATGCCGCAGTCCACGATCGTCCAGCCTTCGTGGCCGTCCAGGCGGTCCCGCAGCAGCCACAGGTTGATGTGGTCCAGCGCGAACGGCAGGCCCATGCGCACCCAGCGCACGCCGGGCGCCAGGTCCAGGGCTTCGCCCGGGCCGGGCAGGGTGTCGCCCAGCGGGTAGGTGAGTTCGGATTCGCGTGGGTTGGCCATGGCGGTAGGCTCGACTGGTTTTAGACTGACGTTTACGTCAATCGAGTGTAGCCATGCCCCCTCGCAAGTCTGTCCCGCCCGCGACCGAAGCCTCGCAGCCGACGTACACCATCACCGAGCTCGCCGCCGAGTTCGACATCACGCCGCGCGCCATCCGCTTCTACGAGGACATGGGCCTGCTCGAGCCTGGCCGCAAGGGGCGCAACCGCGTCTACACGCCGCGCGACCGCACGCGCCTGAAGCTCACCCTGCGCGGCAAGCGGCTCGGCCTGGCGCTGCAGGAGATCAAGCAGCTCGTCGACATGTACGACAGCCAGGCCAGCGCTGCGCCCCAGCTTCGGGCCTTCCTCACCATCCTGGGGCAGCACCGGCAGCAACTGGAACAGCAGCGCCACGACATCGAGGTCACGCTGGCAGAGATCCAACAGCACGAGAAACGCTGCCGCGCGCTGCTGGCGGGCTGAAAGCGGCCAACGGAAGGCCCTTTTGAGCGTGACGGTTTGCCGTCTCGCCCCTGATTTCTGTCTCAAACGGGACAAATCCGGCTGACGCAATCCCCAAGGCTGACTAGAGTCCGGGCCTCGATCCTCGTGCCCTCCTGTTCTGGTCGAATCGTCGTTGTGGAGTCGTCATGACACTCGGACCGCGCCCTCGTTTGGGGCTCGCCCTGCCCGCCATCGCGGGTGCCCTGCTGCTGTTGGCCCAATCGGCCACCGCCCAAACCGACCCGCCCAAGGCCGAAGGCCTGGAGCGTGCGCAGAAGGCTGCTGACGCCGTGTTCCACTGGATCAAGCTCAACGGCGAAAAGGGCGCCAATCGCCCGACAAACACCCCGGCTCCGGCTCCAGCCCCTGCGCCTGCACCGGCACCCGCTGCCGTCGCGAAGAAGCCGGCCGCAGCACCGGCACCGGTCGCCGCGGCGCCCAAGCCGGCGGCTGCGCCCGCCGGCACGCCCGCACCGGCGCCAACCGCCACGGCGGCCGTGACGCCTGCGCCGGCCGTGACGACCGCTGCGCCATCCGAACCGGAGCGGCCGCCCGTGGTGGTCGCCGCGGCGGCACCGACGCCTGAGCCGGCTGCCCCGCTGGCAGCGGCTGCCAAGGCGGTCGAGCCCCCGCCGCCACCGCAGGAAGAAGAAGAAGAACCGCTGCGCCTGCTGAACAAGGTCAGCCCGAGCGTGCCGCGCCAGTTGGCGCAGCAGAGCTCCTTCCGGACCGGCTTCGCCCAGGTGCAGTTCACCGTCGGCGTGGATGGCAGCGTCCAGCAGACCTCGGTCATCAAGGCCAGCCATGCCCGCCTTGGCACGGCCGCGATGGATGCCATCAAGCAGTGGAAATTCGCGCCGATTCGCAAGGCCCGTGAAGCGGCCGTCGAGATTGCCTTCAGCAACGATGCGGAATGACCCCCTTCAGGTGAGGGGGCTGATTCCGGTCTCGTAGCCCTCCCCATTGACGCCGTCCCCGCGCACCGGGGATGCTCGCGCGCGCCGCCCGAAGTCTGGCGGCGTCATCAGGGAGCTTCCATGTCCATCCGCTCGATCACCCGCGCGCTCGCGGGTCTCGGTCTTTGTGCCGCTGCACTGACCGCCACCGCCGGCCCGTACTCGAACCTGGTCGTCTTCGGTGACAGCCTGTCCGACAGCGGGAACAACGCGCTGCTGCTCAGCAACTTCGGCACGCAGCCGCTGCCGCCGGTCGTCATCGCCAGCGACGCGTCCTACAGCCGCATTCCGTCGGCTGCCATGACCTACTCCAACGGCAAGGTCTGGACGCAATACCTCGCGCAGTCGCTCGGCCTGACGCTGACGCCGTCGCTCGCCGGCGGCACCAACTTCTCGTTCGGCGGCGCACAGACGGGCATCGACGGCAACGACGTGCCGCAGATCCCCGGCTTCCCGTTCAGCATGCGCACGCAGCTCAACACCTACCTGGGCGCGACCGGCGGCATCGCCGATCCGAACGCGCTCTACATCGTGGCCGGCGGTGGCAACAACATCCGGGCCGCGTTGGAAGCCATCGCCGCAGGTGCCGATCCCAACGCGACGGCAGCCGCCACCGTGGCCGGCTACGCGACCGACATGGCAGGCCTCGTGGCCAACCTGAAGATCGCCGGCGCGCACCATGTGCTGGTGCTGAACACGCCCAACTTCGGCCTGACGCCATTGGCCAACGCCCTCGGCGTGAGCACGCTGGCCACCAACCTGAGCTACGCCATGGATGCACAACTCGCGACCGCCCTCCAGGGCAGCGGCGTGCAGACCTTCGACCTGTTCAGCTTCCTGAGCGGCGTGGTCGCAGCTGGCCCGGCCTCGGGCTTCAGCAATCTGACCCACGCCTGCGCTGCGGTCGTCAATGCCTGTGACGTCAACACCTCGCTGTTCTGGGACGGCATCCACCCCACCACGCTGGCCCACCAGCAGCTCGCCGCGGCCGTGCTCGCCGTGGCTGTGCCGGAGCCCGAAGTCGCCGGCATGCTGGCGCTCGGCCTGGCCATCGTGGCCCTGTCAGTCCGGCGCCGCCGGGCAGGTGGCCAGCAGGGCTGACATCGCCTCCAGAAACACCCGGGTGCGCAGCGGCATCAGCCGCCGCTCCGGGAACACGGCCCAGCAGGTCGACCCCGGCAGCTCCCAGCCGGGCAAGACGCGCTGGAGCCGTCCCGCGCGCAGCGCATCGGTCACCATCAGGCGGTCGATGCCCGCGATGCCCACACCGGCCATCGCGAGCTCGGCCAGCAGGCTCGGGGCATTCGCCACCGTGCGCTGCACCGGCACCACCTCCACCGGTTCGCTGTCGTCCCGGCGCAATCGCCAGGGCAGCACGTCGCCGGTGCGCGTCAGCAGCATGAGGCCGTGCATCGCGGCCAGCGCCTGGGGCAGCAAGGGCTCGCCCATCCGGGCGAGGTAGGCCGGCGAGGCATACAGACCCCAGTGCGTGGTCGCGAGGCGGCGTGCGGCGAGCTGGCTCTCGTCCGACAGCGCGCCCATGCGGATGGCCATATCGAAGCCCTCGCCGATCAGGTCCACGCGCCGCGGCGTCAGGTCCAGTTCCAGCTGCACCTCCGGGTAGGTCAGCGCGAACTCCGCCAGCATCCCCCGGGCCACGTTCTGCGCGAAATCCGCCGGCATGCTCACACGCAGCCGGCCGCTGGGCTTGCTCTGCCGGTGCAGGGCCAGCGCGAGCGCCCCGTCCACCTCGGCCGCCACCGCCCGTGCATGCTCCAGCACGCCGGCGCCGAAGTCCGTCAGCGACAGCTTGCGCGTGCTGCGCAACAGCAGCTTCTCGCCCAGCCGCGCCTCCAGCGTGGCAATCCGCCGCGATACCGTGCTCTTCGGCCAATGCACCCGCTCGGCGGCCCGGCTGAAACTGCCGGCCTCCATCACGCGGGCGAACAGCAGCAGGTCATCGGCATCAGGTTCCATCACATCTCCTTGATTGATCCATTGGCGGAACAATCTTGTGCAGATCATCGGCTTCCGATGCTGCAGGCGCAATCCTAGAGTTCATCCCATCGCAACCCGCCTCCCCGGAGTCCCAGATGAACATCCTGCAGATCAACGCCAGCGCCCGCCGTGCCACCGACGACCAAGGGTCCGTCTCGACCCGCCTGGCCCAGGAACTCACCGCTCGCCTGCGCGCGGCCCACCCCGGCGCCACGCTGACCGTGCGCGACCTGGCCGTCACACCCCAGCCCGTGCTCGACGAAGCGGCGCTCGGCGCCCTCTTCACGCCGGCCGACCAGCGCACGCCCGAACAGGCCGCCCGCGTGGCCCAGGACGACGCCCTGATCGCCGAACTGCTGGCCGCTGACACGGTCGTCATCGGTGTGCCGATGTACAACTTCAACGTCACCGCCCAGTTCAAGAACTGGATCGACGCCGTGGCCCGCGCCGGCGTGACCTTCAAGTACGGCGAGAAGGGCCCCGTCGGCCTGGTGCAGGGCAAGAAGGTCTATGTCGTGACCAGCCGCGGCGGCATCCACCGCGACCAGCCGAGCGACCAGATGACGCCCTACCTGCGCACCGTGCTCGCCTTCCTGGGCATGACGGACGTGAGCTTCGTCTACGCCGAGGGCATGGCCTTCGCCGCCGAGCAGGGCCTGAGCCAGGCCCGCGCCCAGATCGACGCACTGCTGACCGCCTGATCCGGCGTCAGACCGACACCGAAAGGAACTGCCATGGACACCGTCGCGACATCGCTGCTGGAACGCCCCCGCGAGGTCGAGCGCCTCGTCGCCGGCCAGCCCACCCGCGACGGCGCCGGCGTGAAGCTCGAACGCGTGCTGACGCAGCCGCTGCAACGTCGCCTCGATCCGTTCCTGATGCTGGATCACTTCAGCTCGGACAACCCCGACGACTACGGCGCCGGCTTTCCGGAGCACCCGCATCGCGGCTTCGAGACCGTCACCTACATGCTGCTGGGGCGCATCCGCCACCGCGACTCGGCCGGCCATGAGGGCCTGGTGTCCGACGGCGGCGTGCAGTGGATGACTGCCGGCCGCGGCGTCATCCACAGTGAGATGCCCGAGCAGCGCGACGGGCGCATGGCGGGCTTCCAGCTCTGGCTGAACCTGCCGGCCCGCGACAAGATGCGCGCGCCGGGCTACCTGGACGTGCAAGGCCCGCAGGTGCCGCAGTTCGAGCGCGACGGGGTCACGGTGCGCGTCATTGCCGGCGAAAGCCACGGCGTGGCCGGCGCCGTGCAGCGCGCCGTGACCGAGCCGCTGTACCTCGACCTGCACCTGCCGCCAGGCGCACGCTTCGAGCAGCCGCTGGCCGCCACCCATAACGCCTTCGTCTACGTGTACGAGGGTGCCCTGCGCTTCGACACGGGCTGCCAGGTGCTCACCGGGCGCCTGGCGATCCTGGCCAACACGCCGGGCAGCGACGGCGTGCGGCTGACCGCGGGTGACGTGCCGACCCGCGCGCTGCTGATCGCCGGCCAGCCGCTGAACGAGCCCATTGCGCAATACGGTCCCTTCGTCATGAACACCGAGGCCGAACTGGTGCAGGCGGTGCGCGACTTCCAGGCCGGCCGGCTGGCCTGACGTCGGCAGGGCGACAGCCGGCACCAAGAGGCGCGCTTATGCTGGGCGCCCTGCCCGGCCGCCGTGCGGCGGGCCACCGCTCCTGATCGCGTCTCCATGGTCTATGCACTGCTCGTGCTGGCCGGCCTCTGGGCCGGTCTGCAAAACGCCCTTGCCGGGGGCGGCTCCTTCGTCACGTTGCCGGCACTCATCCTGTCGGGCATGTCGCCGCTGGCAGCCAACATCACGTCGACCGTGGCGCTGTTCCCGGGTCAGCTCACCTCGGGCTGGGCCGGCCGCAAGCTGGTGACCGGCACACCGACCGTCTCCGTGCGCGCCTTGATCGGCCTGAGCCTCGCGGGCGGCGCGGTCGGCGCGTGGCTGCTGCTGAACACGCCGTCCTCCGTGTTCGCGCGGCTCGTGCCCTGGCTCGTGCTGTTCGCCACCAGCGTGTTCGCCTGGGGCAGCTTCCTGCGCAAGCCGGCAGCCGAGGGCGGCCATCTGGGCGCCCTGCCCACGGGTCTGATGCAGTTCCTGATCGCCATCTACGGCGGCTATTTCGGCGGTGGCATCGGCTTCCTGATGCTCGCCGCCCTCACCGTCGCGGGCATGCCGACACGCCATGCCGGCGCCACCAAGAACGTGCTGGCCGGCATCATGAATGCGTCCGCCGTGGCGCTGTTCGTGACCTCGCCGGAAGTGCACTGGCTGCAGGCCGGCGTGCTCGGCACCAGCGCCCTGATCGGGGGCCTGGCGGGCGCATGGGCGCTGCACCATGTCAACGAAAAGGCCCTGCGCGTGGCCATCGTCGGGCTGGGCATTGCGCTGACGGTGGGGCTCTTTCTGCGGCCGATCTGACCATGAGCGCCACCGAGCCCCGTCCGTTCAGCCCAGCCGCCGAGCGCAACGCCGAGCCCATCCTGGCCCAGCTCCGCCGCCTGATGCCGGCTCATGGCTGGATGCTGGAGATTGCCAGCGGCACAGGCCAACATGCGGCCTGCTTCGCCGCAGCGCTGCCGGGCTGGACATGGCAACCCACCGACTTCGACGCCGAAGCGCTGCCCGGCATCGCCACTTGGTGCGCCGGGCTGCCGAACGTGTGCCCACCACGGCAGCTGGACGTGCTTGCCGAAGCCTGGGCCGGCGTGCCCGAGACGGTCGACGCGGTCTACTGCGCCAACATGATCCACATCGCGCCGTGGGCCTGCACGGCCGGGCTGATGCGCGGCGCCGGCCGTCACCTGGCACCGGACGGCGTGCTGATCACCTACGGCCCCTATGTCGAAGATGAGGTCGTCACCGCGCCGAGCAATCTCGCCTTCGACGAGGACCTCCGGCGCCGCAACCCGGCGTGGGGCATCCGCCACCTGGCCGACGTGGCCACGGTGGCTCGCGAACACGGTCTCGCGCTGCGCGAGCGCATCACCATGCCCGCCAACAACCTGCTGCTCGTGTGGCAGCGGGCTCAGTGCTGACCGCCGGCGCCCAGGTAGGTCTCGATCACCCGCGGGTCGGCAGCGAGCTGGTCGGCTGGGCCGCTGAGCCCGAACTCACCGGTCTCCAGCACATGGCCATGGTCGGCCACCCGCAGCGCGGCGCGGGCGTTCTGCTCGACGAGCAGGATGCTCACGCCGGTCGCGCGCAGGTCTTCGACGATGGTGAAGATCTCGCGCACGATCAGCGGCGCGAGGCCCAGGCTCGGCTCGTCCAGCATCAGCAGCTTCGGCTGGCCCATCAACGCACGGCCCAGGGCCAGCATCTGGCGCTCGCCGCCTGACAGCGTGCCGGCCGCCTGCAGGCGCCGCTCCTTCAGCCGAGGGAAGCGCGCGTAGACGCTCTCCAGCCCGTCGCGCCAGCGGCGCTCGCCCAGCGCCTTCGGGCGCCAGCCGCCGAGCAGCAGGTTGTCTTCCACGGTCATCGTGCCGAAGAGCTCGCGCTTTTCCGGCACCAGGGCCAGGCCCGCCATGACGCGCTCTTCGAGCGTCAGCCGGGCGATGTCTTCGCCGGCGAAGCGCAGCGCGCCGCTGCACGACGGGATCAGACCCATCAGCGCCCCCAGCAGCGTGCTCTTGCCCGCGCCGTTCGGGCCGATGACGGTGACGACGCTGCGCGCCTCGGCCGAAAAGCTCAGGCCATGCAGCACCTCCGCGCGGCCGTAGCCGGCGTGCAGGTCGCGGACTTCCAGCAAGGCACTCATTCGTCCGCTCCCAGGTAGGCCGCGCGCACCGCCGGGCTGGCCTGCACGTCGGCCGGCGTGCCTTCCATCAGGTGGCGACCGAACTCCATGACGACGATGCGGTCCGTGAGCTTCATGACGAAGTCCATGTCGTGTTCCACCAGCAGCAGGGACAGCCCCTCGGCCTTGAGTTGCCGCAGCACCTCGGCCAGCGCCGCCTTTTCCTTGTGGCGCAGGCCGGCGGCGGGCTCGTCGAGCAGCAGCAGTGACGGGTCGCAGGCGAGCGCCCGGGCGATTTCCACCAGCCGCTGCGGGCCGAGCGCCAGATTGCCGGCCAGCTCATGTGCCTGCGCCTCCAGCCCGATGCGGCGCAGTTGGCGCATGGCCTCGGCGCGCGCCTGGGCCTCCTCGGCGCCGTTCAGGCCAAGCATGGCCTGCAGCGTGCCCGTGCGGGTGCGCAGGTAGGTGCCGAGCGCCACGTTGTCGAGCACGGTCATGTCGGGCACGAGCTTCACGTGCTGGAAGGTGCGTGACAGGCCGGCCCGGGCAATCTCGCGGCTGCCGCGGCCGTCCACGCGCTGGCCGAGCAGCTCGACCTCACCCGCCGTCAGCGGCAGCACGCCGGACACGAGGTTGAAGGTGGTGCTCTTGCCGGCGCCGTTCGGCCCGATCAGGCCGACGATGTCGCCCGCGCGGATCGTGAAGCTGATGTCGTTGACCGCCGTGAGGCCGCCGAACTGCTTGCGGATCTGGCGCACATCCAGCAGCGCCGCGCCGCGCGGCGGGTGGCTGCGCGCGCTCAGGCGCGGTGCGTTCTCGTCCACCCGCTTGCGGCCCGGCGCCGGCAACCAGCGCGACAGCAGCGGCCACAGGCCGTCGGGCGCGAAGCGCAGCACCAGCACGAGCACCACGCCGAACACGATGATTTCGTAGTTGCCCGAGCCGCCGAACACCAGCGGCAGCCAGACCTTGAGCTGGTCCTCGGCGAGCTTGACGAGGGCCGCGCCGGTGAAGGCGCCGCCCACCGTGCCGATGCCGCCCAGCACCGCCATGAACAGGTACTCGATGCCGAACTTGATGCCGAAGGGCGACGGGTTCACGCTGCGCTGCATGTGGGCATACAGCCAGCCCGACAGCGACGCCAGCAGCGCCGCGACGACGAACATCGTCAGCTTGTAGCGGAAGGTGCTGGCGCCCATCGCCTCGGGCATGGTCGCGCCGCCGCCGCGGTTGGTGTTGAGCGCCCGCATGATGCGGCCGGGGCGCGAGTCCAGCAGCCGCGTCACACCGGCGGCTGCCAGCCCCGCCGCCAGCCAGATCAGCAGGTAGATGCGCCGCTCGCTCTGGAAGCTGAAGTCGCCGATCTGCAGCGCCGGCAGTCCGAGCAGCCCGTCGTACTTGCCAAGCGCGTCCAGGTTGCCGACGAGGTAGTTCAACGCCAGGCACCAGCAGATGGTCGCCAGCGGCAGGTAGTGCCCGGACATGCGGAGCGTGAGCGCCCCGATGACGAGTGCCAGCACCAGCGTGATCGCAATGCCCGCCACCAGGCCGAGCCAGGGCGACTGGCCCATCACCGTCGTGAGATAGGCCGTCGCATAGGCCCCAACGCCGGCAAACGCCGCCTGCCCGAAGGACGTGAGCCCGCCCACGCCGGTCAGCAGCACGAGGCCGAGCACGACGAGGGAGAACAGGCCGATGTAGTTGAGCTGCGTGATCCAGAAGTCCGGCACGGGGGCGAACGGGAGCACGAGCAGCACGAGAGCGGCGGAAGCCGCGAGGTGGGAGCGCTTCATGTCAGTGCTCCTCGTGATGGGGGTCCACGAAGGACCGCCACAGCAGCACCGGCAGGATCACCGTGAAAACGATGACCTCCTTGAAGGCGCTGGCCCAGAAGGAGCCGAAGCTCTCGATCAGGCCCACGCCGATCGCGCCGCCGAGCGCCATCGGGAAGCTGGCCAGGCCGCCGAACACCGCGGCAACGAAGCCCTTCAGGCCGATCAGGAAGCCGGTGTCGTAATAGATGGTGGTGGACGGCGCGATCAGCAGGCCCGACAGCGCGCCGATGAAGGCGGCCATCGTGAAGGTCTGGCTGCCCGCGGTGTCCCCCGAGATGCCCATGAGCCGCGCGCCGGTGCGGTTGACCGAGGTCGCCCGCAGCGCCTTGCCCGCCAGCGTGCGCTCGAAGAAGACGTACATCGCCACCAGCAGCACGACCGAGGCGCCGAAGATGATCAGTGTCTGGCCAGTGAGGCTCAGCGGGCCGAGCTCGAAGCGGGCTTCCCAGAAGGCCGGCGTGCGGTAGCCCTCGGCGCCGAAGAAGACGAGGCCGATGCCGGTCAGCGCGAAATGCACGCCCACCGACACGATCAGCAGTGTCAGCACGCTGGCGCCGGACAGCGCGCGGTAGGCGAGGCGATAGAGCAGCGGGCCCATCGCGGTGACGATGGCCAGCGTGAGCAGCACCTGCACCCACAGCGGCGGCTGATGCGGCAGCAGCACCGGCACACCCACCGCCAGCGCGACCGGAGCGGCGAGCGCGACGGCCAGGCCGCGTGCCACACGCGGCATCGGGCGGTGCTCACGCAACCCCTGAACCAGATCGAGCACGGCCACCGCCACCGCCATCATCAGCAGCAGCCACACCGTGCCCGGCACCTTGCCCATCTGCAGCGACGCCAGCGTGAGCGCCCCGAAGGCGACGAACTCGCCCTGCGGGATGAAGATGATGCGGGTGACGGAGAACACCAGCACCAGGGCCAGGGCGACCAGGGCGTAGATGGCCCCGTTGGTGAGCCCGTCGAGCCCGAGGATGGCGGCAATCGTGAGGTCCATGGCGGCGCGTCGTGAAGGCGGTGCCGATCCTATGCGTGATTGCTCGACCGAACGGTCGGGAATTCACCCAGGGCCCGGCGCACCGACGGCCGGCGCCAGGGGGAGCTGCCAAGAGAGGCCTTCGCCAACGCGCAAGAGCAGATTCGCCACCGACACAAGCGGTCAGCGACCGCGATGCGGCTGCGCCTGCAAGGCGTCCAGGAACTCCGCCAGCGTCGCCGCGCAGGGTGACTCGGCACACAGGAACAGCCCTTCCGCCTCGGCCGGCACGTCGGTCGCAAACCCCAGTGCCCACAGGCAATCCAGCGCCTGCCCGCACAGGGCGACCGTGCGGCCACAGCGCCAGGCCATCTTGAGCAGGGCCTGCAGATGCGCACAGCCGGTGGGCGCCGCCCAGGCATCGGAGTTCAGCACGATGAGGCCGTCCGCCCAGTCGGCGGCCACCGGCGGCTCGCCGAAGTCGTCATCCAGCCGCCAGTCGACCCGCTGCACGCGGCCATCCGCTGCCAGCGGTGCGAGGTCCGCGGCACGCCGCCGCAGCACATCGGCCGTGCCGATCACGCAGACCAGTACCCGGTCGCGCTCGGCCGTCAGCGGGCAGGCGCACTCGGGCGACGCGTCGGGGCTGTGCATGGCGTGACTCCGCAGGAACACATGCCAGCAGTCTGGCGCCGGGCCGTCACGCCCGCCGTGAGCCAGCCGCGCAATGCCGCGTAGGACGAGACCCTGCTGCCACGCCCAGGCCCGCGCTCACGCACACTCTGCGCCCATGTCTGCCACGCCGCCCCTCGCGCCGCCTGCCGCGCCCCCCGCCTTCACGCCCTACCAGCGCTTCGTCACCGGGCTGCTGACGTTGATGCAGTTCGCGGTCATCCTGGACTTCATGATCATGTCGCCGCTGGGCGCGATGATCATGCCGGCCATGTCGATGACGGCGCAGCAGTTCGGCCTCGTCGTGTCGGCCTATGCCTTCAGCGCAGGCATCGCCGGCGTGCTGACCGCAGGCTTCGCCGACCGCTTCGACCGCAAGCGCCTGCTGCTGTTCTTCTACGGCGGCTTCCTGCTCGGCACGCTCTGGTGCGGCCTGGCCACGAGCTTCGAGTCGCTGCTGTGCGCACGCATCGTGACGGGCCTGTTCGGCGGCGTCATCGGATCCGTCGTGATGGCCATCGCGGCGGACTTGTTCGAACCCGCGCTGCGCGGCCGCGTGATGGGCCTGCTGCAGGGCGGCTTCGCGGCCAGCCAGGTGCTCGGCCTGCCCTTCGGCCTGTTCCTGGCGACGCACTGGGACTGGCATGCGCCCTTCCTCGTGCTGGTGGCCTTCGGCGCGGTGGGCGGCGCGCTGATCATGTGGCGCATGCAACCGGTGGATGCCCACCTGAAGTTGCAGACCGACCGCAGCGCCTTTGCCCACCTGCTGCGCACCGTCGCCCATCGCCGGCACCTGCATGCCTTCCTGATCACGGCACTGCTGACGACGGGCGGCTTCATGATCATGCCGTTCGCCAGTGCGTTCTCGGTGCACAACGTCGGCATCGACCTGGCACACCTGCCCATCGTCTACCTCGTCACCGGCATCAGCACGATGTTCGTCGCGCCCTTCGTGGGCCGGCTGACCGACCGCTTCGGCCCGCTGCCGATCTTTTACACGGGCAGTGCGATCACCATCCTGATGGTGTCGATCTACACCCGGCTCGGGGCCTCGCCGCTGCTGGCCCTGGTGGTGATCAACGTGGTCCTGTTCGCGGGCATCTTCTCGCGCATGGTGCCCTGGCAGGTCGTCGTCACCAGCATCCCGGCGCCGGAGCAGCGCGGCGCCTTCACGGCGATCAACGCCGCGCTGCAGCAACTGGCCGGTGGTGTGGCGGCGCTGGTGTCAGGCCACATCGTCGTCATCGGCGCGGACGGCCGGCTGGAGCACTTCCCGTGGGTGGGCAATGTGCTGGTCGGCACCACGCTCGCGGTGTGCGTGCTGATCGGCCCGCTGGCCCGGCACCAGGTGGCACAGCGGGTGGCGACAAAGCAGTGAGGGCCCCGCGCGCCGGCGGGCGCCCCCACTGAAACGCCAGCGAGCCACACCCGGCCCGCCGGCGGACACACCCGTCAGAAGCTCGCGCGCAGGCCCACCTGGTAGGTGCGCCCCGGCGCGTAGATCGCGTAGGGCGCGTTCGCGAACTGGAAGTTGGTGCGCTGCGAGGACCGCGTCAGGTTGAAGACGTCGAAGGTGGCCTGCAGGTCCTTCTTCCAACCGATCGTCGCGCCCAGGATCTCGCCGAGGTTCAGGCGCGACGTGAAGTCCACCTGCGCGTAGTCGAGGCCATAGAAGGCTGCGGCCGTGATGCCGTTCTGGCCGGTGCCGCTGCTCTGCGAGCCCTTGGTGAAGTTCTTCGTCACGCGGAAGCCCCCGAACCGGCCTTCGTAGTAGGCCGCCAGGTTGTAGGTGTGCGGCGGCACGCCGATGGCCACGTTGGCGCCCGACTGCTTCACCTTCGTGTAGTTCGCACTGACCCCGAAGCCGTTCAGGTAGGACGTCAGCACACCGAGCGGCTGCTGCACGGTGAACTCCAGCCCCTGGATGTAGAGCTTGTCGGTCGTGTTCTGCGTCTGCGACAGGGTGATGGGCAGGTTGTTGATGTCCACGAGGGCCTGGCCCGTGGGCAGGGCATCCAGGTCGGCCGGCGGGTTGGCGTAGCCGGCGCGGATGTAGAGCGCGCGGCGCTGGTCGCGGCTCAGGCCATTGGTCCAGTTGATGCCGTACTGGTTGAGAGCGCTGAACGGCACGTTGAAGCTGCGGCTGGCCGTGAAGCCCTGGATGCCCTTCTTGAACCAGGCCAGTGCGACATAGCCTTCGCGCCCGGTGTACCACTCCAGGCCCAGGTCGGTGTTCGTGGACTGGTAGGGCTTGAGGTCGGGGTTGGTGAGCGTGCCGTTCTGGGCGGACGGGTCGCTGAAGCTCGCGGTGAGCGCACGCAGCGAGGTCGGGTCGGCCCGCGTGATGGTCTTGGACATCGACGCCCGCGCCAGCAGGTCGGGCCGCAGGTTGTAGGCCAGGCTCCCGGAGGGCAGGAAGTTGCTGTACGTGGTGGTGGTGAGCGTCTGCACCAGCGGCGTCGGGTAGCGGCCGCCGTCGGCGAGCGTGGCGTTGCGCGGGTCGGCCGGCGTGCTGAGCGAGGCGAAGGTCTGCTCCGTCGTCGCGTAGCGCATGCCGCCGTTGTAGCGCAGGCGGTTGCCCAGCACCTGGGCTTCGCCGTTGACCTCGGCAAAGATCGACGTGACCTTCTCCTGGAAGAAGCCCGGGTTCACGCCCGTGTTGGTGCTGCCCGCGCCGGGCACGGCGGTCTCGTGCGCGGCGGCGTAGTTGGCATCCTTGGCGAAGCGCGCCCAGTCGAGCGCCACGAAGCCGCGCGAGTTGGCGGACAGGTAGCCAGGAATCGTCGCGTTCGGGATGGCCGAGCCGAGGTACTGCAGCGGCGTCGTCGCGCCCGCGGTGTAGCCGGTGCCGTAGCCCGGGTAGTCGGCGGCAGCCGAGCCGGCCGCGCCGGTGCCGTTGCAGGGGTTCTTGTTCGTCGTGTTCGGCGCCGGCAGGAACACGTTGAGGTTGCGGCCGCAGACGATGTTGGCCCAGTAGGCGTCGTTGTTCAGCGACTGGATCAGCCTCGACACGTTGTCGTAGGCGCCGCCGACCTTGATGTCCAGCACATCGGCATCGATGTCGATGGCACCGCGCAGGCCCGAGGTGCGCACCTGGCGCTTCTCCTCCTGGACATTGACGCGCCCGCCGTTCCAGCCGAAGGACGCCGGGTTGTTCAGCGTGTCGGTCGCTCCGGTGAGCGTGTTCACCGCGCGGATGGCGGGTGTGCCGGTGGTGTTGTCGTACTCCGTCGTGAGGCCCGAGCCGAGCACCGTCTGGAACAGCGCCGTGGGCGATTCGCGATGGAAGTCGCTGCGGGTGGCATTGGCCTGCAGGTCCACGCTGATGGCGTCGGTGATCTTGAGGTTGAGGCCCGGGTTCACGCTGTGGAACTTCGTGTCCTCGGTGTAGGGCCGGTACTCCAGGAAGTACTGCGTGTTGGCGAACGTGCCCTTGGTGACCACGCAGCCATTCGCGCAGTCGCTGCGGTCCACCTGCAGGTTCAGCGGGATGGCCGAACCGTTGCGCACGATCCAGTTGATGTCGGTGCGCTCGAACTCGTTGCGCTTGTGGCCGTAGATCGTGTCGAGGAACAGGCGCACCGACGCATTCGGGCGGGCCTCCAGCGACAGGATCGCGTTCTGGCGGTCACGGCTGCCCTCGGCCACCATCGAGCGGCCCAGGCGCGGGATGATGGCGTTGTCGATCTGATCAATGGTCAGGCCCGGGTTCTTGGCGAGCAGGAAGGCTTCATTGATGACCGTGCCGGCCACCAGCCCGTTGCCGGCGTTGGCGGGCACGGTGCCGGGGATGGTCCAGTTGCCGCCGCCGGTGCTGTTGCGCGTGGCGCTGCTGCTTTGCGTGGCCAGCAGGTTGGCATTCGTCCAGCCGATGGTCTCGAAGCCGGTCGTCTTGACCTTGTTGGTGGCCCACGCCACCCCAGCCAGCACGCCGAACTCGTTGCCCCAGGTGTTGCTCACCAGTGCCGAGCCGCGGTTGCCCCAGCGGTCGGCCTGCTGGTTCTTGGTGCCGGTCAGCGTGAAGGCGGTGCGCAGGCCCTTGCGGTCGAAGGGCCGGGCGCTGCCCATGTCGACGATGCCTGCGGCGCCGCCTTCGAGCATGGAGGCGGTCGGGCTCTTGATCACCGTCACACGGCTGAACAGTTCACCGGGAAGGAAGTCCATGTCGACTTCGCGGTTCGCGCTGCCCGAGTCCACCCGGCCGGTCGAGGCCGAGGCCACCGGCGCGCCGTTGAGCAGCACGCGGGTGAAATTGGTGCCCAGCCCGCGGATCTGGATCTGCAGGCCCTCGCCGGTGATCTCGCGCGTCAGCGTGACGCCGGGGATGCGCGAGATCGACTCGGCGACGTTGCTGTCGGGGAACTTGCCGATGTCTTCCGCGCTGATCGAATCGATGAAGCCGACGGCGTTGCGCTTGGCGTTGGCGGAGTTCTCCAGCGAGGCGCGGATGCCGGTCACGACCACCGCGTCCAGCTTCTGCTGCTCGGCGGGCGGCGTCGTCTGCGCATAGGCCTGGGCGATCAGGCCCGCGAGCAGGGACGTGCCCAGGGCAAGTCGGGGGTGGGCGCGACGCAGGCGCCGCGAGGAAAGCTGGCTCATCGTTGTCTCCGTGTGGTTCTGGTGATCAGCGCGGCGACCCGATGACAGCGAAGCCTTCACAACAAATGGTAGCGCGCACATTCGCAATCTAGGACCGTGAATATCGAGCGTCAACCAGGGTGTGTACTAATGTATTAGTAGATCAGCACATGAAAATCCCCGACAAGGCAGCACCGCGGCGGTAACGCTCTCAGGGCCATCCCCGGGGGCGCCGCGGCTGCGCCGGGCGGTGCGCCCGGCCGCATCGTGCAAGGCGCGGTGCCCGTGCACACGTGCCGCTGCGGTCCCGATGACAATCGCCCGTGCCTGGCCGCTGGCGGCCGTCCCGGCACCCCACCCACCATCGATGAACTTCACGCTCGACAACACCCGCCACGCCGCCCCCCAGGTCCTGGAAGCCCTGCGTGCGGCCATCGTGTCCCTGGAGCTGGCCCCCGGCAGCGCGCTGGACCGGGCGGAGCTGGCACAGCGCTTCGGCGTGAGCCAGACGCCCGTGCGGGACGCCCTCATCCGCCTCGGCGAGGAAGGGCTCGTGGTGATCCGCGCGCAGTCGACCACGCAGGTCAGCCGCATCGACGTGCCCGCGGCCCGCGA
The DNA here is from genome assembly GCA_003963005.1 of Burkholderiales bacterium. Taxonomy (GTDB): domain Bacteria; phylum Pseudomonadota; class Gammaproteobacteria; order Burkholderiales; family Burkholderiaceae_C; genus Pelomonas. Next base: position 62,993 of record RXJW01000055.1, read on the forward strand.
GGCGCATTTCCTGCGCCGGGCCACCGAGATCGAGATCGCGCGGCAGCTCGCGCTGGCCCCGGATCCCGACGTCGTCGCCGCACTGGCCGCGCAATGGGCGCGCCAGGCGGAACTCGGCGAGCGCAAGGACTACCCGGCCTTCATCGCCGCCGACAAGGAGTTCCACCGCCTCATGTACCTGGCCGCGGGGCTGCCTCGGCTGTGGTCGGTCATCACGCGGATGTCCGGCCATGTCGACCGCCTGCGGCTGCTGCATGTCCCGACAGCGGGCAAGGCCGACGCCATCATGAGCGGGCACCAGGCCATCCTGGACGCGATCGCAGCCGGCCAGCCCGACGCCGCCCAGCAGGCGGTGCGCGACCACCTCACCGGCACGCTGGCCGCCGTCGACGAGATTGCCGAGCGCTATCCCGAGTACCTGATCCTCAACTGAACGCGGCGCCGGCGAGGTGCCGCCTGGAGCAAGCCCCATGGCCTGGTTCGGCGTCGTCTACGCGCTTCTCTGCTACCTGCTGTTCGCCGCGAGCACGGTGTGGGCCATCGCCTTCCTGGTCAATGCCCCGGTCCTGCCCACCACGATCGACCGGGGCACCCTCGCCCCCGCCGCCCAGGCCGTGGCCGTCGACCTGGGACTGTTCGCGCTGTTCGGCCTGCAGCACAGCGTGATGGCCCGGGCCGGCTTCAAGCGGCGCTGGACCCGCCTCGTGCCGCCCCCGGTCGAGCGCGCGACCTATGTGCTGGCATCGAGTGCTGCGCTGGCCTTGCTGCTCAGGCAATGGCACCCGCTACCGGAACCCGTGCTGTGGACGGCGGCCTCGCCCGCCGCACGGGCCGCACTGCATGCCGTGGGCGGCGCCGGCTGGGCGCTGCTGGGCGCCAGCAGCCTGATGCTCGATCACGTCGCGCTCTTCGGCCTGCGCCAGCCCTGGGAGCACCTGCGCGGGATCAACCGCCCGCCGCCACAGTTCCGCACGCCGATGCTGTACCAGCAGGTGCGCCATCCGATCTACCTCGGCTTCCTGCTCGCCTTCTGGGGCACGCCCGACATGACCGCCGGCCACCTGCTCTTCGCCGGGGCCGGCACCGCCTACATCCTGATCGGCGTCGCCTTCGAGGAGCGCGACCTGTTGCGCGAATTCGGCCCGCGCTACCGGGACTACCAGCGCCAGGTCGGCATGCTGCTGCCACGCTGGCGGTCCCTGCGACGTGGCGGCGCACGGGATGCCGATTGACGGCAGCGTCCGTGCGGATCACCGGCGGCATCCACCGCCGGCTCAGGCCACGGCGCCTCGGGTGTTCACGTAGAGCGCGTAGACCGAGTGCGTGCTGGCCATGAAGAGGCGGTTGCCCTTCGCGCCGCCGAAGCACAGGTTGGCACAGCGCTCGGGCAGGTGGATGTGCGCGAGCGCCCGGCCGTCGGGGCTGTAGACGCGCACGCCGTCGAGGGCTGCCGGGTCGGCGCCGGGGCTGCCGTCGCTGCCGAAGCCGCACCAGAGGTTGCCCTGCACGTCCAGCGCCATGCCGTCGAAGGCGCCGGGGCCGCCGGCGTCGATGACCAGGCGCTTGTTCGCGAGGCGGGCGCCGTCCACGTCGTAGGCCCAGATCAGCCGGTGCGGGCGTGCCCGGCTCTCGATGACGTAGAGCACCCGGCCGTCGGGGCTGAAGGCCAGACCGTTGGGGCCTTGCAGGTCGTCGATGGCGCGGGTCAGCGCGCCGGTCGTGCCGTCGATGCGGTAGACCGCGTGCGGCAGCTCGGGCTCGGCACGCTCGCCCTCGAAATCGCTCGCGATGCCGAAGGTCGGGTCGCTGAACCACAGGCTGCCGTCGGGGCCGCAGGTGATGTCGTTGGGCGAGTTCAGGCGCTTGCCGTCATGGCGGTCCGCCAGCACCGTGATGCGGCCGTCGTACTCGGTGCGGGTGATGCGGCGCGTCAGGTGCTCGCAGCTGACGAGCCGGCCCTGGCGGTCGCGCACATGGCCGTTGGCGTTGTGGCTGGGCCTGCGGAAGTCGCTGACGGCGCCGGTGGTCTCGTCCCAGCGCAGGATGCGGTCGTTCGGGATGTCGGACACCAGCAGGTAGCGCCCGTCCCCGAACCACACCGGCCCTTCCGCCCAGGCCAGGCCCGTGAAGAGCTGCTCGACCCCGGCGGCGAACAGGCGCAGCGGCAGGAAGGCGTCGTCCAGCACCTCGATGGCCGGGTCGGGGCGGCGAGCGTTCGGCGTGAAGTCGATGTTCATGGCGCAGGGTCTTTCTCGAAGGGGCCCAGCACGACGAAGCCGCCGCCCTGGCACCGCAACTCGGGACGGCTCGGGTCCACGTGCGGGTGGGCCGCCTCCACCTGCGCGCGCCAGGGCTCGGAGCTGTCTTCGGGCCGGTAGCCGATGTGCCGGGCCGGGCCGTTGTCCCACCAGGTCGAGCGGTTGTCGCTGACGCCGTAGATGACGCTGTGCCCCGCCACCGGCGCGCTGAGGGCCGCCACCAGCAGCCGCTCCAGGTCGTCGTAGCTCAGCCAGCTCGACAGCATGCGCCGGTCGGTCGGCTCGGGCCAGCAGGAGCCGATGCGCAGCGACACCGTCTCCAGCCCGTAGCGGTCGAAATAGAACTGCGCCAGGTTCTCGCCGAAGGCCTTGGACAGGCCGTAGTAGCTGTCGGGCCGCGGCAGCGCCTGCGGCGTGATCGTCTCGCCCTGGCTGTAGAAGCCGATGACGTGGTTGGAGCTGGCGAAGACGATGCGCTTCACGCCGCGCTGGCGCGCCGCCTCGTAGACGTTGTAGGCACCGACGATGTTGGCCGGCAGCACGACGTCGAACGGCTTCTCGATCGACACGCCGCCGAAGTGCAGCACGGCGTCCACGTCCTTCAGCAGCGACTGCATGGCCGCCAGGTCTTCGAGCGGGGCCTGCACGACCTCCTCGCCGTCACCGGCGGGGTCCATCGGCGCCAGGTCGGACAGGCGCAGCACGTCGCAGTAGGCCTTCATGCGCGGGCGCAGCACACGACCGAGGTTGCCGGCCGCGCCGGTGAGCAGCAGGCGCTTGAAGCGCGGGCAGGAAAGGGGTGTCATGCAAGCAGGCCCGCCGCGGGCCGTGGGTCAGGCACTGCCGCCGATGCGCGACGGTGGGCGCAGGCGGGGGGCAGCGTCGGACTGGCGTCGGACCAGCTCGAAATCCATGAGCTCATGCTCGCAGGGCAGAGGCTCGCCGGTACGGCGCGCCTTGATGTGGCGCACCAGCAGGTCCACCGCGGCGCCGGCCATCTCCATGATGGGCTGGCGCACGGTGGTGAGTTCAGGCCAGATGGTGGTGGCCAGCGGGGCATCGTCGAAGCCGACCACCGTGAGGTCGCTGGGCACGTCCAGCCCCATGCGGTGGGCGATGGCGACGGTGGCCGCGGCCATGTCGTCGTTGCTCGCGAAGATGGCGGTCGGGCGACGCTCCTGCGACAGCAGGAACTCGGCCGCATCCAGCCCCGAGCGGTAGGTGAACATGCCCTGGGCGACGACCTCTTCTTCCTCGATGTTCAGCCCGGCATCGGCCATCGCGGCGTGGAAGCCCGCCAGGCGTCGCGCGCTGCTGCTCTGGTAGGGGTCGCCGATGATGAAGCCCAGCCGGTGGTGGCCCAGGTTCAGGAGGTGGCGCGTCATCTCGTACGCGGCCTGGTAGTCGTCGATGCTGACCGCACAGACGTCGGCCGGCGGCTGCCCGGCGGACACCACGACGGCCGGCGTGTCCGTCTCGGCCACGAGCTTGAGCAGCGGCTGGGAGTCGCAGAAGGGCGGCGGCAGGATGAGGCCGTCGATGCCGTTGGCGATCATCTCGGCCACCGGCTTTTCCTCGCCCTCGCGGGCCGCCTCGCAGCGCTGCACCACGAGCTGCACATGCCGCAGCGTGGCCTTGTTCAGGAGCCCGATCAGGAACTCGTTCAGGTAGCCCGCCGTCGGGTCGATGTAGAGCATGCCGATGCGGATCGGCTCCGAGCCGGCGAGGTGACGGGCGGCCTGGTTGGGCAGGTAGTTCAGTTCGGCCACCGCCGCCTGCACCTTCTCGCGGGTGCCGGGGCGCACGTTCTGCTCGCCGTTGATGACCCGGGACACCGTCATCGGCGACACCCCGGCGAGTCGGGCGACATCGGCGATGGTGGCGACCTTGGTGCTGCGGCCAGCACGAACGGTTGTCTTCAAAGGCATCCTTCGAGAGGTGATGGGCTTGGTCGCGCAATCATAGGGGAGGGGTTCAGCCCCCGTGCCCCGGTGCGAACCTGAAGCGGCGCGACTTGTAGGCTTCCAGCGACTCGGCCGGCGGCCGTGTGCCGGGCGGCAGCGGCAGGCCCGACACCGACTGGAAGTAGGCCACGCAGGCGTCGCGCCACCAGCGGGCCTCGTCCTCCTGCACGGCCAGGTAGGCCGCCACCTCGGCATGCCGCCGCGCATCGACCGCGTCGCGCACGCCGGCCCAGCGCGTGCGCATCGCCGCCACGCGTTCGACGCCGCGGTCGTAGCGCGCCACCAGCTCCGCCCACAGCGTGCGGCCCGAGGCCATGCGGTGCTCCCACGGCAGGTGATGGAACCACAGCAGCAGCGGCTCGGGTGTCGTGGCCGGGTCTGCCCAGCGGGCCGCCAGCGCGGGGGCGTACTGGCCGACGGCGTTGCTGCCGCGCGGCGAGCGGTCGAAGCCGATGCCGTCGCGCGCGGCGCGGTGGAAGTAGACCGGGTTCCAGTCGGCCCGCTCCAGGTTGTCGACCCAGGGCGCGGGGCCGTGGTGATGGCCCGTGCCCATCAGGTGGTGCAGGCCCAGCGGGGTCATGTAGTCGACCACGGCCTCCCGGGAGTCGGCCATCAGCACGCCGATGTCGGCCACCGCGCGCGGCTCGGTCGTGAAGGTCTGGCGGATCCATTCCCGCGCCACCGCCTCGGCGCCGAGGTCGGTGTCCCAGGCCAGGCGGCCGAAGGCGTACCAGTTCGCGCAGTCCATGTGCGACCCGCACCAGTTGCGGTCGGTGCCGATGTTGGCCACGCCGGCCATCGCGCTGATCTGGCGCGAGACGCGAGGGTCGCCCGCCGTGTGGTGCGTGTCGGCGCGCAGCACCTCCTCGAACAGCGGGCCGAGGTAGGCGAGGTGCGTCGAGAAGCCCAGGTACTCCTTCGTCAGCTGCACCTCCAGCGCCAGCGGCGTGCGCGGCATGGCGCCGAAGAGCGGGTGGAAGGGCTCGCGCGGCTGGAAGTCGATCGGCCCGTTCTTGACCTGCACGATCACGTTCGGTGCAAAGCGGCCGTCCAGCGGCTGGAATTCGGCGTAGCCCTGGGCCGCACGGTCGCGTGCCTCGGGCTCGTACACGAAGGCCCGCCACAGCACGACGCCGCCGTGCGGCGCGAGGGCCGCGGCCAGCATGTTGGCGCCGTCGGCATGGCTGCGGCCGTGCTCCTGCGGGCCCGGCTGGCCCTCGGAATTGGCCTTCACGAGCAGGCCGCCGAAGTCCGGGATCAGCCGGTAGATCTCGTCCGCCTTGGCCTGCCACCAGGCGCGCACGGCGGGGTCGAGCGGGTCGGCCGTGGGCAGGCCGCCGAGTTCCTTCGGGGCCGAGAAGCGGGCCGAGAGGTAGACGCGCACACCGTAGGGCCGCCACACGTCGGCCAGCGCCGCAGCCTTGGCCAGGTAGGGTGCCGTCAGCGACTCCGCCTTGGCATTGACGTTGTTCAGCACCGCGCCGTTGATGCCCAGCGAGGCATTCGCGCGGGCGTAGTCGGTGTAGCGCGCGTCCCGCAACGCGGGGAGCTTCCACCAGTCCCAAATCGACGCGCCGGCGTAACCGCGCTCCACGGTGCGGTCCAGGTTGTCCCAGTGGTTGAGCAGGCGCAGCGACAGGCGCGGCACCGAGCGTTCATCGAGCCGGGCAAGGTCCGCGCCCGTCTGTGCGGCGCGCAGCCAGGCGAAGCTGCCGTAGAGCAGGCCGACGTCGCTGTTGGCGGCAATGACGGTCACGCGGCGGCCCTGCAGGCGCTCGCTGCGCAGCCAATAGCCTTCGCGGCCCAGGTCGGCCCAGGCCAGCGTCAGCCCCGACGGCGCGGTGGCTGGTGTGGCCAGCACGAGGGCCCCGGGCCGGAGCGGCCCACCGACACGCGGCGCGCGGCCGGTCAGGCCGGTCACGCCACGCACCAGTTCCTGCACCGCCGCCTGCACCGACGCGGAGCCGGGTGCGGGCGCCAGCACCTGCGTCGCCCGCGCGGCCACCGCCTGCTGCAGCGCTGCCGGCAGCGGCCGGTAGCGCAGCCACAGGTCGTAGCCGTCCTCGACCGGTGCGCCGAGCGCGGGGTGCAGCAGGGCAGCCAGCCACCAGCCGGCCAGGGCGCGGGCCCAGATCTTCATGCAGTCTCCTTCGGGCGGCCCGACCCCGTCGGCGCGGGAATGTTAGAGAAAACGAGCTTGTGCAAATCAAAATGGTAGCGCTACATTTCAGTCCATCGCAAGCCTGACGGGCTGCGACTTCCCTCATTGCCCGAGGCGCCCGAGCGCCCAGCCCCCCGGAGACTTCCCGTGAAACCCGCCCCCGCCACCCCGGCCACCGCCGACCGCCCCGGACACCGCGCGGCCCGGGCGGCCCTGCCGAAAGCGGTGGGATGACGCGGGTGATGGGAGCCGTGCTGGGCCGCCAGCGCTGGGTCGTGTGCGCGCTGCTGTTCGTGGCGACCACGGTCAACTACATCGACCGCAACGCGCTGTCGGTGCTCAAGACCCGCCTGCAGCAGCCGCTGGAGACGGGCGGCCTGGCGCTGACCGATGCCGACTACGGCTGGATCACCTTCGCCTTCACTGCGGCCTACGCGGCCTTCCCGCCGCTGATCGGCATCGGCATCGACCGCTACGGGGTCAAGCGCAGCCTCGCGGTGGCGCTGCTGCTGTGGTCGGTCGCGGCCGCGGCGCACGGGCTGGTGGCCTCGGTCATCGGCCTGGTCGTCGTGCGCTTCCTGCTCGGCATGGCCGAGGCCGCCCATTTCCCGGCGGCGATCAAGGCCGTGGCGATGTGGTTTCCGCAGCAGGAGCGCGCGCTGGCCACGGGGCTCTTCAACGCCGGCACCGCACTGGGCGTCATCGCCTCGCCGCTGACCGTCTGGCTGGCGCTGAGCTTCGGCTGGCCGTTCGCCTTCCTCGCCATCGGCGTGGCGGGCCTCGTGTGGCTGCTGTTCTGGGCCCGGGGCTTCCATGCGCCCGAGCAGCATCCGCGCATCACGGCCACCGAGTTGGCCCACATCCGCGCCGGTCAGTCGCCGCAGGAGGCCGCCCTGCACCTGCCCTGGACGGCCCTGCTGCGCTTCAAGGCCATCTGGCCCTTCCTGATCGCCAAGCTGCTGACCGACCCGGTGTGGTGGTTCTTCCTGTTCTGGCTGCCGTCCTACCTGGAGCGCGAACGCGGCCAGAACCCGCTCAAGAGCGCCGGGCTCGTGGCACTGATCTATCTGGGCTCCAGCGTCGGCTCGATTGCCGGCGGCTGGCTGTCGGGCCGGCTGCTGCGCCGCGGCTGGCCGGTGGGCCGGGCCCGCATGACGGCGATGGGCCTGGCGGCGGCCTGCATGCCGGGTGCCATCGGGGCCTACTACAGCGAGAGCTTCGCGCTGTGCGTGGCGCTCATCACGCTGGCCACCGCCTGCCACCAGGCCTGGTCGGCCAACCTGCTGACATCCGCGACCGACCTCTTCCCCACGCGCGTCTCGGGCGCCGTCATCGGACTGGGGGCGACGGCCGGCGGCATCGGTGGCATGTTCATCGCCCTGCTGGCCGCGCTCGCCGTGCAGTGGACGGGCACCCAGCAGGGCGTGTTCATCTTCGCGGGGCTCATGCACCTGGTGAGCCTCGGCCTGTTCGGGCTGTGGTTTCGCGGCTGCTTCGAGGCGGTGGATCTCAGCCGCGGCCTCGACGTGCGCGAAGCGCATGCGCCCCTGCTCACGGCCGGCACGGTGCTGGCCGCCGCCGGCGTGGCACTGGTCGCCCTGATCAGCACACACTGGGCGGCCTGCGTGGCCGCCGCCCGCGTCTCGGGCGCAGCCCAGGCCCTCACCGCCGCTGCCGGCCTCGTGCTGATCGGCGCGGCCCTGCTGCACGCCGGCCGGCCCCGCGCCTTCGGCGTCCTCCAACCCCTCTGATGCCGGCCATGCAGTTCACCGCCGACCAGCACCTGCTCAAGGACCTCAACCGCATGGCCATCGTGCGGCACCTGAGCGCCCAGCCCGGGCAGTCGCGCGCCGCGCTGGCCGAAGCGCTGCAGCTCACCAAGTCCACCGTCAGCACGCTCGTGAAGGAGCTGATCGCCGAAGGCTGGCTGCTGGAGCGGGAGGTCGTGGCCACCGGCGAGCTGGGCCGCCGGCCGACGCCGCTCTTCATCGACCCGGGGCGGCTCGTGCTGCTCGGTGCCGAGCTGGGCGTGGACGGCGTGCATGCCGTGGCCACGTCGCTCACCGGCGACGTGCTCGCGCGCCTGCGCTCGCCGCTGGACGCGGGGCGCGACCCCCACCTCGCCCTCGTGCGCGCCGCCAAGCTGCTCGTGCAACTGCAGGCCCGGCTCGATGCCACGCGCCAGCAGGTCATCGGCATCGGCTTCGGCCTGCCCGGTGGTGTGGACGAATCCTGTGGCCACCTGCACTTCGCGCCCAACCTGGGCTGGCGGGACCTGCCCGTCGGCCAGCTGATGACCGAGCACCTGCGCGGCAGCCCGCTGCAGGCGGTGCCGCTCTTCATCCAGAACGAGGCCGACGTGGCCGCGCTCGGCGAGCTCGAATTCGGCACCGACGGCCGCGCCGACCCGCTGATCTACCTGAGCCTGGGCATCGGCGTCGGTGCCGGCGTCATCGTCGAAGACCGGCTGCTCACCGGTGCCCGCGGACTGGCGGGCGAGGTGGGGCACATGACCCTGGCTCTCGACGGCCCGCGCTGCAGCTGCGGCCGCCGCGGCTGCGCCGAATCCATGATCGGCCTGCGCGCGATGCTGCCGTCGGCCGACGAAGCCGGTGGCCTGCCCGAGGTGCAACGGCGTCTTGCCGCCGGCCAGGCCGACTGCACACAGGCCGTGGCCCAGGCCGGGCGCTACCTCGGCCTGCTGCTGGGCAACCTGTGCGCCGCCTACGACCCCGGCCGCATCGTGCTCGGCGGCCCGGCCGTGGAGCTGGGCCCGCCCTTCCTGGACCACGCGCTCGCCACGCTCCAGGACCTCGCCGGCGATGCCGGCGAGCCCACGCCGGCCGTCACCCGCTCGCGCTTCGGTGCCGACGCCGTGCCCGTCGGCGCCGCCGCACTGGCACGTTATCGACTCACCCGCCCCCTGATCACCGCCCGCCGCCTCGCCGTGGCGGCCTGACTCCTGCCGCGCCATCCCATGATCACGAACCCCATCCTGCCGGGCTTCCATGCCGACCCGTCCATCTGCCGCGTGCCCGGCGCTGACGGCGTGGACGACTACTACATCGCCACCTCCACCTTCGAGTGGTGGCCGGCCGTGCGCATCCACCACTCGCGCGACCTGAAGCACTGGCGTCACCACAGCTACGCCGTCACGCGCACGAGCCAGCTCGACCTGCTCGGCCACCCGGACTCCTCCGGCGTCTGGGCGCCCTGCCTGAGCTACTCGGGCGGCCAGTTCTGGCTCATCTACTCCGACGTGCGCTCGCTCTACGGTGCCTACAAGGATGCGCACAACTACCTCGTCACCGCGCCGAGCATCGACGGGCCGTGGAGCGAGCCGATCTACCTGAACAGCTCGGGCTTCGACCCGTCGCTCTTCCACGACGACGACGGCCGGCACTGGCTGCTGAACCAGCAGTGGATCCACCAGCCGGGCAAGCACAACTTCAACGGCATCCTGCTGCAGGAATACGACCACGACGCCCGCCGCCTCGTCGGCCCGGTGAAGAACATCTACGCCGGCACGCCGCTGGGCGTCGTCGAAGGCCCGCACCTGTACCGCCGCAACGGCTGGTACTACCTGCTCACCGCCGAGGGCGGCACCTTCTACGAGCATGCCGTCACGCTGGCCCGCTCGCGCCAGATCGACGGGCCCTACGAGACCCTGCCCGGCAACCCGCTGCTGACCGCCTGGCAGCAGCCCACCGACGGCCTGCAGCGCAGCGGCCACGCGAGCCTCGTGGCCACCGCACGCGGCGACTGGTACCTCGCCCACCTCAGCGGCCGGCCGCTGGAGTGGAGCGGGCCGCACGCCGACGCGCAAAACGGCATCTACCAGGGCCTGCACTGCCCGCTCGGCCGCGAGACCAGCCTGCAGCGCATCGTCTGGCGCGACGACGACTGGCCCGAGCTCGAAGGCGGCGGCAACGCCCCGCGCCGGCAGGTGGCCGACAGCGGCCTGCCCGAGCACCCCTTTCCGCCTGAGCCGGTGCGCGACGACTTCGACCGCGCCACGCTCAGCCCGCACCTGAACTCGCTGCGCGTGCCGCTGGACGAGCGCTGGATCTCGCTGACCGAGCGCCCGGGCTGGCTGCGCCTGAAGGGCCGGGAATCGCTGATGAGCACCTTCGAGCAAAGCCTCGTGGCGCGCCGCCAGCAGCATTTCAACTGCCGCGTCGACACGCGCGTGGACTTCGCGCCCGAGCACTTCCAGCAGATGGCGGGCCTGGTGGCCTACTACAACACCAACCACCACGCCTACCTGCACGTCAGCCGCGACGTCGACTCCGGCCTGCGCGTGCTGCGCCTGACCGTCAACCGGCGCGGTTCGCTGACCGAACCCGCCACCCCGGTCGAACTGGCCGACGGGCCGGTCGACCTGGCTGTGGAGTTCCGCCACGACCAGTACCAGTTCCAGTTCCGCCAGGGCAGCGCCGCCTGGCAGGACATCGGGCCGCTGCTGGACACCGCCATGCTCAGCGACGAGTACGTGACCCACTTTGAGGGCGAGTTCGCGCGCAGCTTCGGCTTCACCGGCAACTTCATCGGGCTGGCCTGCCAGGACCTCTCCGGCACGCGCCGCGCGGCGGACTTCGATCACTTCAGCTACGAGCCGCGCGCCTGAGCCGGCACGCCCTCAGAACAACACGACGAGACAAGCCGATGGCCACGCACCCGCCCCTGTCCTTCCTGGAGAAAGCCGGCTACAGCGCCGGCGATGCCGCCGCCAACTTCGTCTTCATGTCGATGGTGCTGTTCCAGCTCAACTTCTACACGGACGTGTTCGGCCTGTCGGCCAGCACGGCCGCCGCGATCCTGCTGTGGCCGCGCCTGTGGGACGCCATCTTCGACCCGGTGATGGGCGTGCTGGCGGACCGCACCACCACCCGCTGGGGCAAGTTCCGGCCCTGGGTGCTCTGGACGTCCGTGCCCTGGGCCGTCGTCATGGTGCTGGCCTACACGACGCCGGACCCGGCCTGGGGCTGGAGCACCGGCATGGTCATCGCGTACGCCGGCATCACCAACACGCTGCTGATGACGCTTTACTCGATGAACAACATGCCCTACTCCGCGCTCGGCGGCGTGATGACGGGCGACCTGAACGAGCGCACCAAGCTCAACAGCTACCGCTTCGTGTCGGTGAACGTGGCGCAGTTCATCGTCGGCGGCTTCACGCTGCCGCTGGTGGCCAAGTTCGCGCAGGGGCATGACCGGGCGCACGGCTGGCAGGTCACGATGACGATCTGGGCGCTGCTGTGCCTGGTGCTGTTCATGGTGACCTTCTTCACCACGAAGGAACGCATCCAGCCGCTGGTGGAAGTGAAGGCCTCGCCGACGCAGGACTTCGTCGACCTGCTGAAGAACCGGCCGTGGATCGCGCTGGTGGCCTACACCGTCTTCAACTTTGGCATGCTGTCGATGCGCGGCGGCGCGCACTACAACTACTACCACCACTACGTCGACAAGGCGGCGATGTTCGACTTCGTCGCCGCGCTCGGCCTGACCACGCCCGACCCCGGCGGCACCGGCAGCCTCGCCGATTCGCTCGGCTACATCGTGCACGGCACGCGCGATGCCCTCGCCAGCTCCAACGTCGCCGACGTCTACAACAGCCTCATCAACATGGCGGGCTTCGGCACCACCATCGTCGTGATCATGCTGTCGGCCGGCCTGTCCGCCCGCTTCGGCAAGCGCAATGTGGCGATCGTCGGCTTCGCGCTGGCGGCGCTGCAGGCCTGCGCGCTCTACCTCATGCCACCGACTGCCGTGTGGGGCATGCTGTGGCTGCACATGCTCGGCTCCGTGTTCTACGCGCCCACCATCGCCGTCATGTGGGCGATGTACGCCGACGCCGCCGACTACTCCGAATGGCAGACCGGCCGGCGCTTCACCGGCATGGTGTTCGCCACCATCGGCTTCTCGCTGAAGTCGGGCCTGGCGCTGGGCTCGGCCTGCTTCCTGTGGGTGCTGGCCGGCTTCTTCGGCTACGACACCCAGGCCCCCACCGCACCCAACGCCATCGACGGCTACCGCTTCATGTCCAGCTTCGGCGTGGGCGCGCTGTTTGCGGCCTGCACGCTGTGCCTGCTGGCCTGCAGGCTCGACAAGCGCACCACGCTGCAGATGGCCGATGAACTGGCGGCACGCCGCGTGAAGGCCGGTGTCGTGCCGGCTGCTGCCTGACCCTGTCCCGCTCCCCGAACCCGATCCCGCTGTAAGGAACTGCCATGAGCACCGCTTCGACCGTCTACTCCGACCTGCCCGTCGTCCGCTACGAGGGCCCCGCCTCCACCAACCCGCTGGCCTACCGCTGGTACGACGCGAAGCGTGTCGTGCTCGGCAAGACGCTGGCCGAACACCTGCGCCCGGCCGTCTGCTACTGGCACAACTTCTGCTGGAAGGGCGAGGACGTCTTCGGCCTCGGCAACACGGTCTTCCAGCGCCCCTGGTTCGCCGAGACCGACCCGCTCAAGGCCGCGCACCTGAAGCTCGACGCCGCCTTCGACTTCTTCACCAGGCTCGGCCTGCCCTACTGGTGCTTCCACGACCGCGACGTGGCACCGGAAGGCGCGAGCCTGGCCGAGTCCAATCGCATCCTCGACGGCCTGCTGGAAGCTGCCGCGAAGAAGATGCAGGACACCGGCGTGGGCCTGCTCTGGGGCACCGCCAACCTGTTCTCGCACGGTCGCTACATGAGCGGCGCGGCCACCAACCCGGACCCCGAGGTCTACGCCTACGCCGCTGCGCAGGTGAAGCATGTGCTGGAGTGGACGCACCGCCTGGGCGGCGCCAACTACGTGCTGTGGGGCGGCCGCGAGGGCTACGAGACCCTGCTCAACACCGACCTCAAGCGCGAGCTGGCCCAGTACGGCCGCTTCCTGACGTCGGTCGTCGAGCACAAGCACAAGATCGGCTTCAAGGGCACCATCCTCATCGAGCCCAAGCCGCAGGAGCCCACCAAGCACCAGTACGACTACGACAGCGCCACCGTCTACGGCTTCCTCAAGACCTACGGCCTGGAGAAGGAGGTCAAGGTCAACATCGAGGTCAACCACGCCACGCTCGCCGGCCACAGCTTCGAGCATGAAGTGGCCACGGCCTGTGCCCTGGGCATCTTCGGCTCGCTGGACGCCAACCGCGGCGACGAGCAGCTCGGCTGGGACACCGACCAGTTCCCGAACAACCACGCCGCCCTCGTGCCGGCGATGCTGGAGCTGATCCGCGCCGGGGGCTACACCACCGGCGGCACCAACTTCGACGCCAAGGTGCGGCGCCAGAGCATCGACCCGATCGACCAGCTCGAAGGCCACATCGGCGGCATGGACACGATGGCCCGCGCCTTCCTGGCGGCCGCCGCGCTGTACGAAAGTGGTCAGCTGGAAAGGGTCGTCAGCGATCGCTACGCCGGCTGGCACGGGGCGCTGGGCCAGAAGATCCACGGCGGCGCCAGCCTGGACGAGCTGGCCGCGATCGTGCACGCCGAAGGCATCTCCCCGCAGCCCCGCTCGGGCCGCCAGGAGCGCCTCGAAAACATCGTGAACCAGTTTGTCTGACCCCTCGCCCAGCTCGCCAGGCTGCACGCCGGCGAGTCTGGTCGGTCCCCCGGGGGGACGGCGATGCTCGCGGGGGTTCCCCCGCTCGCACACCGCCAACGCGGGCCGGCTTGGGAGCGGCCCGGCGCTCGGCCCGAATCACCAACCCTGAACGCCAATCATCATGTTCCTGGGCATCGACCTCGGCACCTCCGAAATCAAGCTGCTGCTGCTCGACGAGCAGCACCGCATCCACGCCACCACCGGCGCGCCGCTCACCGTCCAGCGCCCGCAACCGCTGTGGAGCGAGCAGCAGCCGGCCGACTGGTGGGCCGCGCTGGAGGCCGGCATGGCCCGGCTGAAGGCCGAGCACGGTGCGGCGCTGGCCCAGGTTCGCGCGATCGGCCTGTCCGGGCAAATGCATGGCGCGGTGACGCTCGACGGCGACGACCAGGTGCTGCGCCCGGCCATCCTGTGGAACGACGGCCGCAGCGGCGCGCAATGCGCGGCCATGATGGCCGCCTGCCCCGGGCTGCCGCAGATCACCGGCAACCTCGCGATGCCGGGCTTCACCGCCCCGAAGCTCGCCTGGATGCGCGAGCACGAGCCCGAACTCTTCACGCGGGTGGCCCGCGTGCTGCTGCCCAAGGACTGGCTGCGACTGCAGCTCAGCGGCGAGGCCATCAGCGAGATGAGCGATGCAGCCGGCACGCTGTGGCTGGACGTGGCGCAGCGGCGCTGGTCGCCCGAGGCGCTGGCCCTCACCGGGCTGACCGAGGCCCACATGCCGCACCTCGTCGAAGGCAGCGAGGCCAGCACCCTGCTCAAGCCTTCTCTCACGGCCCGCTGGGGGCTGCCGGCGCAGGTCGTCATTGCCGGTGGCGGCGGCGACAACGCGGCCAGCGCCGTCGGCATGGGCATCGTCAAGCCCGGCGACGGCTTCGTGTCGCTCGGCACCTCGGGCGTGATCTTCCTGTGCAACGAGACCTTCAGCCCCAACCCGGCCCGCGCGGTGCATGCCTTCTGCCATGCGCTGCCCGGCACCTGGCACCAGATGAGCGTCATGCTGAGTGCGGCGAGCGCGCTGCGCTGGGTCACGCAACTGCTCGGCCAGCCGAGCGAGGCGGCGCTGATCGAGCAGGTGGCGGCGCTGACCGAGGCCCAGCGCCAGCAGGCCCCCCTCTTCCTGCCCTACCTCAGCGGCGAGCGCACGCCGCACAACAACGCCCAGGCGCAGGGCGTGTTCTTCGGCCTGACGCATGAGCATGGCCCGGCGGCCCTGGGCTACGCGGTGCTGGAAGGCGTGAGCTTCGGCCTGCTGGACGGCTGGCGCGCGCTGCAGGCCGGCGGCGGCACGGCCGAGCGGCTCTGGCTGGTGGGCGGCGGTGCGCGCAGCGCCTGGTGGTCGCGGCTGCTGGCCTCGCTGCTCGGCGTGCCGCTGGTCACGGGCGTCGGCGCCGAGGCCGGCGGTGCGCTGGGGGCCGCGCGCCTGGCCTGGCTGGCGGTGGGAGGCCCGGTCGCCGAGGTCTGCCGCACGCCCGACGTGGCCCGCGTGGCCGAGCCGGACACCACCTGGGCTGCGTCCCTGCAGCCGCGCTACGCCCGCTTTCAGCGGCTGTATGAGGCGCTGCGCACCGAGTTCACCTGAAGGCTCATCCGCCTATGCTCGGGCATGCCTGCAACACCCCCCACCCCGCCTGTTCCGCCGCCGCTGAGCTTCGAGCGCCGCCGCTGGACGGCGCTGTTCACCCTGCCCTTCGTGGTCGTCATGGCCGTGTCCGGCTTGATGAGCGTGTTCTGGCTGCCCCACCTGCTCGGACCACGACTCGGATTCACCATCGGGGCGCTGTTCGCGTTGCTCTCCGTCGCGCTCGCGGTCAGCCTCGGCCGGGATGCGCTGCAGGCGCTCAACAGCCGCGGCCCGGCGCTGGTCGTCGACGCCCGGGGCATCACCGATCACTTTCACCTGCACACCCACGTGCCCTGGTCGGAGATCGAATCCGCCACGATCGACGGCGAGGACGGCACAGACCTGATGTTGATGCTGCGGCCCGGCACGGCGCTGCCGGGCGGCGGCATCGTGAAGCCGACCGTCCGCCGCCAGATGGGCCGCTGGTTCGGCCGCGCCGACCTGCGCATCCCGCTCGGCGGCCTCGTCTACCACCACCGCCAGCTGGAAGCCGCGCTGAAGGCGCATCTGGCGCGACAACCCCGCCCACCGAGTGCCGAGATGCCTCCGGGCCCTGAAGGAAACCGCCGATGACCCGGACCGCCCTGCCCTGGCTGCTTGCCCTGATGGCCGCGACGTCGCATGCCGAAGTTCGCCTGGCCGAAGTGTTCGGTGAACACATGGTGTTGCAGCGCGACCGGCCGCTGCGCCTGTGGGGCCGGGCCACGCCGGGGCAGACGCTGACCGTGGCCTTCGCCGGCCGTCAGGCCCGCGCCGCTGTGGCGGCTGACGGCCGCTGGCAGGTGCAGTTCCCGCCCCTGCCCGCCGGAGGGCCGCACCGGCTGAGCGTGCAGGGCGACGGCTCGCTGCAACTCGACGACGTGCTGATCGGTGACGTGTGGCTGCTCGGCGGCCAGTCCAACATGGAGTGGCCGCTGCTGCCCACCGACACCGGGCCGCAGGAGGTGGCCTCGCCACAGAACCCGCAACTGCGGCAGCTGCGGGTGCCGCTGCGCGCGAGCCTGCGGCCCGAGGCCGAGATCGCTCCGGCACCCTGGGTCGTGGGCGAGCCGGGCCGGGTGGCGGACTTCAGCGCCATCGGCTACCACTTCGCCCGCCGGCTGCAGGCGGTGCAGGGCGTGCCGATCGGCCTGCTGAACACGGCCTGGGGCGGCTCGATGCTGGAAACCTGGGTGCGCCGCGAGGCTGCCCTGCAGGACCCCGAACTCGCGCCCACCGTGCGTGCCCTGCCCGCTGACGCCACCGCCCTGACAGCCGCGTTGCGCGAGAAGGTGCAGGACCGCGTGGCCCGCTGGCAACCCGGTCTGCCGGTGCCGGCGACGGAGGCGGCAGGCTGGTCGGCCGCCGAGGACCTGGACGGCCGCTGGCCCCTGCTGCAGGCGCCTGGCCTGTGGGAGGGCCAGGGCCTGGCCGACCTGGACGGCATCGTCTGGCTGCGCCGGCGCATCGAGCTGAGTGCGGCCCAGGCCGCCGGTGCGGCCGAGCTGCACCTCGCCAAGGTGGACGACTGCGACGAAGTCTGGGTCAACGGCCAGCGCGTGGGCGGCCAGTGCGGCTACGACCAACTCCGCCGTTATGCGGTGCCGGCCGGCGTGCTGCGCACCGGCGCGAACTGGATCGCGGTTCGCGTGACCGACACCGGCGGCGGTGGCGGCATCCACGGCGATGCCGCCGCGTTGCGGCTGGACACCGCCGCCGGCAGCGTGCCGCTCGCCGGTGCCTGGCGGGCGCGGGTCGAGCAGATCACCGTCGCCCCGCAGCCCACGGCCAACGATGCGCCCACGCTCGCCCACAACGGGCTCATCGCCCCGCTGCACGGCCTCTCGGTGCGCGGCGTGCTGTGGTACCAGGGCGAGTCCAACGTCTGGCGGGCCGAGGCCTACGCAGGCACGTTCCAGCGACTGATCCAGGACTGGCGCATGCAGTTCGGCGATCCGACGCTGCCCTTCCTGTTCGTGCAGCTCGCCGCCTTCCTGCCGCTGGCCGACAACCAGCCCGGCGCAGGCGGCTGGCCCGAACTCCGCGAGGCGCAGGCCGCGGCCCTCGCGCTGCCGCACACCGGCTTGGCCACCGCCATCGACGTGGGCGATGCCAACGACATCCACCCCCGCAACAAGCGCGCCCTCGGTGAGCGCCTGGCCGGCCTGGCGCTGCGGGAGCTCGGTCTGCGCCGCGCGCCGGCGGGCGGGCCGCGGCTGGTGGGCCATGAGATCCGCGACGGCGCTGTCGTCCTGAAGCTCGCGGACACCGCCGGCGGCTTGCGCCCGGCGCGTGCCGGCGAGCCGCTGCGTGGCTTTCTGCTCGCCGGGGCCGACCGACGCTGGCACCCGGCCGACGCCCGCATCGACGGCGACCGCGTCGTGCTGCGCTGCGCCGCCGTACCGCAGCCGGCGGCGGCCCGCTATGCCTGGGTCAACAACCCGAGCGAAGCGAATGCCGTCGGCGGCGACGGCCTGCCGCTGCCGCCGCTGCGCACCGACCGCTGGCCCCTGGAGTCGGCGGGGCGCACTTACACGCCCTGAGCGCCCCGAGCCCCGGTCAGGACGACCAGTCGGCCACCAGCGCAGCCTGCCGCTGTGCCGACAAGACCAGCTCGCACCGCAGGCCGGCCGCTGCCCTGCCGGTGCCGGCGCCGTAGGTCAGCGCGCGCGCCTCACATTCGCGGTCGCGCCAGGCCAGCCACGCGGCCTGCGCGGCTTCCAGCGCGGGCAGCACCGGCAGGCTGCCGTCCTGTGCATCATGCGCGCGCCAGTCGGCTCGCAGCCGGTCCAGCGTGCGGGCCAGTTCGAGGTCCTGGGCTGCCAGCCGCCGCACCAGGCAGGCGTTGACCGCAGGCGTCGTGGGCTCATCGGCACAGGGCAAGGGTTCTTGCGCCGCGGCGAGGGCGGGCAGCAGCAGGGCCGCGAGCCACGGCGGCAGGAAACGACGGTTCATGGGCGTCACGTAGAAATGGAACCAGCCCGCGATGCTGGCAGCCGGGCCCACCGGACGCCACGGAAAATGTCCTCCGTTCAGTGCAGCGGCACTGGGGATGCGAGATCGGTCAGCGGTGCCGGAGCCGGCCAGCAGGACGCTTGGGCCTGGTCGCTGTCGAGCTCCAGGGCCTGCAGGCTGAACGCGCGCAGCAGGGCCGCCAGCGGGTTGACAGGGGGCGCGAACTTCGGGTCCAGCGCCCGGTCGATGCTGTCGGCCAGCCCGTGCAGGTGTGCCCGCCGGATGCGGTCGCCCTGACCGGCCGCTGCCGCGATCTGGGCTTTCATGTCGCGCAGCTCCGCGCGGATGACCGCCTCGCCGTCGTCGATGCCGAACAGGTTCAGGCCGCCCAGGCGCTGGGTCAGCGTGTCGACATACGCCCGCTGCAGGTTGCGGCGCTGCGCCGTGATCGGCGCGCCGCCGGCCAGCTCACCGAACACGCCCCGGCGCAGGTCGCCCAGGTAGTCGTCCAGCCGGTAGGCGCGGCTGCCAAGCTGGGCCTCCTGGGCCACGAGCCGCTGCGTGCGGGCCGGTGCCAGCAGCTGACGCAGCAGCGCACGCTGATACACGCTCGGCCACAGCTGGGGCTCCGACGGCCGCAGCCGCTGCATCACCACGGGATCGAGCAGCCATTGCGGCGTGGCCAGCAGTTGCTCGGTCAGGAACTTCACCGCCCGTGCCTGCCGTTCGCGCGGCACCGGCGTCGAGATGGCGCCCGGCTGGTCGTTGTGCTTGTTCTGCACCTCGTAGCTGCCGACGATGGTGACGACATGGTTGAGCTCCTGCACCCACTGCACCCAGGTGGCGCGGTAGAGGGTTTCGAGCGTCAGGTCGTCCTTGCCGTCCTCGGGCGCGATGGCGGGCAGCATCTTGACGACGCGCTGCAGGTTCTTCAGGCCCAGGGTCGTCGCGCCGACTGCATCGGCATCGCCCACGGCCTCCATGTTCTCGCCGACGTCGCCGCCCTCGGCCTTGGGCGCACTGAATCGCAGCCAGGGCGTGGTGACCTGCTCGCGCGCCCACAGGTTGAGCTGCTGGCGCTCGTCGGCCGGCGTCGCGGCGCTCGGGATGGGCGCGTAGCCCCAGCGCACCGCGAACACGTCGTAGGGCCCGATGCGCGGGATGAGCTGGGCCGGCTCGATGCGGTCCTCGGGCTGCACGACGTAGTTGAAGCGGGCGTAGTCCATCACTGACGGCGTGTGGCCCATCGTGCGCAGCCATTGCGGGTCGCGCAGCTTTTCCAGCGGGTAGAGCGAGCTGGCCTTCATGTTGTGCGGCAGGCCGAGCGAATGCCCCACCTCGTGCGTGACGACGCTGGCCACCAGATCACCCATCAGCTCATCGGGCAGCGGCAGCGTGCGGGCGCGCGCGTCCAGCGGCCCGACCTGGGTCACGTACCAGTCGCGCTGCAGCTGCACGATGTTGTGGAACATGACGATGTTGGCGTTCAGGATCTCCCCGCTGCGCGGATCGGCCAGGTGCGGACCGTAGGCATTGGCCGTTGGCGACGGCACCCAGCGGATGATGCTGTAGCGCACGTCCTCGGGGTCGAACTCGGGGTCCTCCTCGGCGGTCGGGAAGGGCCGGGCCTGCACCGCGTTCTTGAAGCCGGCCGCCTCGAAGGCAAGGTTCCAGGCCTCGACGCCCTTCTTGACGTAGGGCACCAGTGCCGTCGGCGTGGCCTTGTCGATGTACCAGACGATCGGCTTGACCGGCTCGCTGAGCACCGCCGCCGGGTCTTTCTTCTCCAGGCGCCACCGCGTGATGACACGCTCACGGCGGGCCTCCTGCAGGCCGTCGCCGAAGTCGGTGCGCGCCACGCTGAAGAAGCCGATGCGGTCGTCCATCAGCCGCGGCTTCATCGGCTCCGTGGGCAGCGCCACGATGCTGAAGGCGACATTGACCGACGCGCTGCGCGCCGGCTGCATGGGCGCAGCCACCGGAACGCCGGGCATGGCGGGCGCGGGCGCGGCCGTCACGTTGTAGGTCTGCACCGCATCCACGCGCACGCTGCCAGGAAAGGCCTTGGCCTTCTCGACGTAGCTACGGCTGGAGTCCAGGTTGCCGCGCACGAGTGCGCGGGCGCTGAAATCGCCCACCTCGGTGTTGAACAGCCGCGTCACCTCGATGACGGGCGCACCGCCCTTGGCGAAGGCCTCCACCGGGAACACCGCCAGGATCGCATCGCGCTGCGACTGGCGCACCGCCTCGGCCAACACATTGTGCGGAGCCGTGACGGCACCGTGCGAGACAAGCTGGAGCAGCACGCGGTTTTGATGGCGCACGAAGCGCAGCACGTCCTGGTTCAGCGTGCGGCCGACGTGTTCCTGCCCCGACGGCACGGCCGTCGCGTTGGCCACCATCAGCAGCGGCTGCTCCAGCACCGCGGGCGGGATCTCGAAGTACAGCTTGTTCTTGAGCGTGTGGACCTTCAGCAGACCGTCCTGCGTCTTGGCATCGGCTGTGATGACCTTGTCGTAGGGCTTGGGGTCGGAGGGGTCAGGCGGCGTGACCGCCGGAGCGGAGGCGGCGCGCACGGGCGCGGCAGGCGCCGACGCGGCCGAAGCGGCTGGCGTGGGCGGTGTCTGGGCTGTCGCCGCCAGCGATCCCGCCATCAACCAGGCGCCCAGCAGGCGGCGCAGTGACCTCGTGTTCATGCTTTCCCTCGACGGCGGCACCCAGCCCCGTTGAGCGGATCATAGGCAGGCCGCCTTGCGCTGCGCCGTCACCAGGGCTTGAAGCGCCCGGTGATGTGAAGAAGCCCCATGAACTGGAGCAGGCCGTCGTAGTAGCGCCAGCGGCCGGTGGGAGGCTCCAGCGCCCAGAGGTCGTCGACAAAGCGGCGGCCGAGCGCCGGCTCCACCAGCAGCGCCGCCACGGCATTGCAGGCGATCAGGCCGGTGGACGCCTCGTCGTTGAGCGGCTTGCCGTCGAGCGTGTAGAGATGCGGGTAGGGCTTGCCGCCCGGCCCCTGCGCGGCAAAGAACGACAGCAGCCGCCGGCTCAGCCCGGCGGCCTCCGGGTGGTGCCCCCACCAGGCCTCGTCGACACTCCAGTTCACCGCCGTGCGGAAGGCGTCGTACCGGAAGTCCTCATGGCCTTCGTGCACGTGCGGGCGGCCGTCGAACTCGGCGTAGTCCGGCGTGAGGCCGGTGCGCGGATGCGCAGCCTGGGTGAAGTAGGCCCGGCTGATCGCCGCGATCTCGGCCCAGCGCCGGCGGTCCTGCGCGTCCTCGGCACGGCGCGCCCACAGCTCGTAGAAGGCCGGCAGGTGGTAGGACGGGTCGCTGAAGTCCGCCGCATCCCCGATGGGCACGAACACCACCTGGCCGTGGCGGGGCGAGAACATCGCGCGCACGCCGTCCACCACGCCGCCGTTCATCGTCTCCTTGTGCAGCATGGTGCGCAGCAGGGCCTGCGCCTGGGCGTTGTAGTCGTACAGGCCGGAGCCGTTGCCCCAGCGGCTGGCGGCCATCAGCAGAGCCGTGGCGAAGTAGGCCTCACCGTCGGACGCCGGCACGGCGTCATGCGTGCATCCACTGGGCAGGCACTGCCAGCGGAAGTAGCCCTGGCGCGGCCCTGCGGCGTAGCGCATGTGCGTGGCCGCCCAGTTCCAGAGCGCATTGAACTCGGCCTGGCGGTCCATCTGCACGGCGATCATCATCCCGTAGGACATGCCCTCGCTGCGCACGTCGGCATTGCCCACATCCAGCACGTAGGCGGCCGGGCCGTCGCGGGTGGGAGCGGCCGGGTAGACCACGCGCTGCTGCGGCCCGCCCTCGAAGAGCGACTGCCAGTAGCGCGCCAGCTTCGCGGAGATCGCCGCCTCGGTGATGTCGGGGCGCAGCTCGCGCAGCAGGTTGCGCGGCGGCCTGGCTTCGGCCGCACGGGGCGGCGTGGTCTCCACGACGAGCCGCTGCAGCACGATGTTGTCGTCCAGCCGCCAGACGCGCACCTGATGCCGGCCGGCGCTCACGCCGTCGAAGCGCGCCGTCAGCACGGCGTTGTTGTCGATCACGGCGCGCACCCAGTCCTTTTCCTCCTGGCGGTTCTCGGAGCCCGGCGTCGGGATGAGCTGCAGCCTGAGCACCTGCGGTGGCCGCTCGTCCAGGGACACGGCGACCTGCAGGCCGCCCGCATGGCGGGTGTCCAGCGTGGGCAGCAGATGCAGCTGGACGATCGCATCCCCCGCGGCGAGATCCACGTCGTACGCCACATGCACGCCGTCAGCGACCGTGGTGGGCGGCTGGCCCTGCGGCCAGGCCACGAGCGCGCCGGCGTGCTGACCCAGGTTCGGGATGGCCGTCCAGCGGACACCCCGCGCGCCCACGCTGCGGCTGAAGGCGGTGGCCTCGATCACCGTCACCCCCGGGCGATGGCTGTCCGTCACGAGGCGTAGCTGGCGCGCCACGGCGGCTGCCTCTGCAGCACCCGGCACGCGCTGCACGGCCGGCATGATGTTGCGGTCGGGCTGCTGCCAGCTCGTGTAGCCGATGTGGGTCTGCAGCATCATGCCGGCCCATTTGCCGCCGGCGAGGGCGTGGTACTCGTCGGTGAGCGCCTGGTCGCGTGCGAAGGCGGCCTCGGCCTGGTCGGCAAACACGTTGGCCCGGGCGTCACCCGCCGCGGCGAGCCGCTGGTTCCAGGCCACGGCGAAGTAGAGGCGGTACAGATTGGCCAGCGCGCGCACCGGGTGCTCGACGAGCTGGAACCAGGCTTCGCGCTGCGCCGCCGGCAGCGTCGCCTGCACACGGTCCACGCGCGCTTCAAGGGCCGCCCACGCCGCCACGTGGCGACCGAACTCGCCGCCCTCGAGCCGGTCGGCGCTCGCCTCGCCCAGCGCAAAGCTGCGCGCGTCCAGCAGCTCCGGCTTGCGGCGCGCGGCGTACTGGCCGTAGCGGGTCAGGATCTCGCCGATCTCCTCGGCCTGCGCCGGCCCGAAGGTGCGCGCCGCCCAGTCGCGTGGGTAGGCGGCGAGTGCGGCGGGCGTCATGGCCTGCGGCGCCCAGGCCATGTCCAGGAAGAAGCTGATCGGGAACTCCATCGGCTTGATGTCGCCGACGTTGACGATCCACAGCGCCTGCGCCCCGCTCGCGCGGGCCAGGTCCATCTGCTGCCAGACCTTCTCGATCGCGTTGGTGTTGAGCCACTTGTAGTTGCGCGGCGCCCCCACGTAGTCGAAGTGGTAGTACACGCCGTAGCCCCCGGGGCGCGGACGGCCGGGCGGCGGCAGGCGGCGGATCTGGCCCCAGTTGTCGTCGGCGAACAGCAGCAGCACGTCGTCGGGCACCTGCATGCCTTGGTCGTGATAGTCCTGCACCTCCTTGTACAGCGCCCAGACCTGCGGCGTGCGCTCGGCCGGCTGGCGGGTCACGTCGGCGATGAGCCGGCGCTGGTCGGCGACGATGCGCTCCAGCAGCGCGATCGCGGTGCCTTCGCTCATCGGCTCGTCGCCGTCGCCGCGCATGCCGAGGGTGACGAGGCTGTCGAAGGCCGACCCGTCCGGCCGCCCCATCAGGCGCTCGATGCCGCCGCGCCAGAACTCGCGCAGGCGCGGCGCGTTCTTCGTGTAGTCCCAGGCGCCGCCCTGGACGCGGGCCCATTCATCGTGCGCACGGCTCATCGGCTCGTGGTGCGAGGTGCCCATCACGACGCCCATCTCGTCGGCCAGGGCCAGGCTGCGGGGGTCGTCTGCGGCGAAGGCGCGCGGCGCCCACATCGCCGGCCAGAGGTAGTTGCCCTTGAGCCGCAGGATGAGTTCGAACACGTGTGCATAGAACGCCGAGTTCGCACCGCCGAACTTCGCGTTCGCCCAGGTGCTCAAGGCGGGCGCTTCATCGTTGATGAAGATGCCGCGGAACTTCACGCCCGGCTGGTCCTCGCGGGCGCCGGGCGCCAGATAGAGCTCGGCCCGCCGCGGGATGGGCACGTCGGCCCACCAGTGCCACGGGCTCACGCCGAGGCGGGCGGACAGGTCGTAGGTGCCGAAGACGGCGCCACGGCGGTCCGCCCCCGCAATCACGAGCGCCGCCGGCACACCCGGCCACGGCGCGGGCACCACCACCTGCCGGTAGGCCTCCCACCGGCCGGCCAGACCGGCCAGGTCCTCGCGCGCCAGCTTGCCGCGTCGCACGAGGTCGTCCAGCAGCGGGCTGCGGCCCGACTGCGCGATCAGCACCAGCGCTCCGGCCGCCGCGTCCGGTGCCGCGAGCAACTGCGAGGGCGCGCCCGCCACCCGCGCCAGATCGGCCACCAGGCTGCGCCCGGCATGACGCAAGGCGGCATCCGCAGTCGGCTCGACGACGACACGCGCCGGCTGCCCGGCCCTGACCAGGGCCAGCCCCTGGCCCGGATCGCGGTCGCACACGGACAACGGCACGTCGCATGCGGAGGCGGCCACGTGCAGAAGGGCAGCACCCAGGGCGAGCGCCGAGCGGATGATGAAATGCATGCTGAAGGTCTCCACGCGGCAGCGCCTGCGTGGGACGCACCGTCGCTCTTGATGGTCGCGCAACCATAAGGATGGCGGGGAAATGCGGAAAGCACGCCAACGGCGATGGCGTCGATGTATGGTAGCGTAACCTTTTCAAGATTCGCCGTGCCGTGACGCACGCGCCCGGCGCGCTGCCCCCGACACTGCTGCCATGTCCCTGGACCCACACACCCCCTTCACGCTGGGCCCGCCGGACGGCCTGCAGATCGACGTCAGCCCCTTCGGTGCGCGCTGGCTGTCCTGCCGGGTGCCCGTGACGGGCGGCGGGCGGCGCGAAGTCATCCTCGGCCATGCGACGCCGGCCGCCCATGCCCAGGAGCCCGGCTTCTTCGGCGCGGTGGTGGGGCGGTTCGCGAACCGCATCGGCGGGTCGACGTTCCGCCTCGACGGGCAGACCCACCGGCTGACGGCCAACGAAGGCGCCAACCAACTGCACGGCGGGCCGGACGGCTTCGACCGCCGGGTGTGGACCGTGCGCGACCACGGCCCGCTGCACCTGCACCTCGCGCTGCAGTCGCCCGACGGTGACCAGGGCTACCCCGGCGCCGCCGAGGTCGAAGCGGTCTACCGTGTGGACCCGGCCCAGGCCAGCCTGACCCTGAACTTCACGGCCACCGTCACGGCGCCCGGCCCGGTGAACCTGACGAGCCACCCCTACTTCAACCTCGACGGCGGCACGGCACCGGTCCTCGACCATCGCCTGCAGGTGGCCGCCCACCACATGCTCCCGGTGCGGCCCGACATGATTCCCACGGGCGACGTGGCGCCGGTGGCCGGCACACCGTTCGACCTGCGCACGCCGCAGCGCCTCGGCGACGGCCTCGGCCAGGGCGAGCAGCAGCGCCTGGGCAGCGGCTACGACCACTGCTTCGTGCTCGACACCGACGCCGCCCGCGGGGAGACGCCCGCAGCCACGCTGACCTCGAGCGACGGCCAGCTGGCCATGCAGCTGTTCACCGACTACCCCGGCCTGCAGGTCTGCAGCGGCAACTTCGTGCACCACGCCCGCGGCCGGGACGGCCAGCACTTCCCGCGCCACGCCGGCATCGCCCTGGAGCCACAGTTCTTCCCCGACGCCCCGAACCACCCGGCGTGGGCCGGTCAGGGCTGCATCGTGCGGCCGGGGCAACCGCTCGCGCGGTGGATGCGAGTGGTGTTCGCCGCGGGCTGAGCAGGCCGCGTGGCCTGACGCCGGCCTGATCGCGCGGGCACAGGCCTGCGCCCGCTCACGCCTTCAGCACGGGCCGCAGCAGGGCTCCCCGGTCGCATCGCTGCCGGCGCTGGCTGGCACGGGCTGTCGGTGATGGCTGTCATTGACCAGGGCACTGGTGTTGCTCTTTCACGGACGGCAACGCTGCAGCGGTTGCTGCCGATCGCACCGCTCGTTTCGCAGGCCCGGTCTTGGCCAGGAGTGGTCGGCTGCGGAGGTCTGCATTCGCGGATATCGGGATGGCCGTGGGGGTGTGCTCGACGAAAAGGCCGAGCGTCGCTCAAGCGGGCGGTGGGGCGGGCCTGATGCGCAAGTCAAGGAGGAGGGCCGCGTAGCGGACCGGGGGACATGGAGCATCAGGCCCGCCCCGCCGCCCGCGCCCATCCCGTCGACGAAGTGGATGTATGGGAGAACCGCTGGGGTGAATGGCGGGTCGTGTACCGCCGTTAAGCATCCTAGGCATCAAGCTATCGAGTGACTGCTTGCCCGCCCCGAATTCCGTAGAACAAAAGACCGCAACCGGTCGGTACCGTCCGATCGTGGCGCGCTTCGCGAGCGGCAGCAATCAGCCTCATCCAGTCATCACCAGCACTGAAGTTCAGCGACGCCGCAATCCGCACATCGCATCACACCCGGATGCGAGGCACCCGTCCACGTCACAAGCCTCGGCTCTGACGCCCGTTCCTGTCCGCGCAGGCTGAGGGTCCGCAACGTCGAAGCGCCCCTCCACGCCGGGGCAGCCAACTCACGCACACGGCGTGGCCATCCGCCATCGCGCCTGGGGTGGCGTGGCCGCCCAACGCTACCGGATCCGCGTGAGCCTGAAGAAGCCGAGGTCGGCACTCCCCCCGAGCCCAAGGCTGAAGTAGCGGCCCACGACGGGTGGGGCTGCAAGACGCCCTTGCAGCAGCGCATAGCCATCGCAGATCTCGACGCTGCCGAGGGTCAGCGTCTGCGCGTCGATCCCGTAGGCGAGTGAGTCGGCCACGGGAAAGAAGCGGCTGTCCGTGGTGGCCATCGCGTCGATCGCCAGGCGCCGCCACTGCAGGTCTTTGCCGGTCCTGGGATTCACGAGACCGAGGCAGGACGGTGCCAGTTCAGGCATGAAGCGAACCGTGAACGTCGCCTTGACGTCTCGGTGAAGGTTCTGCACCTCCAGGCGCCACTGCCCCGACAGATCATGCGCGGCAGCGGCCAGGGGCGCCCACAAGGCGATGGCCAGCCCAATTGCCGGGCTGCGCAACGGCGTCATGTCAGCGATCGCGGCGCAGGCCTGGAGGACGACCCGCACGAGGCTCAAAGGCTGAGCCTTGCCTTCTCGTCGCCGTCCCGGTTCACGTCGCGCATCGCCAGCATGGCCAGCCAACGCCTGCCGCGGTGGCGTGCGAAGCCCACGGTCACGTCACGTTCGACGGGTGCGGCATACGTTCCGAACAGGTGGTCCCAGAGCGGAAAGTCGCTGTAGTTGCGGGCATGCGCGTCGCGCTCGTGGTGCAGCAAGTGGGCCTCGGGCCGCTGCCAGAGGAGCCCCGTCCAGGCGGGCGTGCGCATGTCGAGGTGCTGGTAGAGGCTGGCCCAGAAGCCGAACAGCCCGGCCCACGCCGCGGCGTGTGGCGTCGCGTTGGTGAGGCCCGCCGCAAGCAGGGCGCCGAGCACGCCCTGCATCAAGGTGTCCACGGGATGGAAGAGCATGGCCGACGAGACATCGACTCGCGCGGCGGCGTGATGCAACTGGTGTCCGGCGCGCCAAGCCCAGTCGAAGTAGTGCATGAAGCGGTGGAAGCCGTAGTTGATCAGGGTAGTCAGCACCCAGACCGGGAAGAAGGCCAGGCTGCCCCAGCCTGAAAGGTCGATGAGAGCCATCGGCGGCAGCAGCGGCACGATCAGGAGCGGAAAACCCACGAAGCCTGCCAAGGACAGCCCGAAGGCTGCCAGGCCGATCCAGCGCCATCGCGCGACGACGGGCAGCGGACGACCGGAAGGCATCGCCGCCTCCAGGCCCAGCGCGGCAAAGTAGCTGGCCACGATGGCCAGAAGGATGGCAAGGTCAAAGTCCATGAAGGCGCCCCCCGTCGCAAGCCGGTCAGATCGACGTTGATGTCGAGTCCCCGCATTCTGCCGCGGCAGGCCCCGGCTGACGCAGCAACGCACGCCGCGAAGACCTCGCCGCCTTGCCCTCGTCGAACCGCGTGCAAGATCCGCCCGCGGTCACTGTCGTCGGGCGGAGCCGCCGCCCAGTCCCCGGCTGGCCAGCACCGGATGTCACGGGCTCCGCCAGCGTCGCCACCACGCCGAAGCCCCCGCCAGCCCGCGGGCCAGCAGGGCTGTCGGCGCCGCATCGGCTGGCGGAGCGGTTGGCCGAGCCACCCAACCCACGTCAGATCCGATCCTGTCCCACACCGATTGCAGGACATGCGGGTCCTCCGTCCAGATCTCGATCAACGACAGCAGGAGATCGGAGCTGAACGTGGTCCGCACCCCGGCGATCCGATACTCGATCGGCACAAAGTCTTCGCCGGGTTCGAACGCCGGTGCCGGCATCGCGACGACCGGATGTCCCAGGGCCTCGACGGCCGCCACGAAGTGCTCCACGCAGGGGCGCCATGCCGTGTTGTCGAGGTCGGTCCACGCGTACGCCAGCAGGAAGCGGTTGGGATCGCGCGCTGCATCTCGGTGATGAAGCCTGTACGTCGGGCGGAACTTGCGGCGCATGGGCAGGGAAGTCTCGTCGCCTGTGATGGCTGCGAAGCCTACCTGACGGGCAGGTGGTGCCCCGAGAATGCCCGCCGATGCCGCTGTGCCGACGCCGAATCACGGCGTCCACGGCAGGCCCGCGAACTCGAAGGAGCAGCCATGGGCGCCACGCCAGCTTCCCCGTTGTCCCCCAGGTCCGGCCCTCGGCTGGCGCGTCGTGATGGGCGTCAGGATGCGCGCCGCGCCGCCGTCGTGGCGGCCCTGGCGGCGGGCTTGTGCTGCGGCCGAACGGCCCACGCCGCTGAGCCAGAGACCGTCTATTTTCCGAGCGCGGATGGCCAGACCGAACTGGTCGGCTACCTGTTCACCCCGAAAGCCGGCAGTGCCCATCCGGCCGTGGTGATGCTTCACGGCCGCGCCGGGCCGTATTCCAGCAACGTCAACGCGGGCTGCGCCTGGGTCGCCCGCGGCACTGCCTCGGCTTGCAGCGCTGCCACCCTGTCCAAGCGCCACTTGATGTGGGGCGCGTACTGGGCTGACCACGGCTATGCGGCCTTGCTGGTGGACAGCTTCGGCCCGCGCGGCCGCGGCCACGGCTTCGGTCGTGGGACGCATGACGACCCGGACCGCGAGCCGGTGAACGAGCTGACCGTGCGCCCGCTCGACGCCGAGGGTGCACTGGCCTGGCTGGCCCGCCAGCCCCGCGTCAAACCCGAGCGCATCATGCTGCAGGGTTGGAGCCATGGCGGCAGCACGACCCTGAACACGCTGTACCGCCAGGCGCAGGCGCCGGCCCGTGCGCCACGCTTCCAGGCAGCCCTCGCCTTCTACCCCGGCTGCGGGCCCAAGGCCCTGCTGTCGCGCCAGTTCAAAGTGGACATCCCGCTGCTGCTTCTGCTGGGCTCGGAGGATGAAGAGGTCTCGCCGACGATCTGCCGGGACATGGCGGCCCGCGCGTCGGGAACGATCCAGTCGCAGTGGTACGACGGTGCGACGCATGACTTCGACGATCCGGGCAAAGCCCGCCAGGCGGTGGCCGCCAACCGCATCGCGCAGGCCGATGCCCTGCAACGCGCCGCGCGCTTCTTCGACGCGGCGCCCTGACCGCAAACACCGGGCCGGCGTCGCGCCGGCCGCCCGCGCCACTGCGCGCCACGGCCTTTCAGTGGAAACGCTGAGGACCCTGCCCTGACGCGGTGCGATGATAGCGCTCCCATCTGACCTGCCTCCGGGCGGGTCGAGACGCCACGACGCCCCGCCCCATGCCCAAGACCCCGCCCGAGCTGCGCAGCGCACGCTGGTTCGCCCCCGATGACTTCCGCAGCTTCGGCCACCGCAGCCGCGTGCTGCAGATGGGCTACGCGGCAGACGACTTCGTCGGCAAGCCGGTGATCGCCATCGTCAACACCTGGAGCGATGCGAACCAGTGCCACACCCACTTCAAGCAGCGGGTGCAGGACGTCAAACGCGGTGTGCTGCAGGCGGGCGGCTGGCCGATGGAACTGCCGGCGATCTCGCTCTCCGAGAGCCTGGTGAAGCCGACGTCCATGCTCTACCGCAACTTCCTGGCGATGGAGACGGAGGAGCTGCTGCGCAGCCACCCGGTGGACGGCGCGGTGCTGATGGGCGGTTGCGACAAGACCACGCCGGGGCTGCTGATGGGCGCGCTCAGCATGGGCCTGCCCTGCATCTACCTGCCGGCCGGGCCGATGCTGCGCGGCAACTGGCGCGGCGAGGTGCTGGGCTCGGGCTCGGACGCCTTCAAGGCCTGGGACGAGCGCCGCGCCGGCCGCCTCTCGCCCGAGGCCTGGGCCGGCATGGAGGCCGGCATCGCCCGCAGCCACGGCACCTGCATGACGATGGGCACGGCCGCCACGATGATGGGCATCGCCGAGGCGCTGGGCTTCACGCTGCCGGGCGCCAGCAGCATCCCGGCGCCCGACGCGAACCACGTGCGCATGTCAGCCGCCTGCGGCCGGCGCATCGTGCAGATGGTCTGGGACGACCTCACGCCCCGGCGCCTGCTCAGCCCGGGCAGCTTCGCCAATGCGATTGCCGTCGCCATGGCGATGGGCTGCAGCACCAACGCGATCATCCACCTCGTGGCCATCAGCCGGCGCGCCGGCCTGCCGGTGACGCTGGACGACTTCGACGCCGCCAGCCGGCGCATCGGCGTCATCGCCAACATCCGGCCCAGCGGCGACCGCTACCTGATGGAGGACTTCTTCTACGCAGGCGGCCTGCCGGCGCTGATGCGCGTGATGCAGCACCAGCTCGACCTCGGCGCCCTCACCGTCAACGGCCGCAGCCTGGGCGAGAACATCGCCGGCGCCGAGGTGTTCAACGAGGACGTCATCCGGCCGCTGGACCGGCCCATCTATGCCGAGGGCGCGCTCGCCGTGCTGCGCGGCAACCTGGCGCCTGACGGTGTCGTCATGAAGCCGAGTGCGGTGGCCCCCCACCTGCTGCGCCACACCGGCCGCGCGCTCGTGTTCGACGACTATCCGAGCCTGAAGGCGGCCGCCGAGGATCCCGATCTCGACGTGACGGCCGACGACATCCTCGTGCTGCGCAACGCCGGACCGCGCGGCGCCGGCATGCCCGAGTGGGGCATGCTGCCCATCCCGACCCGGCTGCTGAAGGCCGGTGTGACCGACATGCTGCGGCTGTCCGATGCCCGCATGAGCGGCACCAGCTACGGCGGCTGCCTGCTGCACTGTTCACCCGAGGCCCACGTGGGCGGCCCGCTGGCGCTCGTGCGGACGGGCGACCTCATCACCGTCGACGTGCCGGCCCGGCGCATCCATCTCGAAGTCAGCGATGCCGAACTCGCGTCGCGCCGCGCCGCCTGGGTGCCGCCGCCGCCCCGCTACGAGCGCGGCTACGGCTGGATGTTCGGCCGCCACATCCTGCAGGCCCACGAAGGCTGCGACTTCGACTTCCTCGAAACCAGCTTCGGCGCCCCGGTGCCCGAGCCCGTCATCTACTGACCATGCACCCCGACACCCGCCACAAGCTCCTGGGCGTGAGCACCGCCACGCTCTGCACCGCCCTGTTCAAGCGCGGCCTGCGCCACCAGTTCATCCAGGACGTACGGCCGCTCAACCCCGGGCTGCCCAACATGGTGGGCCCGGCCTTCACGCTGCGCTACATCCCGGCCCGCGAGGACCTGAACGAGATCGGCGTGTTCAAGGACCGTGATCATCCGCAGCGCAAGGCGGTGGAGGCCTGCCCGCCGGGCGCGGTCCTCGTCATCGACAGCCGCAAGGATGCCCGCGCAGCCTCGGCCGGCGGCATCCTCGTGGCGCGGCTGATGGTGCGCGGCGTGGCCGGCGTGGTGACGGACGGCGGTTTCCGGGACAGCCCCGACATCGCGACGTACGCGATGCCGGCCTACCACGTGCGCCCGAGCGCACCGACCAACCTCACGCTGCACCAGGCCATCGCGATCAACGAGCCCATCGGCTGCGGCGACGCGCCGGTGTTCCCGGGCGACATCGT
Source organism: Burkholderiales bacterium (assembly GCA_003963005.1). GTDB lineage: Bacteria > Pseudomonadota > Gammaproteobacteria > Burkholderiales > Burkholderiaceae_C > Pelomonas. The sequence continues at coordinate 95,472 of RXJW01000055.1, forward strand.
CGTGGGCGATGCGGAAGGCGTCGTCGTGATCCCGGCGCACCTGGCCGACGAGATCGCGAACGAAGCGGTCGAGATGACCGTGTTCGAGGACTTCGTGCAGGCCCAGGTGCTTGCGGGCCGCAGCGTGCTGGGGCTGTATCCGCCGACCGACGCCGACGTGGCCGGTGCCTTCGCGGCCTGGCGCGCCGTCAAGGGGCGTTGAGCAGCGGCGGGCAGCGGCGCTGCAGCAGGCCGAGCGGGAAGGCCTCCGCCATCGCGCGGTAGCCGGCCAGCGAAGGGTGCAGGCCATCGTGGTCGACCTCGGCGCGCAGGTGGGACGGCCGGGCGGGGTCGCGCATCAGCGCGTCGGCATCCAGCAAGGCGTCGAAGCGGTCCGGCTCGCGCAGCCAGGCATTGAGCGTCTGCCGGTCCGCCTCGTTCTCGGGCTGCGGCGCGTAGTAGCCGCTGCCGCCGTAGGGCATGACCGTGGCGACGATGAGGCACACGCCGCGTGCCCGGGCGCGCCGTGCGAGATCGGTGAAGCCGGCCTGCAGCTCCGCCAGCAGCGCCGCACGCGAGGCGGGCGTGGTCGCCTGCCCGCGGTGGCTGGTGCCGAGGTCGTTCACGCCGATCAGCACCATGGCATGCGTGACGCCGGTGCGGGCCAGCACGTCGCGCTCGAAGCGCGACACGAGCGACGGGCCGGCACCGTCGCGCAGCAGCCGCCCGCCGCCGATGCCGGTGTTCACGACGGCGGCCGGCTGTGCGGCCTCGATCAAGCGTTGCGTCAGCACGTCCGTCCAGCGCGTGTAGCTGCCCGAGGGCACGCCATAGCCGTCGGTGATGGAGTCACCGGTCGCGACCAGCACCGGCGGCGCCACGGCGGACTGCACGTCGAGTGCCGCGAGATGCCACCAGCCTTCGCTCGGCTGCGCCTGTGACCACGCCGCCTCGTCAGCCGCGTCGCCGGCCACGGCCCAGCTGCGGATGCGCGAGCCGGGATGCACGGTCGCCTGGGCCGGACCCGAGCGCACCTGCCACTGGACGGCGACGTCAGCTCCCGCCGCCACGGCCAGCGCGACCGGGTCGCTCCACACCTCGGCCTGGGCAGGCACCACCACGTCGCGCTGCCCCGCAAAGCGCAGCGGCTGGCGCGAGGCCGCATCGATCGACGGCACCGGCGCCAGGCCGGTCACCCGCGCCACGCTCGCCGCGGCCAGGTGCAGCGGCTCGTGGCCGAACAGGTTGCTGACGCGCACGCGCACCGCCGACCCCGCGGTGCTCACCCGCACGATCTGGCGCAGGCTCAGGTCGCGCATCGGTGAACGCCACAGGGGCGCCGCCGGCGCCTGGGGGGCCACGAGCTGGGCGCTGCCCCAGGCGGCGACCCAGGCCGGCTCGCCGGGCGGCTGCTTCGGCGGCGCGACGGCACAGCCGGCCAGCATCACGCCGAGCCAGCCCGCCGCCAGCACGCCGAGCCCCCGGTGACGCCACCGCCGGATCCAGGAGCACGGGTTCAAGGTCGCGGCCTCGTCATGGGCAGAAATGATAGCGCAACCATCCATCGACCGAGGGCGCGCCCGCCTCGCCGGCACGAGGCCGCACGCCTCAGAGGCTGGGCCGCGGCCAGGCGGGCACCGGCCGGGGCGCTGACTGCGCGGCATCGCGCCCCGCCTTCCAGGCAGCCTGCCAGTCCTGCGGGCCGTGCGGCGCGCCGGGGGCGAGGCCCCGCACCACGCAGCCCGCGTGGGCGCCGGTGGCGGCGACGTCGGCCAGCTGCGCCGGCGTCAGCACCCCGCCGATGCCCACCACCGGTGCCGGCGCCATGGCCACCCACCAGCGCAGGTTGGACAGGCCCTGCGGCTGCCAGGGCATGACCTTGGTGAGGGTGGGCCAGACCGGGCCGCAGGCCACGTAGTCGGGTGACCAGGCCGCGGCGCGCGCGAGTTCCCACAGGCTGTGGGTGCTCAGGCCCAGGCGCAGGCCGCGGGCCCGCGCGCGCGCCAGGTCGCGGCGATCGTCGGGGGACAGGGCCAGCAGGTCCTCCTGGCCCAGGTGCACGACATCGACCCCGAGCGCCAGCGCCTCGCGCCAATGGTCGTTGAGCACCAGCGTGGCACCGTGCGGGCAGCCGGCGGCCTGCACCTCCTCGCGCAAGCGGGCCTGCCAGGCGGCCTGCGGCTCCTCCGCGGCACGCTTCAGGCGCAGCTGGACCGTGGTGATGCCGGCCGCAAACAGCGCCGCCGCATGCCGACCCGCGTCCGTGATGGCATACACGCCCGTCACCGCGGCAGCCCCCGCCTGCGCCGGTCGCCAGGCGGCGGGCGGCGTCGGCTCGTCCACCAGCGCCGGCAGCAGCGCACGGTCCTGGATGAAGCCCGGCACCGGTCGGACCGGGCCGGCCCCGCGGCCGGCGAAACCCGGCTGCGCTTGCAGGCTGGCCGTCGTCAGCATCTTGGCAATGACCGTGGCGTCCGCCGCCACGAACCCGCGCGCCAGCGCCGCCGCCAGGCCGGTCGCGAAGCAGCACCCGGTGCCATGGTTGTGCCGCGCGTCTCGCCGCGGCAGTGTCAGCCAGCCGCGGGCCTGCGGCGTGGCAAGCCAGTCCGACGACAGGACCCCCTCCTCGTCACCACCCGTGATGCAGACACCGGCCGCCCCCAGCGACAGCAGGGCCTGGGCCTGCGCGGGCGGGGCCCCCGGTCCCACCAGCCGCTGCGCCTCGCGGCGGTTCGGCGTGACCAGGGTGGCCCGAGGCAGCAGCTCCTCGCGGTAGGCGCGCAGCAGCGCCTCGTCCGCGAACTCGGCACCGGTCGAGGCGCGCAGGACCGGATCCACCACCAGGGCGACCGGCCGTTGCTGCCGCAGCCGGTCCACCAGCCGCGCCACCGCCGACAGCTGTGCCGCACCGCCCAGCAGGCCCGTCTTGATGACGGCAGGCGGCAGGTCATCGGCCAGCGCCTCGAACTGCGCCTGCAACTGCTCGACCGGCACCGGATACACCGCCGCCACGGCGCGGCTGTTCTGGGCCGTGAGTGCGGCAGCCACCGGGCACAGGTGGACCCCCATGGCGTCGGCCGCGCGCTGGTCGGCCGACAGGCCGGCGCCGCCCCCGCTGTCCAGGCCCGCGATGCTCCAGACGACCGGATCGGCGGTCATGGGATGAGGAAGGGCCGGCCGTCGACCGGCGTGCTGGCCACGGCCATGTCCTGGCGCGCCATCACACCGGCCTCGAAGCCCAGCCGCCCCGCGGTGACGGCGTGGGCGAAGGCTGACGCCATGCGCACCGGATCGCCGGCCTGGGCCACGGCAGAGTTCAGCAGCACGCCGTCGAAGCCCAGCTCCATCGCCTGTGCGGCATGCGACGGTGCGCCCAGGCCGGCGTCCACGATCAGGGTCACGCCGGGCAGGCGTTCGCGCAGCGTGCGCAAGGCCCAGGGGTTGAGCAGACCCTGGCCGGAGCCGATCGGCGCGCCCCAGGGCATGAGCACCTGGCAACCGGCATCCAGCAGCCGGCGGCAGGTGACGAGGTCATCGGTGCAGTAGGGGAAGACCTCGAAGCCGTCCTTCACCAGTTGTTCGGCGGCCGTCACCAGCTCCCAGGGATCGGGCTGCAGCGTGTACTCGTCACCGACCACTTCGAGCTTGATCCAGGTCGTGCCGTAGAGCTCGCGGGCCATGTGGGCGAGGAGGATGGCCTCCCTGGCGGTGCGACAGCCCGCCGTGTTGGGCAGCAGGTGCCCGCCCGTGGCGGCCAGCGAGGCGCGCAGCGCCGCCACGAAGCCGTTGTCGCCCGCGGCGGCTTGCGTGCGCCGAAGGCCCACGGTCACCACCTGGGCGCCGCTGGCCTGGAGGGCGTGCTGCAGCACGGCGGGCGACGGATACCCGGCCGTGCCGAGCAGGAAACGGCTCGCGAGCGTGCGGCCGTGAAGGGTCCAGGTCATGGTCGAGGCTCCAGATCGGGGGGCGGGTCCGGCGGCTCAGCCGCCTGTGATCGGCTGGATCAGCACCAGCGCATCGCCGGGGCACACCGGCGTCGCCTCGCGCTGGTCACGCGGCAGGAAGCGGCCGTTGAGCGCCGTGGCGACGGCCGCCGGCGCATGGCCCTGCTCGGCGACCAGGGCCGCCACGGTCAGCCCCGGGCGCCACGGTTGTGGCTGCTGATTGAGGCTGAACTCAGACATGCTGCAGGGCCTCCTCGGCGAGTGCCGGCGCCAGCAGCCAGCCGTGCCGGAACAGCCCGTTGATGCGCAGCAGCCCGGGCTCGTGGTCGAGCCGCGGGCGGTGGTCCGGCAGGGCCGGGCGCAACTGGGTGTCCAGGTGCACGATGCGGGCTTCGGCGAGTGCGGGCAGCACGCTCTGCGCCGCTGCCATCAACTCGACTGCCGTGCGCAGGCTGACGGGCGAGCGGTCCTCGCTTTCGATTTCCGACGCACCCACGACGATGAGGTCACCCGGCCGCGGCACGAGGTAGACGCGGTGCCGGGGATGGAGCAGCCGCACCGGGCGCTGCAGCCGGACGCCCGGGGCATGCAGCCACAGGATCTCGCCCCGCACGCCGCGCAGCGCCGCCACCTCGGGCCGTGCGCCAAGGCCGCGGGTGTCGATGACCAGGTCGGCATCCAGCCGCTGCCCGTCGTCCAGCACGACGGCATGCGGCTGCACCCGCCCGGCGGCCCGGCCCCAGCGCCATTCCACCCCCGGGGCCTGCGCTGCCAGCGCCGCCAGCATTTCGCGCGGCAGGACCTGCCCTTCCCCCGGCAGCCACCAGGCCTGCAACTGACGCGCCAGCATCGGCTCCAGCATCTGCAGGCATTCACGGTTCAGGGGCTCGGGACCGTTGCCGAGCCGGGCGAGCACCCGCTCGGCGGCGCCGCGGTCGCTGGGATGGGCCAGCAGCAGGCTCCCGTCGGTCCTGACCCACTGCGGCTGGCCCAGGGCTTCGGCGATGGCCGGCCAGAGCTGCAGGGACCGCCAGCCGCGCACGACGACGTCCTCGCCCGCATGCTCCCGCTCGGCCATCGGGCTGAGCAGGCCCGCCGCCGTGAAGGCCGCCGCACCGGGTGCCTCGGCATGCGCTGCCGGATCCACCACACGCACCCGATGCCCGGTACGGGCGAGTTGCCAGGCCAGCAGCCGGCCCATGACGCCAGCCCCGGCGATGACGATGTCCTTCATGGCTGCGGCTGGATGGGCAGGTAGAAGTGGCCGCCGGCAGCCTTGAACTCGGCCGACTTCTGCGCCATGCCCTGCTCGGCGTACTCGCGCACCTCCTGCGTGATCTTCATCGAGCAGAACTTCGGCCCGCACATCGAGCAGAAGTGTGCGGACTTGGCGGCCTCCTTGGGCAGGGTCTCGTCGTGGAACTCCCGCGCGGTGTCGGGGTCCAGGCCGAGCGCGAACTGATCGTTCCAGCGGAACTCGAAGCGCGCCTTGCTCATGGCATCGTCCCGCGCCCGGGCACCGGGGTGGCCCTTGGCCACGTCGGCCGCGTGCGCGGCGATCTTGTAGGCCATCAGCCCCTGCTTCACGTCCTCGCGGCCCGGCAGCCCGAGGTGCTCCTTGGGCGTGACGTAGCAGAGCATGGCCGTGCCCATCCAGCCGATCATGGCCGCGCCGATCGCACTGGCGATGTGGTCGTAGCCGGGCGCGATGTCGATGGTCAGCGGACCGAGCGTGTAGAACGGCGCCTCGTGGCAGTGCTTGAGCTGCTCCGCCATGTTGGCGGCGATCAGGTGCATGGGCACATGGCCCGGCCCTTCGATGAGCGTCTGCACGTCGTGTCGCCAGGCGACCTGGGTCAGCTCGCCCAGGGTGCGCAGTTCGGCGAACTGGGCCTCGTCGTTGGCATCCGCCGCGCTGCCCGGGCGCAGCCCGTCGCCCAGCGAGAAGGTCACGTCGTAGGCCTTCATGATCTCGCAGATCTCTTCGAAATGCGTGTACAGGAAGTTCTCCCGGTGATGCGTGATGCACCACTTCGCGAGGATGGAGCCGCCGCGCGAGACGATGCCGGTGCGCCGGCGCGTCGTCATCGGAATGAAGGGCAGGCGCAGGCCGGCATGGATGGTGAAGTAGTCGACACCCTGCTCCGCCTGCTCGATGAGGGTGTCGCGGAAGATGGCCCAGCTCAGGTCTTCGGCCACGCCGCCGACCTTCTCCAGGGCCTGGTAGATCGGCACCGTGCCGATGGGCACCGGCGAGTTGCGAACGATCCAGTCGCGCGTGGTGTGGATGTGCCGGCCAGTGGAGAGGTCCATCACGGTGTCGGCACCCCAGCGGATGGACCACACCAGCTTCTCCACCTCCTCCTCGATGCCCGAGGTGACGGCCGAGTTGCCGATGTTGGCGTTGACCTTGACGCGGAAATTGCGGCCGATGATGGTCGGCTCCAGCTCGGTGTGGTTGATGTTGGCCGGGATCACCGCGCGCCCCCGGGCGACCTCCTGGCGCACGAACTCGGGCGTGATGACGTCGGGGATGCTGGCACCGAGCGAGTCGCCGCGCAGTCGCTGCTCGCGCTCGGGATCACCGAGGTAATCGCGCATCCATTCGCGGCGGCCGTTCTCGCGCAGCGCGACGAACTCCATCTCCGGCGTGACGATGCCGCGGCGCGCGTAGTGCATCTGGCTGACGTTGGCGCCCGACACGGCGCGGCGCGGCGTGCGTTGCAGCCCGGCGGCTTCGGCCCGCAGGCGGGCCATGCGCTCGTCGTCGTCTCGCCCGCCGTCGTCCTCGGCCCGGCGAACACGGCCGGCGTAGGGCTCGGTGTCGCCCCGGTCGGCGACCCAGGCGGCGCGCACATCGGGCAGGCCGCGGCGCACATCGATGCTGACGCCCGGGTCGGTGTAGGGCCCCGAGGTGTCGTGGACGACGACGGTCTCGCCATTGCTAAGCGCGATCTCGCGCACCGGCACGCGGACGTCGGGCCGGCTGCCGGCGATATGGGCCTTGCGCGACGCCGCAAACGGTTCGCGCGTGAGCGACATGCGCTCGTCGAGCAGGCGATGGGGGAGAGAGGTTTCGGGGGCATTCACGGGGCAGGCTCCTGGAGCATTGACGACAGTGCTCCGTGGCCGCCGGTGGATGCCGGACGCAGGTGGACCCGCGCCAGCATGCCCGCCAGGCATGCGCTCTCCTTACGCCGGTACTAGCCGGTTCAAGTTCACGGGTTCAGTCAGCAGACTGTCTCAGCGTCTGGGCCTGGCAGTCGCCAGACCCGAGCACCCCGGAGCGGGGCGGATTGTGCGCAGGTTCATGCCCGCGTGGCAAGCCCCGTGCGGCCAGAGGGCCTTCAAGCGGCGTTCGGCCGAGGCGGTGCGATCCCGCTGCACCGGCGCGCGCGGGCGGCATCAAGCGCGCTCCAGGCACAGTGCGATGCCCTGCCCGCCTCCGATGCACAGGGACACCACGGCCCGGCGCTCTTGCGTGCGCTGCATCGCATAGGCCACCTTGGTGATCAGGATGGCCCCCGTGGCACCGATCGGATGGCCATGGGCGATGGCGCCGCCATCGACGTTGAAGCGCTCTGCTTCGATGCGCAACTGATCGCGGATGACGAGCGCAATGGCCGCAAATGCTTCGTTGACCTCGAAGCGATCCACGTCGGACAGCGTCCACCCGGCGCGTTTCAAGGCCTGCTGGATCGCTGGCACGGGTGCCAGACCGAACATGCCCGGCTCGACCGCAGCGAGCCCGATCGACCGGACCACGAGCATCGGCGACAGACCCTGATCCCGGGCCTGGGCGCGTGATGTGACGATCATCGCCGCAGCGCCCGCGTTGATGCCGGGTGCGTTGCCTGCGGTGATCGTCCCGTCGCTGAGGAAGACCGGCTTCAACTTCTGCAGCGACGCCATGGAGGTCTCGGGGCGCATGGCCTCGTCACGGTCGAATCTGACATCGCCCTTCTTGCCGGCCACGACCAGGGGCTCGATCTCCGGCTGAAACCAACCGGCCTCCTGGGCTGCAGCGAAGCGGCGCTGTGACTCGACGGCGTAAGCGTCCTGGCGTTCGCGCGAGATCTGGAACTTGGCGACCAAGCCCTCGGTGTGCCAGCCGGAATGCTGCCCGGAGAAGGCATCGTGGAGGCCATCGCGCAACAGGGCATCGGTGGCCGATGCATCGCCCATCCGGCTGCCAAAGCGCATCGTCGGCAGGAGATAGGGCGCACGGTCCATGTTCTCAAGCCCCCCTGCGACCACCACGTCGGCCAGCCCAGCCCGGATCTCGCCGTAAGCACTGGCCACCGCCTGCGCTCCTGACCCACAGACGCGGTTGACGGTCAACGCCGGCGTTGCGACCGTCAACCCGCCACGCAGGGCAGCCTGGCGCGCGACGTTCATGCCATTGCCCGCCTGGACCACGTTGCCCATGACCACCGAGTCGATACGGTCAGCCTGGATCCCAGCCCGTCGAATCGATGCTGCAATGGCATGTGCCCCCAGGGACGCGGCATCGATGTCCTTCAGGGAGCCGCCGAAGCTGCCGATCGCGGTTCTGACGGGTGATGCGATGACGATGTCGTTGTCCATGTCGCTGTTCCGGAGTGCTGGGTGGGTGTCCGTTCGGTGTGGTGGTTCGGGGCGGCGTGCATCAGTCCAGGCCGATCACTTCGTCGTCCAGCAGGCGGGCCCGCTCCGTGGCAGGTGCCGGCAGGGATGTGGGTGGCAAGGGTGGCCGGGCCTCTGCACGCACGGCACGCATCACGCGCGTGGAGATCTCGGCAAGCCTGAGCCGCTCGCGGGTCGCTGCGTCATGGCGGGCCGGCATCGCCCGCTCGAAGGTGTGGAGAGTGGGGAGCATCGCTGCCTCATTGGGTTTGATGGGAGCTGGCGGCCGTCAACCCGTTCCATCACGGCGGCGCGCCGCAGGTGATGGATGGGCGCGGCCGGGTGCACGCGCCCACCGCCATCACGTCCGCCGGGCTGGCATGCAGGTGACACGGGCCGGCGCGGCGGGGTCAGGCGCTGGGGCGCATGAACGTCTCGCCGCCCGGAGTCTCACTGCTGCTTGGGCTTGGCGCTCTCGACGCCTGCAATTTGGCTCAGCTCACCCGTCTGCGCTGCCCGCTCGCGGACCATCTGCGCAAACTTCGGCGAATTGCGCAGTTCGTTGTAGCGCCGGGTCGCCGCGATGTGAGCGGCAGAGCCATACGCCGGATTTTCCTGACGATCGAAGAATTGCAGCCCCGCAAGGCGATAGGCCTCCAGGTCGGCGAGAACTTCGGCGCGCGTCTTGGGCGCGTCTGCACTCAGCGTCGCGCTGGACTGCGCCTGAGCGCCCAGTGCGGCGAGCGCAAGGAGGGCCGTGAATGTGTGCTTGATCATTTGAACACCTCATCAGTTGGGCTGTAGCAGCCGGGTGGTTTGGGCGGCGGGTCTGACAGCGTCAGTCCGTCGCGTCGGTGAAGTTAATTTAGGGGTTAGCAGGCGCATCAAAAAGGCCCGCTGGAGCAATGCACTCTTGCAGTTCGGCCAAGCGGCCCGAGCCCTTGCGGGGCCGTGAGCCCGACCGTGCGCGCTCGGCACACCGGCGTGCAGCCGACGCTGGCAGCGACCGCGCAAAGGCAAGGGCGCCCGACTGGGCGCCCTTCGCGCGGGACGGCGCGTCAATCCTTCAAGAAGGCATCCACCTCGGCAACGAAGCGATCCGCGTACTGAAAGATCGCCCCGTGGTTGGAGTCCGGGTACATGACCAGTTGCGCGTCTTTCAGCAGCTTGTACATCTCGTACGAGCTCTTGGACGGCAACATGGTGTCGTTGCTACCCGTCACCACGAGCACCGGCTGCCGAATGGCGTTCAGCAGCTTGTTTTCGGGGTCCGGTGTGGAGGAGAAGACGATGATGGCCTTGGCGTGTGCACCGGCCACCTCGGGCGGGTTTTCCGGGTCACGATCGGCCTTTCGCTGATTCACTCGTTCGAGGAAGGCTCGCCCGGCGGCAAGACTGCGCTCCGACTCCGTGAAGAACAGGACCATGCGGGGATCCGGGTATTGCTTCTGGGTGGTGGCCTTGCCCAGCACGTTCATCAGGTCATTGCCGCCGCCAGGGTGAACCGTGTTGGCCAGCACCACCTTGCGTACAAGAGTCGGGTGCCGAGCAGCCAATTGCTGAGCCACCATGCCGCCGAGCGAGTACCCCAGCACATCCACCTGCCTGTAGCCGAGGGCTTGCACGAAGGCCAGCGCGTCAGTCGACATCTGGTCGACGTTGTCGGGCACCTTTCCCGAGGATGCGCCGATGCCTGTGTTGTCGAACACGATGACTTGGCGGTGGCGGGCCAATCCATTCACCACCCGGGGGTCCCAGTAGTCCATGGTGCCGATGAAGTGCTGCAGCAGCAGCAAGGGCGTACCGTCGCCACTGCCAATGACCCGGTAGGCGAACTTGATGCCCGCCGCTTCCACAAACTGCGTCGGTGCGGATTCAAGCGCGGCGGCAACCGCGCCGGCAGGCTTGCCGGGTGTTGCCGCAAGTGCCGCCGGCGGCAGCGCCACAGCGCAGGCAGCCAAGACAAGGCTGCGAATGAGCTTGTTCATGCGGATGCTCCTGGTTGATGGGCTGGACCGAGTCAGCCGGCAAGAATGTCTTTGAGGTAGACGGAGGAGGAGAGCGCGCCGTGCACGAAGCGCGTGGTGTCGTCTACAAACACCTCCTCCGCCTTGGCCTCCAGCCCATCGAGTGCCTGGCGGACCACGTCCTCCGGTTTCGCCTTGGGTGCCTCGAAGCCGCGCGTCATGTCCGTGTCGATGAAGCCGGCATGCAGGCCCGTCACCAAGGTGCCCTGCTTGCGGAGTTCGTGCCGCAGCGTATTGGTCAGGCTCCAAGCGGCGGCCTTGGAGATGCCGTAGCCGCCAATGACCGGTGCATTGACCCAGCTGAGGACGGACAGCACGTTCAGCACCGCACCACCCCCGTGACCCGCGAGGATGGGGGCGAAGGCCTGGACGAGGTTCAGGATGCCGAACACATTCGTCTCCAGTTGCTCGCGCAGCTGGACCTGGCTGTTCTCGCCAACAGCCCCGCCGATTCGCGCGATGCCTGCGTTGTTGATCAGCACGTTGACGTCACCGAGCTGTGCCGCGGCCTGGGCGATCTGCGCTGCATCGGTGACATCCAGCTGGACAGGCGTGACGCCTGCGAGCTTGACCGATGCCGGGTCACGCGCAGCTGCATACACCTTGCGAGCGCCGCGTGCCAGTGCTTGCTTGGCGAACTCCTGACCGAGACCACGGTTGGCGCCGGTGACGAGGATGACGGAGTCTTTGATGTTCATGGGTGTCTTTCCTTGATGCGCCACTAAATATGATGGCAGCAATATTTGCAGGCGTGCGATGGCTGTTTCAAGTGGCGTAGGGCGAATTTTTTCGGGGTCCGGCGATGAACGCGCCGCCACCCGGCCCAGCGGGTGCCTTCGTGCCGTCAACGGCGCATCAGCGGGATCTGCAGGTTGGTCGGACGATTCTGTTCGCTGTCGAAGCCACGCCCGTCCGGATGGCGAGCGCCCCAGAACAGGAGGCCCTGGTTCAGGTACACCAGGTCGTACTCCATGAAGTGCGAACCCGCGGTCAGGCCGAAGGGTACGAAGGCCTTCTCGAACACGCTCTGCTTCTGACCGACCTCCCATTTCGCGTACCCGTAGGCGGCGACTTGGTTGAGCACGTCTGCAAAGCCCTGGAGCAGGGGTGTGACGTCGTAGGCCTCATCGGCGATGAAGTCCACCTTCTGCGCGCCTTCTGCCAGCGGATGGCCCCCTCGCCAGACCATATGGCCCTTGAGGAACATCCTTGCCAACGGCAACTTGCCGTAGGGGTCTGCAAAGGTCGTGACGGCGAGTTCGAAACGATCGGGCGCCAAGGCCCTGAACTCTCTGGCCAGGTACAGCGGCTTCGGCGTGCCATCCGCATTGCGCTGACCGCTGGGCCGAACCTCCGGGGCGATGCTGACCCAATCCCCGACCACGGCTTGCTGGATGTCTTGAAGGTTCATGGCGGGCTTCCTGGCAGGTTGTAGATCGGCAGACGTGGCCGGTGCGCTGTGCAGACAGCAGATCAGCGTCAGCAAGACTCGGCGCGTGGGGCTCAGCATGTGCGCTCCCCGGGTTGTTTATGACAACGGTCATAATATCCACCCGTATGATGGATGTCATAAGGAAAACCCGAGGCTGCGGGCGATGACGAGGCCCTATGCCGAGCGATGCCCGTGAGCGGATGGTGCAAGCAGCCATGCTGTTGGTGGGCCGCAAGGGCGTGGCGGGAACGTCGCTGACCGACGCGCTCCGCAGCGCCGATGCGCCTCGCGGCTCGCTCTATCACTACTTTCCAGGTGGAAAGGATGAGCTGATGCTGGCAGCCATTGCAGCGGCGGGTGAACGGCTGCTGCGCGAGGTTGAGACGGTGCGCGGCACCCACGCCGTCGACAACTCGGAGTTGGAGGCGGGATGCACCGTGGCAGCCGTCACCCTCGTCAACGAGGAGAGCTGCCGCACGAGATGCGCCGCTGGACGGCCGGCCGTCGTCTTCCGGTCGCCCGATACGCGAGGTGGGTCCCGCGGTGTCGCCGCAAAGTTGGCGCGGCCTCATGGGCCAGGACGCGTCTTGACGGGCAAGCACAGGAGCGCCGCCAGCACGGCAAACCCGGCATAGGTTTGTGCCAGGGTCTGGAAACGGGTCAGGTCGAAGTGGTTGCCGCCGGCGATCACGACGGTCAAGGCCACGCCGACGACGCTGCCGAACTGCCGCAGCGCTTGATTGACGGCACTGCCGACGCCGAAGCGACTGGGACCCAGGCTGGCCACGGCTGCACCCGAGAACGAGGGCAAGGCCATGCCCACCCCGATCCCGGTGACGAGCTGACTCGGCAGCCAGTGAAGAACGTAGCTGGGCTCGACGCCCGGCACGATGGCCTGCCAGACACCCCCTGCGGCAACCAGCAGACTTCCCCCGATCAGGAAAGGCCTGTGCCCGACGCGCGCTGCGGCACGCCCTGACAGCATCGCCACGGGAATCACGAGCAGCGGGCCGGGCGTGACCGCCACGCCGGCCATCGGCAGGCTGTACTTCCAGATGCCCGTCATGAAGAAGAAGAAACCGAAGAACATCATCGTGAACGCGATGCCGAAGGCGAGTGTGGCCAGATTGACCGCGCTGTAGGTGCGGTTGGCGAACAGCGAGAGATCGAGCGCCGGCTCCTCCTGGAAGTTGGCCCAGAACACGAACAGCAGGATGCAGACGACACCCAGCGCGGCCGAGAGCCAGCCGACTTGGGCCGACGCCGCGTGTTCTCCGAACGCGATGACGGCCGCTGTCAGAGCCCCCATGCCGACGATCAGCAGGGCCACGCCGATCAGGTCCACATTCGCGACCCTGCCTGTCCGCCTCTCGGCAGGAATTTGCGTTCGCGCGCGAATCAAGGCCCAGATGGCAGGCGGCACGTTGATGAAGAAGGCCCAGCGCCAGCCCAAGGTGTCCACCAGGATGGAACCCAACCCCGGCCCGACGGCCGCGGCCAGGGCGCCCACGGCACCCCACATGCTGACCGCAACGGCACGCCGTTCCACGGGGTGTTGGCGCCGATCTAAATTTGACCCACCCTGCCGATTGAACATTGACCCAGGGCTTGGGGCCGGCATCGGCTGATGCCGGCTGTG